>NZ_MWQL01000029.1:0-24495 GCF_002210325.1 Fibrobacter sp. UWB1
TACCTGTTTCGGGGATTGCTAGTAACGGCCTTGGCGGAAAGAAAAATGATGGCTACGTTGCTTTGCTATGGACAAGTAGCCGCGGAACGGATGATGATTATACTATGAATGGCGTGTTTTTTGAAACGCAGACTTTGACGGCGCGGACAATGACGTACTACGATACCTGGGATTATTTGTCTATCCGCTGCATAAGGGATTAAATTTTGATTGGATTCTGAAAAAACAAGGACCGCTCAATAGAGTTGTCCTTGCTTTTGTATGTAAATTAAATTTTTAATTAACCCGCCTGGACAGCGGTCAAAGCAATCGTGTAAACGATGTCTTCCACGAGGGCGCCGCGGCTAAGGTCGTTCACCGGCTTTGCGAGACCCTGCAACATCGGGCCGATGGCAATCGTGCCATGGGCACTGCGCTGCACCGCCTTGTAACCGATGTTACCTGCAGAGAGGCTCGGGAACACGAACACGGTTGCCTTGCCGGCGACGGTGCTGCCCGGGGCCTTGAGGGAGCCGACGCTCGGCACGGTCGCGGCGTCGTACTGCAGCGGGCCATCCACCAGCATTTCGGGGCGGGCTTCCTTCACGATCTTGGTGGCTTCGCGCACGAGGTCTGCATCCGGGCCCTTGCCGCTGTTCATGGTGCTGTAGCTGAGCAAGGCGACACGGCTCGGGAGGCCGAAGGCCTTGGCGGTGTCGTCGCACTGCTGAGCAATGCCGGCGAGTTCTTCGGCGGTCGGGTTCAGGTTAATGGCGCAGTCGCCGTAAATGTAAGTCTTGTCCGGCATGCACATAAAGAACACGGAGCTCACGGACTTCACGCCCGGAGCGCACTTGATCACCTGCAAGGCGGGGCGCAAGGTGTCGGCGGTGGAGTGGATAGCGCCAGAAACAAGGCCGTCCACTTCGCCCATCTTGAGCATCATGGTACCGAGCATTACGTTATCTGCGAGTGCTGCGCGGGCCTGGTCTTCGGTCATGCCCTTCGACTTGCGGAGTTCCACAAGCGTCGGCACGTACTTTTCGGCAAGTTCTGCAGACGGTTCAATAATTTCAATATCAGCAGGGAGGGCGACACCCTGTTCCTTGGCGACGGCAAAGATTTCGTCCTTCTTGCCGATGAGCACCGGCACGGCAATGCCGCGGTCGATCACGAGCTTGGCGGCCTGCACGGTACGCGGTTCGGAACCTTCAGGGAGCACGATGCGCTTCTTGGCCTTGGATGCCTTCAACAGAAGGCCTGCGCGGAACATGGCCTGGCTAGTCTTGCGTTCGGCAGGTTCGGCAGCCAAGTCCTTGGCGAGGCACTTGGGGCAGAAGAGAATGCGGTTCGGGCAGAACAGGTCAGCGTCTTCGTTGTCGGAATAAATCTTTGCATCGAGGGCGGTTGCGAGCGTGTCGTTGTACTTCTGGGCCATCACGTCGCTCATACCCTGGGCACCTTCGACAACCACGGCGTCTACGGAATCAAAGTCCTGCGAAAGGAAGTCGGCCGCGATCTTTTCCATGAGCACGGCGGAATTGTGGGCCTTCAGTTCCTTCACGGCATCGGCCCCGTTCACGCAGGGCTTGTAGGCGGTAGCGATCAGGCCGGCACCGGCAACTGCGTCCATGACTTCCTTGACTTTGGCTTCCATATTGGCGGAGGCGACCAGATAAACTCGATTCATAAAAAACTCCTGTTGATTTGTAAATTCCTCCTAAAAATTAGGATTTTGATACCCCGCAGGCCTCGCTTTTTGTATTTAATTAGTGGATTTTATTGAACTTCTCTCAATAAACCTTATAAAATTCGCAAAAAGACCGCCTAGTAAAGGAATATTTGCAGATAGGTATTGCGAAAAAACCTATTTTTATGCCGGTTGTGTCTTGTGTGTGGGACATTTATGGAGAGAACGGATGAAGTGCAAAAACTTTTTCCGGGGTTTAGCATTATGCTTGACCCTTTTAGTTGTTAACACATTTGCGCAGGACTGTGTTGCCATAGCCCATGTTATTTACGATGGCAATAACCTTTTCTACGCCGATAACGAAGCCAATTTCAAGTACAAGCAGTTGAGCAAAGAAGACGACGGTACGTTTAAAGTCTGCTTCACTCAGGAACGTCTTGAAGGTTCCGACCGACAGGGTAGAGAAGACGTGCGCCAGTTGCGTTTCGGCTCTTTCTGCGCCGAGGGCAAGGATACCTGCGCCTCGTACTTGAACGAAGGCCACGAACCCTTCCTCGCCGAACTGTTCCCCGAGTACAAGAACGGCGTAGACAGCCAGCAGGTGTTCCAGGTTTGGCTCCAGATTAACCCCGACGGCACGTTGACAAAGTCAACGACCAAACCGGTCATTGTGGAACCTGCCAAGAAGACGATCCGTTTCCTTGCTCCGTGGAGCAATACGGGTGTGGTCATCATGCTGAACGGCAAGGCCGACTATACCACTCCGGTGGGTAGTCCCTACTGCGGCTGGTTCGAATACCGCGCCGTACTGACCCCCAAAGACGCCTACGTGTCTTTCAAGCAAACCATCGGTGACTTGCATATCGGTGCCGAAGGCGCCTCCAAGGAAGAAATCCCCGTGGAACAGGAAATCAAACTGGATTCCCTGCTGCAAATTTCCGACACCGTCTGGATTGTGGGTTCCAAGTACAGCGAACCGGAACTCTATACGGAATTCCCTGGCGAACTCGGCGACTGCCCCATCAAGAAGCTCCCGGTCATGATGTTCGACTGGCTGCATGGCGATGGCAGCGACGAAGAAAACACCAAGGCCCAGGCCGGCACCACAAGCCAGGACTTCGGTACCGGTGGATGCAAGAACGACAATGGTCACCAGATTATGAAGGGCATGGTCGAACGAGAACTGGGCCCCAACGGCGTTCCTGTTCCTGCTGCAAACTTCCCGAGCAACTGCAAAGTTACAGAACACCTCGGCAACTGGTTCTTGCCCGAAGTTGTCGCAACCGATGCCGCCGGCAATAGCTACACCAACGCCACCTGTCGTGACCTTGAACTTTCCTTGACCGACGACGGATTCTGGTTCGGCCAGAAAAATACGGAAAGCCCTGAAAGAGGTCTTTTCTTCTTGGACGACTTCCAGTTCCTCGATTCGGCCGGTACCGTGCCGAACCCCATGTACGACAATATTTCCTCTGACTATGGGACGCACAACTACGGCTTTACCATGAAGATCCAGGCCACCTTCGAATACGTGCCTGGCCAGTACTTTGAATTCCTGGGCGACGACGATGTGTGGGTGTTCATCAACAACAAGCTGGTGGTGGACATCGGCGGTCAGCATACGCAGATCGAGGGCAAGGTCAAACTCGACACCATCGGCAAGAACAATCCTGCAGACAAGTTAATTCCTGGCGAAACGTATTCCTTCCACATCTTCTACGCCGAACGTCACCGCAACGAATCGAACTTCAAGATGCGTACCTCCATGGACTTGAAGGCCGAAGCGAGCATGTTCCTGACCGACCTTTCGGATGACCCGAAGTTGATTATCAAGGAAGTATGGCAAATTGTGCGCGAAACGGTTCTCGCTTGCGACTTCTCTACAAGCCCCGAAAAGCAGCACACCGAACGTGGCCCGTCTAACTTCACCCTTTACGGCAAGAGCCTCGACAAGAACGGCGTCGCCCTCAAGACACTCGATTCCGCTTACTACAGCGGCATTACCGTGACAAACGACTTCACCATGATCACCATCGATACCAAGGCGATCACGAAGGCGCAAGCCCTGCCGCCGGGAAACTACTATGTTCGCGTTCGCCTCAAGAGCAATCCGGATGACTACAAGGATATTCCGTTTACCATTGAACCTTACGAACTGCCGAACCTCGCGTTTGCAAGCGTCAAGGATTCCACCTACTTTATCGTAGACTTCGATACGCAAGATACGATTCACTTTACGGAATACTGGAGCGCCTTCGGTAACGAACTCAGCCGCGACGTGTCTAGCGATACCTTGCCTATTAACCTCGACAAGACCGAAAAGATGTGGGCTGGCCGCTCTTACCCCGTGCACATCATGTACGCCGAAGAATGGGCCTCCATTTACAGCGGTATCGCGGTGCAAGTCAAGGCCTCGACTCCGAACCTGACCATTTGCGATTCTACTGGCAAGCCCATTACCGAAATCGTGTTGATGGAAGGCCGCGCAAACTTCTTTGTAAAGGCGACCGACGAAGTGGTCGACGGCGTGCTTACCCTGACTACTGCCGGCGCCAAGAATAAGGAAATTCACTGGACCAAGATCAATATTGCCGTACCCCCGGTTCCGCAAATCGAGGCCGCCTACATTTACGACCGCACCGGCGATGGCCGCGCCGACAGCATTTGGATCAAGCTGAACAAGGCTATCGACAACCGCACGGTCATCGACTCTGTCAAGTATATCTTCCAAGAAGAAAACGAAGACTACAAGAAGACCAAGGTCGCCTACAAGATCAGCAAATACAAGGTCGGTGATATTTCCATTTCACTTTCCGCCGAAGGGACTGGTTTTGAACCGTCCATCTTTACCGGACGCAGGACGAACTCTAGCGACTTGTTCAGCCTGGTCAACATCTGGTACACCTATACGGGCGATGACGGCAAGCCTTCCATATTCCCGGTAGACGGCTCGCTCACCGATCAGGTCGGCCCTGTCATTGTCGCTGCCGAAGTCTCGTACCTTAAGGACGGCAACACACAACTTGCCCTTGAATTTAGCGAAGGCGTTAACGGCACCGATGCAAACACCGAATTCTTCCGCTTCCACTGCTGGAAAAACAACGTGCAAGACAGCGCCGTCAAGAGCGCAAGCGATATCTTGACCACTCCCGAAAACGCGTGGAAGTTGATTTTCCCGAAGGGCCTCGATACCGACGTGGTGCCCGCCGTGGGAGACTCCGTGCGCTTTATGCCGCCGTCTCAGCTCGGCATGGCGCTTGACCTTGTGGGGGTCGGCCCGCACGAACTGAACCCCTGGATTCGCATTACCGGCGAACAGAAGGTGACGGTAACCAGCCCGAAGGTGGTAAGCCTCTCGACAGAATCTGAAGCCTTCGACAGCGCCCGCGCCATTATCCGTAGCGAAGAGGCGACCGTGCCCAAGTTGGTGGGTGGTGAAACGGTGCCTACCGCCGAACAGGTGGCTGCACAGTACGGCACGCAGGGCCATTACCTGGGCGACCTCGACATGGCCGAACTCGTGGAAAACGAAATCGCCGAAATCGTGAAGGCTGTCCAGAATCCGGACAACGGCAAGCTCGTCAACAAGGACGAAGCCAAGGCCGCCGAAAAGGAAGGTACAATTCCGCGCACCTACACCATCGAAGAAGTTATCGCCAAGGTGGAATCCGGCGAAATGTCGATCAAGGATGCCCAGAAGAAGTTCGGCTTGAACTCGGTAATCGTGGACGCCTACGAAAACGGCCTTTTGAACAAGGAAAACCTGAAGAACTACCAGAGCGGCACTCCGGCCGATGTCCAGAAGATCGTAAGCTCTGTCGCCGACAAGACCGAATTGCGTTACGAAGCGATCTACTATTCTAGCCTCGGTCACTACGTGAACAGCCATTCCGGCATCATTACCTGTAACGATGACATCTTCAAGGCAAACGGTTCCAAGAACTGCCTCGAAAACGAGGGCAGGCTCTTCTTGGCCTGGAACATGCGTTCGGATAGCGGCCGGCTGGCAGCCACGGGTGTCTACATCGCCCGCCTCAAGTTCCGTATCAAGGTGAACACCAAGGTCATTACCGACCGCACCCAGGACTTCCTGTGGGGTGTGCGCCGCGGCCAGGTGAACGCTATCGACCTCGGAATTTAGGCTAAAATCGCAAATTTTTTGGAAAACGCCCGAAAGGGCGTTTTTTTGTTCTCAAAAAAAAACGCTGTCTTTTTCGGGAATTTTGTCCCCAAAACACGCCCTTTACACGATTGTTAAGCAGAATTAACTCTTTTCCGTTCTCGTCCAGTTGATTTTTTTGAAAAAAAAATTTATTTCTACAATACAATATTGTAAAAAGTACGTACAGTTAGGCCTATGGCCCTAGGAGATGTGGATGAGGTGTAATTTATTCAAGAGAGCAACTCAGTTGCTCGCTTTGCTTGTCCCCGTGACTTTCGCGGCGACGTATACGCTTACAGCTACTCACGAAGGTGAACTTTATTACGCTATTTACAACAATGTAGAAGGTTCTTGGGTCAAGGAATGCTCTAGCCTTCAGCGGGATCAACGATTCAATATTGATAGTCGCAGGACCTTGCCTAATTACGACTTGTATGTCTTTAGCGATGTCGACTGCCAGACCCTTTTAGTCCCGGAGGGCATTTCCTTTAGCGACTTGTACCCGACTTCGCAGCAGGCAAGAATCACCATTTTGAACGATGGTACCTGGTCGTTCACCAGTGGCCGTACTCCCACTGGCCCCGGCGTTAATCCGGGCATTCCGGGCGGCGACAATCCGGGCAACCCGGGAGGAGACAATCCGGGTGGCGATGTCACCGTTGGCGAAGGCATGAAGGTTGTCGCCTTCTTTACGCCTTGGACCAACACCAACGCGCAAGTGTACGTGGATGGCGCCCCGACTGCCATGATTCCGCTGGACAACTACTGCGGATGGTTTATTGCGGCTGTCAAGGTCCCCGCCGAAAACTTTGGGGTTTATTTTAAGCAGACCATCGGCGGCAATTTTGTCGGTGCGAATGGTCTTACGGCTACTGAACCCACCATTGCAACTGAAATCAAGCTCGACTCCGTGGCCGCCCTCAGCGATACCGTTTGGGTCAAGGGCAACCAGGAAGGCGAACCCGGCGTTTACGCGGAACACCCTGCCGGCATTCTGGGTGACTGCCCGGTCAAGAAACTTCCGGTCATGATGTTCGACTGGCTGCATGGCAGCAAGGGCGATGGCGTCCGCGGTAACGGAAACCCTGAATACGGCATTAGCGCAGACTTCGGTTCCGGTGGCTGTAGCGGTAGCCCCATGCTTGGCATGGTCGACACCCAGCTCGGTCCGAACGGCGTCCCGGTTCCGGCAACTCCGTTCCCCGAAAAGTGTACGATTACCGATCATTTGGCCTACTGGTTTGTGCCGGAATCCTTGGCAGTCGATGCCCAGGGCAACAAGCTCACCAACATGACTTGCCGCGACCTCTACATCTCTATGGATAAAGAGGGCTTCTGGCTGGCCGAAATTTCGAAGGATGCAATTTCCAAGGGTAACGAAGCCAACAGGGGCGGCATGTTCCTGCTCGACGACTTCCAGTACCTCGACGAAGCCGGTACCATTCCGAACCCCTATTTCGACCAGTTGACTGGCGGTAGCGACAACAAGCGTCACAACTTCGGCTTTACCATGAAGGTACACGCCACGTTTGAATACATTCCGGGCCAGTACTTCGACTTCCTGGGTGATGACGACGTGTGGGTGTTCATTAACAACAAGCTGGTGGTGGACATTGGCGGCCAACACGCACAGGTGCGCGGTGCCGTGGATCTGGATACCCTCGGCCTTACTCCGGGTGAAACCTATCCCTTCCATATTTTCTACGCTGAACGCCATACCAGTTCTTCGAACTTCCGTATGCACACTTCGATCGACTTGAAGACCGAAGCAAGCATTATGCTCAAGAACCCGACCAACGACCCGTCCGTGATCGACAGGGAAGTCTGGCAGAAGATCCGCAAGAACAAGCTCGCCTGCGACTTTACCGAAGGCGGAAAGGAACTCACGCTGGAACGCGGTTCTTCCATCTTTACGCTGTTCGGCGGTAACCTGCCCTCTAACGGTGTAGAACTCGATACGGCCGGCATGTGGTTCGGCGGTATTACCGTGAACAAGGAATTCGATTCCTTCAGGATTGACAAGGAATCCATCAAGGATAACCGCGGACTTGCTCCGGGCACGTACTACCTGCGCGTAACGCTGCGTTCCGACAACACCCAGTACAAGGACGTGTACTTTGTGGTGGGCGCCTACGCGTTGCCGAACATCGTGTACACCGACTCCACTGGCAAGGTCCTCGGTTCTACTGTTCGTAGCGATTCCTTGCCGCTCAACATGAACAAGAATGTTGTGATGTGGGTGGGTCAGTCTTACAAGGTCTATGTGCAATATGCCGAAGACTGGGCCAACGACAATATCGTTTACCCGACCACCAACGATGCCGCCTTGATTCCTTGCGACTCGCTGGGTAACCCGATTACCGAAGTCAAGCTCGTAAACGGCAAGGGTTCGTTCTACGTGAAGGCTGTCGGCGAACTTTGGGGTGGCGCCCTGTATGTGAAGGGCCAGGCTTCGGGTAACACTGCAATCTGGAACAGCATCAACTTCCAGCTGCCGCCGGTACCGCAGATCGAGCTTGCGCAAATCTTTGACCGCGACGGCGATGGCCGCGGCGACAGTATCTGGATGAAGTTTGATGGCACGCTCGGTGGCAAGAATGCGCTCGACTCTGTCAAGTTCATCTTCAATTCTGCCAAGAACGCAAGATTCAGCAACGCCTACAAGGCTATTTACAGGGAGGGTTCTAACGAAGCTTCTATCGTTGCAAATGGCAGCGGCTTCAACAGCGCAATCTTTACGGGTGATTCCACCGGTAAGGTGTACACCGGCCTTGTGAAGGTCTGGTACACCTATACCGACAACGGCAAGCGCTCCGTGTTCCCGGCAGATGGCGCGCTGCAAGACCAGATCGGACCTATCGTCACCAAGGCTGAAGTTTCTTACATGAAGGATGGCAACACGCAGCTCGAACTCAGTTTCAGCGAAGCCATTCAGAACAAGGAAAAGACTTCTGACATCTTTAATTTCCATATATGGAATAACGGAATCATGAGCACCGCCGTCAAGTCTGCAAGTGATATCTCTGCGACTGCTCCGAACCAGTGGACGCTCATCTTCCCGAAGGGAAACGATAACGACTTTATTCCGGCCGTGGGCGACTCCGTGCGTTTCGCTCCGACAATGAGCGCCGCTTTCGCTCTGGACATGATGAATGTAGGGCCGCACGCAAACAACCCGTGGGTACGCATTACCGGCGAACAGAAGGTGAATGTGACCAGCCCGGGTGTCGTGAAGGTTGACCCTGGTTCAGCCTCTTACGACAGTGCAAAGACGATTATCACGAGCGAATCTGCAACCGTGCCGAAGGTGATTCAGGATCCCTCGATTCTCAACGCAGAACAGGCCGCAGCCGCTTACGGCACGCAGGGGCATTTCTTGGGTGACCTGAACATGGCCGAACTGGTCGAAAACGAAATCGAAGGCATCAAGAACGCCGTCCAGAATTTCGAAGACAAGGTGATTGTCGTCGACCAGGCAACCGGCGCCACGCAGTCTTACTCGATCGAACAGATTATCGCCGCCGTCGATGCGGGCCAGATGTCGATTGACGACGCCAAGAAGAAATTCGACCTTGACCCGGTCATTGTCGACGCCTACAAGAATCACATGATCGATTCCAAGAATGTCAGCAAGTACAACAGCGGAAGCGAAAGGGACATTCAGGAAATCGTAGAGGCAGTGGCCCAGAGTACGGAACTTCGCTACGAAGCGACCTACTACTCTAGCCTCGGTGAATTTGTGAACAGCTACTCTAACGTGATTACTTGCAATGACGACGTGTTCAAAAATCATGGCCAGGGCACCTGCCTCGAAAACAACGGCAAGCTGTTCCTCGCCTGGAACATGCGCGCCAAGAACGGCAGATTGGTATCGACCGGCGTGTACATTGCAAGACTTGCGTACCGCATCAAGGTCGGCAGCAAGACCGTGGTAGACCGCACGCAGGACTTCCTGTGGGGTGTGCGCCGCGGCAAGGCAAACGCGCTTGACTTGGGCCTCTAGGTCCCTGTATTAGAACAAAGAAACTCTCTCGGCAAAAAGAAGACCGCACCTTTGGGGGTGCGGCCTTCTTGCGTTATATATTTCGCTAAAGGATTTAGCTTATTTCTTGTCGAGTTTGGCGTTGATTTGTTTCTGGAGTTCTTTCAGGTGCCAGCGGCCACGCTTGTCTTCAAGGAAAAAGTTGGTGCGGATTCCGCGCGAAAGGCCGCGGTCAATAATGTTCAGCGCGTCGGCGTAACGCTTCTGGTCAAAGCGCAGTTCTGCCAAAAAGTAATAGTTGTACAAGTCGCGCGGGTTCTTTTCGAGTGCGAGGCTCAAGTACTTGTCGGCAAGTTTCTTGTCGGGCCATGAAAGCACCAGCGGCACGTAGGGCAGCACGAAGTGGGCACGCCCCAGCACCTGGTAGTCTTCGGCCATAATGGCCACATCGCGCACGGTGGTAGCCACGCCTTCCTTGACCGAGGTGAGGGCACCGCGCTCGTTGCCCCACATCGAAAGGGCGCTTGCGTATACGTGGGCGATTTCCCTGTTCTTCGGGAACTTCTGGTAGGCGGATTCGCTGATAGTCTTTAGGCTGTCGAGTTTTGCCTTGCGCTGGTGCTTTTCGAAATGCACAAAGCGGAATGCGAAGAACAAGCTCTTCACGTAGCCTTCGGTAGCCTTTTCTTCGACGGAGACGTCGTTCATGGCTTTGCGGTAGCTGTCGATCATGAGCCTTGCGTTCTTGGGATTCGCTTTGTCGCCAATGGCATGTTCTGCACGGGCGTTATAGCAGGAATCGGCAATGCGCAGGTCTTCGTTTGCAAGGCATACGACGCTTGCAACAGACATCAGCAATGTGACCAGGATTTTTTTCATTTTCCCCTTAACAGAAACTACACTCGCCAATTTTGCAGTACTTTATTCAATTGGGCGATCCGCGACTTTTCGTCGTCGGTACCGTGGTAAGTCTTGAATAAAAGATAGCGATATTCCATGAGTGCAGTGCGGATTAACACCTTGTCTTCTTGCTTTAGCATTGCTTTTTGTTTCCTCTTTTTTTGTCCAAGCATCAAATTCCGTGACTTCGGCGTGAGGTGCCGGGGTCAGGAATGCGCGAAGGGTTACTTCCCCTTCCCCTTACCGGAGAAGTAGTCCTGCTGGCGCGTGATGCCGAGAACGGCGTGCCAGAGCACTCCGTTCGGGTTGATCTTCTTGCGTTCGCTGACGGCGTATTCGATTGGAACGTGCGAGAATGCGTTGTTCATGCTGCCGACGACCATGTCGGTCTTGCCGGCCATGCCGGCGTGTACGGCGGCTTCGGCGAGCTGGAAGCAGAAAATGGCATCGGTACCTTGGGCCGGAATGCTACGGACCATGTAGCTCGGGTCAAAGTACTTGATGTTTATTTCCTTGCCGACCTTGTCGAAATGTTCCTTGATTTTGCGTGTCAGGAATTCACCAATATCGTTTTTCAAGATGTTTCCGCTCGCGTCCTTGCGTTCGGGTTGGTCCTTGAACAGTTCCTGTCCGGCGCCTTCGGCAACAACGATCACGGCATGCGTCTTGCCGCTGCTGTAGCGGCTTTCGAGTGCCTTGAAGAGTCCGTCGAGCGTAAAGGGTACTTCGGGTACCAGGCAAATGTTTACGACCGTCGTGGCGAGTGCGGCGTAGGCGGCAATAAAGCCGGAGTCGCGGCCCATGAGCTTCACGAGACCAAGGCCGTTAAAGGCTCCGTTGGCTTCGTTGTGGGCGCTGGTAATCACGTCGGTGGCGCTGAGCACGGCGGTTTCGAAACCGAAGGTGCGGTCAATCAAATTCAAGTCGTTGTCGATAGTCTTCGGAATGCCGATCACCGAAATGGGCTGGTGACGCTTCTTGATTTCTTCGGCAATGTCGTGGGCGCCGCGGAGCGTGCCGTCACCGCCAATGCAGAACAGCACGTTAATGTTGAGGCGCATCAAGGTGTCGACCATGACCTTGGCGTCCTGGTTTCCGCGGGAGCTCCCGAGAATGGTACCGCCGTCTTCCTGAATGGCGTCTACCACGTCGGGGTTCAGGATCATCGGGGAATATCCGTAGGCCGGGTTCAAACCGCGGTAGCCGTACGGAATGCCGAAAATGTTTCTGACGCCGTAGTCGAACCACAGTACCTGAACAAGACCCTTGATCACGTTGTTAAGACCGGGGCAGAGGCCGCCGCAAGTCACGATGCCTGCGCGGGTCCAGGCGGGGTCGTGGAAAATCGTTTCGCGAGGGCCGGCCGCTTCGAGCGACGGAATCGCCTTTCCGCATTCGCAGAATTTCTGGATTCGGCCAATGTCGGCCGTAAGGCTTACTCGGTCAGACTCCGAAACAAACGGAACGCCCTTCATGGGCGATTTTAAAGTTCCCTTGCCAACGGTTTCGATGGAAAGGTCGTACTTTTCCGGATTATTAAGAATGTCTTCTTGAGTCATGACATGCTCCTCGGTTTGCCATAAGAATGTATTTTGGCGTCCTAAAAAATACTAAAAATTGCATCGCCGCGATGAAATATTTTCTTTAGATAATTGTTACTTAAAACGCCCCGGACTTAAATCCGGGGCGAATTTTACAAAGCTTGTTAAATAATGTTCAAATTGTGGAATTAATAGATGTCGAGCGGCGGGAAGTGAATCTTGGTGCGCAGACCAGGACCCGCGTTTTCGATTTCGATCTTCATGTTGGTGAGCGTGCAGAGTTTCTTCACCATCGAAAGGCCGATACCCGTTCCGCTTGTAGAACGAGTCATTTCGTTTTCTACGCGGTAGAATTCCTGGAACACCTTCTTCATTTCGGAAGCCGGAATGCCCGGGCCGTAGTCGCGTACGGCAAGGTACATGTCGCCGTTGTTCACGCGCAGCTCGATGCTGATCATCTTGTAGCTTGCGTTCTTCGAGAATTTGAGCGAGTTGTCCACTAGGTTCATCAGAATCTGCATCACGGCGTCGCGGTCGATCAGGAGCGCCACGTTGTCGGCATCCGTATCGGTCGAAACCGTAAGCTCAAACCCTTGCTTTTCGATGTTCTTGCTGTAGGTCGCCACAAAGTCGTCAAGCACGGCCTTCGGGCGTTCCTTGCGCAGCTGTACGTTCCAGCGGTTGCCATCGAGTTTAGACAAATTAAGCACGTTTTGGATCAGGCGCGAAAGTCTGTCCGCTTCGCTTGCAATCTGGCCATAATAACGCTGCTTCTTTTCTTCGCTTGCCACCCAGGAATTCTGCAATAGTTCGGCGTACATCTTGATAGCGGTAAGCGGAGTCTTGAGTTCGTGCGTAATGGCCGACACAAAGTCCTGACGCTTGGCGGCAAGGGCCACCTTGCTCTGCGTAAAGCGGTAAATGGTAATCAGGCATACCGCAATCACGATCAAGAGAATCAGGCCGCTAAACAGGATTGTCAAGTCTGCAGATCCGCTGATTTCGCTGGAGTACATCTTGAACAGAATCTTGTCGTAGGGCGGTGGCAGCGGGCGCTTGGTCCTCAGTTCGTATTCGGCGTTCTTCTTGCCGATGGTCAAGAGCACGTTGTCTTCGTAAACAAGCTCGATGGCGTAAGGCAACTTGGCATACGCAATCTGTTCTTCCTGGGTCATGTAGTTCAGGTAGATGTTCTTGTCGACGACAAAGCCCTGCACAATCGGGAGCATGCCGATATAAATCGTACGGAAGAACACGATGTAGTCCGACGTCATGCGGATCTTTAAGTCGCTAATGTTGACGTTCGTGTTGCTACCGGTAAATACGGGAATGTCTGGCGTGAGGGTCGTATCGTTCTTGGCAGTTTCGGCCATGTAAGTCAGGGCTTCTTCTTCAGACGTGAGTTCCACGCGGGTGGGAATCTGCAAGTCCGGAATCTCGTCGTAAAGCTGGTCAATCGCTTCGGTAGAGTCCACCGTCTGCACAGTGCGCTTGGGAAGCCCGTTTCGAATGTCGAGCTTTATGAGCAAGTACTGGATCAGGTCGCGCGTCTTTTTACGTTGTTCCTGGTCGTCGAACGAGAAGTTGTCCCACATGGATTTGCCGATACCGGTACTGGTGTCGGGGTAGAACGGCGTCAGGAGTTCGCCGCTGTGCGAAATCTGGAAGTGTCCGAGCAGGCCCTTGCGGCACTGGCGGTACAGCGAGTCGAAGTCGCAGTACGGTCCGCTGGAATCCGGGAACGAGAAGAATTCCGAGAAGAGTCGGCTGTTGCCGCCAATCACGGTAATCGAGTTCAAAATGCCGTAGTCCTTGTAGGAACGGCTGTTTTCCAGGTTGAAGTCCGAAGACAGTCTGAGTCGAAGGCTCTCGTAGGCAGAGTCAATGCGTTCTTCCACCTTCTTTTCTTCGAGTGCCGTGGATTGCTCGTAAGTCTTGATGAACAAGATGGTCAGAGGAATTGCGATGACCAAGAAAATGGAAATAAACACCAGGCGTTCCATGATGATTGCCTGGTGTTTTTTAAAGTACGTTAGAGCCGAAGCTACTTTAGCTTTTACTTGTCGCATTCAGGTGCAGAACGCATCTGGTAGCCTTCTCCACGGAAGGTGACCAAGAGTTTCGGATGCGAAGGATCGTCTTCGATTTTCTTGCGGAGCTTGGTAATGTGGATGTCCACGGTACGGGTGTCTACAGAATCAGCGTTTTCGTAACCCCAGACCTTGCGGAGCAGTTCGGAACGCGGAACGGCGTGGTCACGGTTGCGCCACAGGTATTCAAGGATTTCGATTTCCTTACGGGTAAAGGCGAGCTCTTCGGTACCGCGGGTGCCGGTGTATTCGCGGAAGTTCACGCGCAGGCTGCCAGCGACGAGCTTGCCTTCGTTTTCCATGGTCTGACGGCTGCGACGGAGCACGGCGTCAATACGGGCCAAAAGCATCGGGACGGAGAACGGCTTCGGAATGTAGTCGTCTGCACCGTACTTGAGACCGTTGATGATATCGTCATCGGCGTTCTTTGCGGAAAGAATGATAATCGGGAGACTCTTGTCCTGTTCGCGGATTTTGTCACAGACGGTAAAGCCGTCCATGCCAGGGAGCATCAAGTCCAGAAGAACCAGGTTGTACTGCTTGGAGAGGGCTTCGGCAAGGCCGCTTTCGCCGTCGGCGCAATGCTTAACGTTGTAGCCATTCAGCTTGCAAAGGTCGATCAGGCCTTCGGCAATGGCGATTTCGTCTTCGATGATAAGAATCTTGGTCGTGCTTGTGTTTTCAGTCGTCATTTATTTTACCTGGGATTATGATTAAATTGCGAGTCCGACACCCAATTCAACGGTCATGTTACCGGGATCCACTTCACTCGGATAGTCACCGCCGATGTAGTACTTGAAGTTGCCGTAAGCGGCAATCGGGATAATCGGGAGCTTGGCACGGAGGCCCACCAAGATGTGACCACCGATGCTGGTGTTCAGGCCTTCGTCAAGAGCCTTGTCCTGGATTTGGGCTTTCATTTCCTGACCCTTGGCCTGGAGAGCCTGGGACTTGGCGTCGTTGTCCATAGTCTGGTCAAGCACAATTGCTGCGACTTCGTCGAAGGTGCTCGGCTGAATAAAGCTAGAAGCGAACTTCTGGTTCAAGACAAAGCTGTTCAGGTGGTAAGAAAGACCGCCACCGATGTAGGGTCGAATGATAGGCAAAGTCGTAATGGGGTAGGTGATGGAGAGGTCACCGGTCATGGCGACAAACTTCGGGTTTGCCTTGCCGAACGGGGTGCCGCCCAGTTCAATTTCGAGAGGAATTTCGTTGACGGTTCCGTCTGCCGGATTATCGACCCAAAGAGATGCGTCGTAGGAGCCGAACTGGATATTCAAGGTAGCTTCGATGTCGATCACCGGGAGGAGGTCAATCCATGCCTTGAAGCCGAAGCCCTGCATCATGCCGTCGAAGCCGTCGTGGCTCAGATTAATGTTGTTGGCGATAGGAGCCGGTTCGGCAGACTTCATCTTGGTGCCAAAACCAGGGGCATAGTGGAAGCCGACGCCCACAATGGCGAAGGACTGGGTGGCGAGCAAAGCGCCAGCAGCGACTAAAGCTTTTAAGTTCATATTTGCTCCTTAAACTTTGCCTTTGAAACTACATTATTATTTCAAAAAGCGGATGTTATTTTTTCATAAAATACTAAAATCAGTCAATCGAGGGAACGACGACAATTTTTTTCTGCCCTTTACCGACCTTAATTTTGCCCAACTTGTAGTCCCCGATGACTCTTCCCTGAGCATCCAGAGCTGAAATGGTCACCTCGTGGTCTCCGGCATCGACCGGAATGCGGGTCACGTTGATGGTGTTGGGCATGAATAGACCGATACGCAGGTCTGCCTGTTCCAACTGGCTCTGGCCCACGTCTACGGCGATGTTTTTCACGAGGTCGAAGATCCCGTTGCCCGTGTTGGTTGCCGACTTGGCCTTTTGGGCGGCGATGGTGCGGAGCACTACGCGGGTAATGGTTCGGACCGCGGTGGTCGCGTTCTCGTCTTTCATGTTCTGCTCGAGTTCGGAATCAATATTGGCCACCTTTTCGGGCGAGACGCGCATGGTTCCGTCCAGATTTACGCTGAACATGCTTGTGCGCTGGGGCAATTCCTTCTTTTCGGGAAGGGCGAACCCGACATGGAATGTATTGCTGCCGGCACCTGCAACAGGGGGTGCGAAAACGGTAAACGTATTGATTTTTCCGGTCTTGCCGTCTTTATAGGTGAGGTTCATGGCGGTGCCGCTCACATAGGTGCCTGACAGGTACATTTCGCCCAAAATGGGGCTGTGGCCAGCGTAACCCACCACGATGATTTCTTGGCCCTTGGTGCGGGCGGCCGTTGCCTTGGGCGTGCTCGCGAGCGCTTCGGTCTTGAGACTCTTCAGGTCGTCTGCGCGGTCCATTTTGGTGAGGCTTTCATTGATGTATTCCCAGACTTCCTTGGGCATCTTCACGTTGCCCTCTTCAAATGCCTTGGCAGCCTTCAGGTAGGCGATGGCGGCATCGTCTTCTTCGCCGGCCATATCGTAAACGATGGCGCTCAGGTAACGCAGCCAGCCGTTGTCGTTCACCTTTTCCTTGTCTTTCTGGTAAAGTGCTTCGGAGGCGATTTGCGCCCTGCGGACTTCGACTAAGGCACCATCTAAATCACCGATGGCGAGGTAGTTCAAAATCTGGTACTGGTACATCATCAGTACTTCGAAGGGGCGTGCGCGGTAGGGGCGAATGTTGTCGTTGGTGACAATCGCCGCGGCTTCGTTAGTAACCGACTTGGTGTACAGGTCTTCGTAAATCTGTTCGGCCTGTGCAAAGTGCTTGATGCTTTCCTGGTTCTTGCCGGCGTAATGGTAGAGCATTCCCTCGTCAAAATGGTAAAGGAAGGCACTCTTCTCGCCGTAAAGGTCTTCTTTTTTCTTTTCGATTTTTGCAATCGTGCCCTCGAAACCTTCTTTTTTAAGGACGGGGGCGAGCGTTTCGTAACGAGTCATGGACTTGTTTGCGCAAGAACACAAAAGCAGTGCAGATACTGCGAGCAATAAAAGGCGTTTCATGAAAACTCCAGAAATGAATCTGCAATTAAATATAAATAAAATAGCCTCCGACTTCGAGTCGGAGGCCTGATGGCATAAACCACTGAGAGAGAAATTACTTCTTCTTCTTCTTGCCGGAAGCGTCGAGAGTCACTTCGACAGTTTCTTCGCCCTTCACGGTCACGAGAGCTTCGGCAGACTTGCGGTTGGAGCATTCGGCGCGAATCACGTGGTCACCGGCATCGAGGTTGTTGATGGTGAGTGCGGCACCGTCGGTCTTGTCGGCGTTGTCACCGTCGATGTAGATGAGGCACTTGCCCGGAATGGTGGTCACCTTGATAGCACCCTTAGGAATCTTGGTGCCGAAGTCGAACACATTGCGCTTGTCGTTGCCCGGCCAAATGTTCACGCGCTGGTTCACCAGTTCGTAACCCTGGTCGATCACCACGAGAGTCTGGCGGCCAGACTTGACGCTCACGTTTTCGATCGGGCTCTTGCCGAGGGGTTCGCCACCGAGGAACACGTCGCTGTTAGGCGGGTTGGTGATGATGGTGATGGTTGCGGCCTTACCGCGCGGAGGTGGATCGTCGTCAGCGACGGCAGCGGTAAAGAGGAATGCGACCAAAAGCGCAAAAACGTAAAGCTTTTTCATGGATTTCTCCTGTTTGTTTGTTCTAAAAATATAAAGTTTTCAAGGAATTTAATTTTTTTTTATGAAAAAGTTTGGATACCTGGGGAAAATAAGGCAAAAAAGAGCTTAGAGCTTAGAACTTAGATCTTAGGAATATGCTCTTTTCTCTAAGTTCTACCAACTAAGCTCTACCAACTTCTACTAATTTCTATCTTCAATCGCATGAAAGCCCTTTACCAGAAAATTCGCACTTTAAACGGCAAAAATTACGGTCTGTACAAGTCTCTGGCAGATAAACCCTGGGATTTTGGCGACTTTGCGCTGGAATTCCTGCATGTGCAGGGCGACCCGTATGCACCGGCCTCTAGAGTCGTGATCAAGGCGAATCTTTCGATGCTCGGTTATGCGGGCGAATGGGGCGGTACCTTTGAGCGTCGCCTGGCGCTAAGCGATTTCTTGCACCGCAAGCTTTCGCGACTGGTTAAAGAAAAGTATCCGGAGAAAGACGCCGCAATCGTATTCGATACGGCTGGACCCGAGATGCTGGTGCGAAATTCCCTGTGGATTGACAACGGCGAACTCCGGGCTTGCCTGCAGGTAAGGCTCCCGGGCGAGGGCCGCAAGATCCAGGCCGAAACCGCTGCCGAAATCTTGACAATGGTTATGCCGGACTTGGTGTCGGCAGGGCTTTATTACAGCAAGTCCGACGAGGCTGCCTTGCAAGATTATTACCGCGTACTTGCCGAACGCAAGGAGATTCTGGCCGAGCTAGAAGCCCGCGGGCTGTGTGCATTCGTGCCCGATGGCGCTGTGCTTCCGCGAGCATCGGGCTTGAGCGAATTGCCGCTCGAGGGCGCGGTGCCGTTTACCGCTCCCGAACAGATGGCGGTGACTTTGAACGTGTGCGGGCGCAGTATCCGCGGCATGGCAGTCCCGAAGGGAATCACCGTGATTACCGGTGGCGCCTTCCATGGAAAGTCGACTTTGCTGCAGGCCTTGACCCGCGCGGTCTACCCGCATATTCCGGGTGATGGCCGCGAAGGAATCGTGATTGATGAATCTGCACTCCGCGTGGGCGTCGAAGACGGCCGCAGCGTGCGTGGCACAGACTTGTCGATGTTTGTGCGAGACTTGCCGGGCGGCGTATCCACCAAGAATTTCAATACGCTTTCGGCGTCGGGCTCAACAAGCGAAGCCGCGAACTTGCTCGAGGCTATGGAAGCGGGGGCTGGCACTTTCTTGATCGACGAAGATTCGTCCGCGGTGAATTTTTTGATCCGCGATGTCCGCGTGCGCAAGCTCCTGGGCGATGACCGCGAACCTTTGATTCCCTTGACTGACCGCATCCGCGAAATTTCGGCGCAGGGCTACAGTTTTATTCTAGTGGCAGGTGCTTGCGGCGACTACCTCGACCTTGCCGACAACATCGTCATCATGGCAAACTACAAGGCCGAATGCGCAAAGTCTTCGCAGTCGCCGGAATCGCAACAGTCTACAGTCGCGTCTTCAAGCGCGCGCCCGTTTGTAGGCTACATGCAACCCTTGCAAAAATCGGTGCGCCCCACCTCGCCGGTCGAGCGCCAGGTCAAGGTGAAACTCGCGGGCGATACTTTGTTGCAAATCGGGTTCCTGGTGTCCGACACCTCTCGCCTCAACACGCTTGTCGACAAGCAGCAGCGCCTGGGGGCGGGCTTTGTGCTTTTGAATCTGTTGCAGAACGCGGCCAGTAATTCGGAATCGTCCGATGCCTCTGCCGCTGGTGATTCTGTTGCTGCGACTATCCAGAAGCTTTACGAAAAAATTCAGAACGTGGGCTTCCGAAACTTGCCGCAGGGCATGAGCCGCGAAATGAGCCTGCCGCGTGTCGTCGACATCGCCTGCGTGGCGTTCAGACTGAGGGATGGCTCTAGGTAGTTAAAGGGCTAAATCAGTTCGGTACCATTCGCCGTAAGGCTTGACATTGTCAGGGAAATTTCCCTTTTCGTCGCAATTCCATGATTCGCTACGGAGTTCTTTGCCGGTTATAATTATGTTTTTATTTATGGCGGTATTTTCGGTGTCGGCGACTAGGTACATGACAATGGAACCGGTTGCGTTAAGGAAACAGTTGTTCCCGGGATACACCACATAGATGTTGATTTCTTCGCCTGTAAATTTGTTCAAAACTAGAACCTGCGGAGATTCGCCCATACTGGTGATTACGGCGTAAAATTTTGTCTTTCCGTCTTCAGTCAGATGGTTCTCTTCTAGAACCGGTGCTGTTTTGGGGAAACATTCGGCAATGGCTTCGCCGGAGATGGGTTTCACGGGAATAATCATTTCATTTTCGTCGTATGAAACCATGATGTTTTCGCAACTGGGAGAAAGAGCCGTATTATATGCGATTACGTGTCTGTCGAATTGGAGAACCTTTTCGTTGTTGGCTGTAAAAGGAGCGAGGAGGTTCTGAAATACGGGAACGTCTGCTGCCACGGGTAAAGTGGGAAGGGAATCTTCGATTACCTCTAGGCTGCTGTCGGAATTCGATGTCTGCGGGTTGTATGTGGCAGTGTCAAAGCCATCTGCAATGCTCTCGCATATTGCGCCGGCTTGTCTTGAGAATTCATCAACGATATCGTTGAAGTTGAGTGTAGAGTCTGCTTCTGCAGTGGCGCAGTTATCATCGGAACCATTGCATATTCTTACGGAATTGGTCTTGGAGGCGTTACAGAATATTTTTAGGTCCCCTCTTTGATTACATTCTGCATCGGGGGCTGCATATGCCACGCCTGAAGAGCAGGACTCTTTGAATGATTTCAGGAGATCCTTACAGGTATCACCGAAGTTTCGCAGAGAGAGAGTGCTCTCCATGGCGTTCCCGTTAATGATGCTAATTTTTGCTGTGTATGATTTTGTTTTGGCATTTTTACCGATAGAACATGATGCTTGTGCACCATTTTCCAAACCATAGATGGTGATTTCTCCTTGGGGGATAGCCTTTTTTGCGGTTGCTGTTGTTGTGAAAACGATGTCTTGCCCATTGATGATTGCATCAGACGAACTTGAGGATGTGACGTTCGAAGAACTGCTGACTTCGGCGGTCGCATTCGGAATAGTCGTGGAGCCCGCAGTGGTAGGGCTGTCAGAGGAACAGGCGGCCAGCGCAATAAGGGCAATTGCTCCCGCCATGTAGAAATTTTGTTTAATGTTAAGCATGGCTTTCTCCTTCAATCTTATTTGTGAAAGGGAAAAGTTGAAGATTCAGTCCGTAGACTTGGTTTAAGTTATCGCTTTCATTTGCAATGGCGGCAATCTTCTTGGCGCAAATGTTGATTTCGTCAACAATTCGTGAATAGGTTTCTTCGTTAACACCGATCGTCATTCCAGTAAAGTAGCGCTCGCTTGCGTTGTATCGGTCTACTGCACGCACGGCCATGCTGCCCATTTCCTTGTGCATTTCGCGAATGGCAATCGGGAGGGCTTCTGGCGAACCGATAACAGCTTTTTCGGTTTGCGAATAAATTTTATTGCCGTCTTTCTTGAGGAATCCTGCTTTCACTAAGAAAGCGAGAATGTCGCGGACCTCTTCAGCCGAAACATACTCTTTGCATTCGTCGGCGATTTTTCGTGGCTGAGCGTCGGGCATCATGGGGGCAAGTTCACGAATGACGGGGTATTTCCAGGATTCGTAGTACAGGAATGCATCGCTATCGATAACGCGAACCTTGTGCTCTTGGGCAATCCTTGACATTTCCAAGAAAGCTGTTTTTTTGACGCTATCCTTTATGGCATTTCCGAAAATAACGAGTTGTTCAAAGTATTCGGCTTCGTGACCAATCAACCCCATGGCTTTGGCAACTTGGGCTGTTTTGACCTTGCTCAGTTTGCTTTTGCCCATGCAAACCAGTTTCAGGTAGTTTGAAGACGAAAAACCGGCATTCTTGCTGAATTCACGCCACGAAAATGCTCCGCTTTTTTTGCGGGAATCGTAGTAATCCTGCATAAATGCGTGGTAATCTCTGTATTCGAGGACCGACTTCATATCTATAAAACTAGATTCTGCAGTTGCAAAAGTCAATGTTTTTATAACACAAAAATCGCTGAATTTTACGAAAATCACTGATTTTTAGTCGGTTAATTCAAGTTTTTGATTCTAAATAACACACTTTGTGTTATAGAGAAAAATAGCGATGAAATCAGAAAATTTTTATATCTTGTAAATCAAGAACTTAAAAGGAGTAAACAATGCGTAAAGATCTCGGTGTTAAAGCTTACTTGTACCCGCAGCCTACCTTGGTGATTGCGACGTATAACGAAGACGGTTCTACGAATGCCATGGTGGCCGCTTGGGGCTCCATTAGCGATACAAACCAGGTTGCCATTTACGTGGCGCACAGCCATAAGACCATGCCGAATATTTTGGCCCGCAAGGCGTTTACCGTGAGCATGGCGACGGCAAAGAACATCAAGGCCATCGATTACCTGGGAATTACGTCGGGCAATAAGGTCGCCGACAAGTTCGCACATTCTGGACTCACCTCTATCAGGAGTGCTCATGTCGATGCCCCGCTGATTGCAGAACTCCCGCTCGCATTGGAATGCAAGTTCATAAGCTACAACGAGGAATCCGAACTTTTACTTGGCGAAATCGTGAACGTGACCGCCGATGAATCGGTCCTCGATGAGAACGGAAAACTCTCGGTCGAAAAGCTCGCGCCGGTGTGCTACGATTCCGCAGGCCACGGTTACTATGTAATGGAACGCCGCGTAGGCAACGCCTTTAGCGACGGAAAACTACTTTAAAGAGCGCTTGGGCAAAAAGGAGGCTTAATGAAATTTTATTTAGGAAGTGCAATTCTTGCGCTTGCTTTGCTCGCCGCATGCAGTGACGATAATTCTAGTTCGCCAGCACCGGAAAGCTCTTCTGCCCAAGAGTCCAGTATTTCCGATGTTGCATCTAGTAGTTCCGAAGTTGTTCAGGAATCAAGTAGTTCTGAATCTGCACCAGAATCAAGTGCCGAAATCGAATCTAGCGAATCTTCGGCTGACACCGTATGGAATAGGGCTGCCCTTACATGGTATACTTCTTGGCCGGAACCCGGCAGCGAAGAATGTGAAGACTATAATGGCTGCACTTGGGCGGGCTGGTTTGCGGGCCTCGAAGACCAGCAGACCGAAGAATGGGTCAGTGAACATAACATTATCGCCATTCACGAAAAAGATTGGAATACATATAAATTAAAAACCTTTAGACTCCGCAAGGGTGGCTACACGATCGATGCCGTGGTTTACGACAAGTGTGCCGATAGCGATTGCGACGGGTGCTGCACCAAGAACGCGGGCGAACTCGGGTTCCTGATCGACATCGAAAGCTATACCTGCGAACGCCTTTCCGGCACTAAAGACGGCTGCGATGGCGTCATTGAATGGACTTGCCTCGACTGTGAATAATCCGGCTTTTGCAATATGAAAATTCGAGTTCTAATCGATAACATCGCTAGTTGCTGTGGCCCCCGCAAGCTCTTTGGCGAATGGGGCTTGTCGGTGTACGTGGAATTCGAAGGCAAGCGTTATCTGCTCGATACGGGAGCGTCGCACTTGTTTGCAAAAAACGCGGGCGTAATGGGCGTGGACCTTTCGAAGATCGACATGGGCATTTTGAGTCACGCGCATTTTGACCATAGCGATGGCATGGCCAGGTTCTTTGCGCTGAACAAGATTGCTCCTTTTTACTTGCGCAAGGGTGCGGGCGAAAACTGCTACCATGCGCACAAATTGCTTGGTCGGTTTACTTATCACGAATACATTGGAATTCACAAGGGCTTTTTAAAGCGTTTCGCAGACCGCATCCGCTTTGCTGAAGGCGATATGCAGATTGCACCGAATGTGTACTTGGTGCCGCACAAGACACCGGGCCTCTCTGCGATTGGCGAGCGTGCCCATCTTTCGGTCAAGGAAAACGGCAAGTACCGCTACGACAGTTTCGATCACGAACAAAGTCTCGTATTCGATGCGTCCAAGGGCTTGTTTGTCATGAACAGCTGCAGCCATGGTGGCGCAGATAATATCGTAAAAGAAATCGAGGCGACGTTCCCCGGCAAAAAGATTTATGCGATTCTCGGCGGATTCCACTTGTTCCGTTATAAAGATGAAGTCGTGCGCGCTTTTGCCGAGCGCCTGCGCGGACTGGATGTCCAGAAGATTTATACAGGGCATTGCACCGGAAACCGCGCATTTGAAATCCTGCACGAGGTCCTGGGCGATCGCGCCGAACAAATGCACGCTGGAATGACGGTGGAATTGTAGCTCAGGGAAAATTTTGGTTTATAGATTGTTGATAACTAGTGATCGACGCAGACTATAGCTAGTCATTAGCGAAAAAAGTGAAAAAAAACAAAATTTTTTGCCTTAACCCCTTGACGGACACGGCGTAAAGTTCTATAATTGGCCTCACCCGCGAACGAGAGGGCTCAAACCCAAACGAACGCGAAACGGAGGCCCGCGAGGCCGCCGGGAAGATTGAAGGAATCGGAGATGTGCTTAGTGACGGGTCCAAGAGATTTCTTGGAAT
>NZ_MWQL01000003.1:0-340763 GCF_002210325.1 Fibrobacter sp. UWB1
AGCCTAGATCTGATGTTGGAACAAACTATTTTTGCGAAAAACCCTTGACACTACCCATTTTAAAACCAGCGTGATTCACGTCACACTGCAAAGTTTTTTTGAATAAAGTTATTGGATTTACACCAATAAAAAGACATCTTTATACTATAAACAAATCAAAGCACAAGGAGATTCTATGTGGAATGATGATTACATGGAGAAAGCAGCAGAAATTTTCCAAAAAATCAATGACGATAATGACTCACAGTGGATGCTAATCTCTATCGACTCTGATTCAGGAGAATCGACAACACCCGAAAGAGATGAAATTTTCGGAAAGCATAATTTCTCTCGGGAATACAACGGAACACTGCTCCCAGAATCAACGTATTTAGGCAAAGTTCTCACGCAAGATGCAGGAGAATCCTTAATTGAAGAAATTTGGCAGGAACTTACGGACGCCAAACTTGCCCCGCGTCGAATTTGTGGCGGCATAATAAATGAACCTCTCATCATCCGAAGTCCTAATGATCCTGACTAAATTTTTTTTACGAAATTTTTGAAATAAACGGGTAAATTTGCAAAACTGGATAATTGGCCGAACCAATTTATACAAAACAGGCTACCGCAAATTAAAGGCCTTGCCTTACGATTTCCTGATAAACGAAGGGAGAGTCTTCTTTCAAGTCATCAAGCGAGACCTTTTTGTCGGCATACTTTTTGAAGTGTCTTTTTCTCATCTTGCGGCATTCGGGCCTGTCTAGTTGCAAAGCCTCTATCGTGTCCCAGCATTTCTGCTTATAGGTTTCATCATAACCGGGATTGGGGTAGATGGAGCCATCCGCAAAATTGATGAAGAACGAATCCTGCTTCATAAGCGGGTCAAACGGGTCCAAAGGCGGTACTTTGGTCCGTTTCTTGCGATTCTCGCCAAGACAACAAAATCGGTAATTACTCCATTCGTAAGCAAGCCTTTTTCCGTTTGTTGGATCTGATTTGGGGATAAAATGATCCACAGAATCGGCTCCATATACGGAATCAAAGTATATCGCCAAGTAAGCACAGGTATGGCCATAGAGATCAGCCATTTCACCTAGACACGCCGTCCAAAAATTTCTGTACTTGCTGGGATCCACATCTGGGTGCGCCTGTAGCCAAGCATTGCCCGGTTTACGCACTTTATCGTCAAAATCGGCAGGTTCTATCTGAGGCCTTACAGGAATCATTCTATAAAGCCCTTCTTTTTGCAAATGTGTCGAATAACGAATAAATCTTCGTCCAAAGGTGAAAGTTTCTGCAAAAGTTTATCATAAAGTCCGCGAATTCGCTCTGGGGTAGCCCCCGAATTCTCTCGCAGCGCATCGTTCATTTCTTTCAGCAATGCCTCGGATTCCGGCGAACGAGGAGAGGTCAAATCAAAAGCCTCGCTCGTGAGCCAAGAATCAGAAGAGCCCATCTTCTCGAACGGACGCTCCTCAAAACTGATTGCGCCACCATCGACGGAATCGAAATCGAACCACTTGTCAAGCGATTTGTCGAAGGTATCTTCGAGCGAAGTCATTACCAGGGCCGAATGTGTAGAGGCTATTACCTGCACATCGGCCCCCTCGCCATACATTTCACCAATAGCAGCAAGGATTGAATTGAGAACCTTCTTCTGCCAGCGCGGATGCAAATGGGCTTCCACCTCATCCATCAAGAAAGTCACCTGCGAAGCTGTCGGTACCCCGCGAATTTGAGACGCCTTGCGGTGTTCACTATAGGCCCAGGTAAGGCAGTAAGCCAAAGCAAGAATCCGGCGAATACCCGCAGACGCATGGAGCACAGGAACATCCCCATAAGGCATGGCTATGGTCGGAATGTCGCGAACATCGTCAACAGAAAGGCGCGTCGGTGCAGAAATCTTCAAATTGAAGTCGGGCGGGGATAAATTCACCAGCAAATTTTCAAGGATTCTAAACTCACCGCCCTTCTGGTCTTGCCACTTGAGCATATCCGCAAGCAAGCCATTACAGACCGACTTGTCGCCATCCTTCTGACCTTCCCATATCTCGCGCGAAGAGAATACAAACGCAGGCCTGCGTTCCTGAATGTCTGCGGTCGCCCCCTTCTTCCAATAGTTCCTGGCAGGGTCCCAGACGCAGAAACTACCATCAGCAAGGGCGTAAATAACAAGCCCTGCATTGTAGGGCCTGCCTACCTGACCTACCCACCCCTGTTCAGCACGGTCAAAGGTGGCCTTGTAGTCTACATGGTTATCGTGTTCGGTTGTCAGATTGAACCGAATAAAGGATTCAGAAGTTGGATCCTGCGGCCGACCCACAAGGCCCGAGAACAGGTTCTGGTTAACCTCGGCGGGCCACTTGCGGGTCATAGCATACCAGACCGTATCAAGGAAAAAAGTCTTGCCTAGACCGTTGTCACCAGTAAGAACATTCAGGCGCTTGGCAAAACTAACCGACAGCCGCTTAATCGGCCCGACATTTGTAGTTTCGAGAAAATTCAGCATTTGCGTTCCAAAGCTAGTAAAAACTAAATGAAAGTGAACCTTGCGTTACCGGCGGCAAGGGCGGTCACGCGAATCTCGTAGTAAGTGCCAGCGTTAGGATTAGCGGGTAGTTCCTTTTCGTTCCAGTAGGGGTTCGACACCGACTCCGTCACGGTGACACCGTCCACTACCCATTCAAGGGTAAGCGGAGGAATTGTGCCACCACCTTCCGTGCCAATCTGGAGCCGGTGCTGGTACCAGGGGGACGACGGAGTTATCCGCAACAGCACGGTATCGCCCTCGCGGAACTCCACCGGTACGCCCGCGGCGGGAACATCAATCGGTTCAGAGAGTTCGCCCGGTGTCACTTCCTGCTGCACGGTCCAGTCCTTGTCCGTCGCATCGGTGAACGTATCCGTGCCGCCGTTTGCAGACGCTTCGAGCGTCACGCCCGGCACATCGCCATCCTCGAACTTGTCCTGGATATCCCAGGCATCTACCGTGGGCGAACCGAGATACGCCGCATTGTCGGCCTGGTAGTTGTTGCTTTCGAGCACCGTTTCCACATCGGGGCGGAATACGCCCACGGGGTTGTTGTGCTCCAGCACCAGCGAGGCGTTGTCGCCAAGGGCGACATCGTCGCCCGAGCCGAGTGTCACCGTATCGAGCCCCTCGCCCGCCACAACCACGTCGCGGTCCATGCCCGTGTAAATGGCATCATCGGCACCGAGGGCATAAAGGCCATCGGAAAGCGCCAGGGACGAAGCCTCGTTCACGCGGTTGATGTTCGCGAAGTCCGCGAGGTCTTCCCCGGCGGCATACGGCACATCCATATCGAATGTGAGCGCGGCACTGTCGCCAAATACGAGGTCGCGGTCATGGTCGCCACCCACGGCGGCATCGGCCCTGCCCGAGCCCGCCACCACCTGGATAGCCGCAATCACCGGCATGTTCATGGGCCACTGGCCGCCTTCCGTGTGCAGGTTGCGGATGTACAGGTCGAAAGTATCGCCCGCAACATTGTGGAACACCACATAGTTGCCGATGAGTTCCACCATGGGGGTGGCTCCCACGGCAAGGTTCGCGAGCGCATCGCTACGGCTCCTACAGGTCGCCTCGCGATAGTCGCCGTCGAAGGCGTGACCCTTCCAGTCGTTCAGGTAGCGGCTACCATCCTCGGAACCCTGGATTTCGTAGATGTGGCTGTGGGCGTCCGTGTCGGAGTTGTCGGCACCCAGGTACACATACACGTCGCAGGTACCGCCCGCGCCACGGAACGAAGAAAGGTTCGTGAGCGAAACATGGATGTCCTGCTGTTGCTGGGCGGCCGTGTAGCCCGCGAACAGGCGGCTGTTGGCCGTGTCGCCGTCCAGTTCGGTAGAGGTGCGGAACACGAGGCTCCCGTTCTGTCCCTGGTCAGTCGTTCCCGAATCGTAGGAACTCAAAGAAATCCCGACGGAACTGTCCGTGACCGTGCCGCCTTCGCTGTAGCGCAGCACGGGCGTCGTGGAATTCTCGTTACCCTCGTGCGTGTACAGGTGGCCGTTGTACAGGTAGAGGTTGTTCCATCCGGTGTCGTGCACAACGCCCGCATGGCCCGAGGCCATGGTGGAATCGTCCGCGCCACGGGTCGTGAAGTTGACGCTCAGCACCTTGCGGCCATCCACCGTCGCATCCTTGAGCTGTTCCAGGTCGCGGATGGCGGCAGGGCCGTTCGCGGCGTCAAGGCTTTCCGCCGTAGCCTCTTCGCCAAAGAACGCCTGCGCGATGCCCAGCTGCGTGAGTTCGGACTGGCTACCCGCAAGAATCTTGTCGCCGCCGAGACCGCCAACAACCGTATCGTTGCCGTCACCAGTCACTATGCGGTCGTCAAAGCCGACTCCCTGGACAAGGTCTGCCGCGGCGGGGTCAAGGCTACGGGCAGACGACACCATGGTATCGCCAGTGCCCAGGCGATCCTCGAACCGGAGCGAGGCGCTGTCGCCGAACACAAGGTCGTTGTCGCGTATGCCACCCGCAAGTTCGCCGAAGGTAGCCATGTAGTCGCTACCGGCACCGCCCACGACGATGTCGTCGCCGCCACCCGTCGAGACGGTATCGTCGCCACCGAGGTTCAACTGCGTAGACACGGCCACATCCTGCGCATGCAGGTCGCCGCGCACCTGTATGGCCGCGATTCCCGGCAGGTTCTTGCCGTTGGGGTGCTGGTCGGGGAACGCGTCCTCAATAACCACGCGGAAGTTGTCGGCAAAATTGGCCGCAGATACCGTGAACACGGCATAGTTCGCGTAGGTTGCCGCGGATGCCGTCGTGGCTGTGGCACGCTCGTAGCCGCCGTCAAAATTTTCGCCTTCGGCATCGTCCACATAGAAGCTCTGCAGGGCATCACTGGAGTCGCCCACATACAGGCTCACCTTGCGCACGCTATGCACCGGCGCGGAATGGGAATCCGGTATATCCAGATAGACCACAACCCTGTATTCCGTAAAGTACTGGGCAAGGCCATCCACCACGACTTCGAGCCTGTTGTCGCACTGGGCGTTCGGGGCCGTGGTCATGAGGCCCGCGTTCATCAGCGCCGCATCCGCGTCGGTAGAGGCGTTCGCGAAGTTGTGGCCGTAGGCCTGCAGGTTGATACGGTTGTCGGTATCCGTGTTGCGGTGGCTCTCGATGCCACCGTAGCTCACGCTCACGGCGCTTGCGCGGGTGCCGTCGTCGAAGCGCACCACCTCGCGGTCATCGTTGCCGTAGGTGCCCGCAAGGTTCCCGCCCACATTGTTCCAGTTCGCCTTCGCGAAATCTGCCGCGCCCGCGACATCTTCCGAAGATAACCCAGTCTGCGAGGCTCCCTGGAAGTTGAAACTGAGGGTCGCCTCGGTGCGAACTTCGGGGGCGTTATCCTGCCCGAGGGCTTCGGCAATAGAGGCATGCCCGCCGAAGGTGGCATAGCCGTCATCGCCGAATACAAGGTCGTTGCCATTGCCAGTCGAAATGACTTCGTTCTCATTTTCATGCTTGCTAGTATCCGCAGGAACGGTTCGTGTTGCGTTCACCCCGCCGAAAACGACATTCCTGCCGTCGGCAAGGGTTATCACGTCGTTTCCGCCCTGGTTTTCCGTCACCGTGCGGGCAATGCTCGGGCCGCGGCGAACACCGTCGGTCTGCCAGTAGGCTTCGGAATCCTTGTTCTTGCCTGTAGCATAGTCGGAACCGCCAGCATTCCATTCTTCATCTTCCACATCAACGCCGGGTGTACCGGTCCTGTCGTCGCCGAGGCGTGTCACCACGTTGCCATCATCGTCGTGGTACAGCACCTGGCCACGGTCGCCGAAGACAAGGGAACTGTCGCTGTCTATGTCAATGGTATCGTCGCCGAGGCCACCGAACACGATAAGGCCTTCCTTGGTTACGTCCTCGCCGGAAGCATCCACGGTGTCGTTGCCCTCGCCAGCGTTGATCACCAGCTGGTCGTCTTCGCCATCCTGGTAGCTGTGGACATTGATCGTATCGCCACCTTCGCCGCTGTTCATCACGGTAAAGGTCTGGAATCCGTCCTCGCGGTAGATGGACTTGTAGATATCCACCGTGTCCGCGCCCGAACCCAGGTTGTATTCGCCGTATTCCATGTTGCCAGTGTTGATACGGTTCTCGTCGGTTGCCGCCAGGTCCTTATGGGTAAAGCGGAGCGACTCGGAGTCCGAATTGAACCATTCCGTGTCGGCCTGTTTTTGCACATCGGGCAGGGAATTGAGAATAACCGGCGAACCGCCCGCCACCGGAATCACGGACTGGTCGATGGTCCCGACAGATTCCAACGCCTGAAGGTCGTTCTTTACGCCCGCCTTGGCATTTCCCATGTTGTTGGTGAAAACACGGTCCACGCTCTGGCTCTCGTCAAATTGCGCTGCGGTCTGGGCAGCCGCGGCCCAGGCGGCAAGGTCCTCGGCAGATGCCGAATTTTTTTCGTCGTTGGTTGTCGGAGTCGTCGAAGTTCCATAACGGAGCATCGCGGGGCCGACATCGCCAAGGCTGAACTCCTTGCCCATGCCGTCTTCGTACAGGGCGCCCTTGATTTTTTCAATCGTGTTGTCCTGCATGTGCTGCGCGATTTCTTCCTTGGAGACATTCTGGAAGGAATTCTCCTCGTCATAAATCGTCACCTGCGGGTAAACGATGGAGCCGTCCACCGGCTGGAATGATACATTCCCCTTGAGGGAAACCGGCTTGAGCGAGACCTTGTCAAGGATAATTATCTGGGTACCCGCAGTCCTGTAGACATACCTGGCATTGTCCGCGTCTATGGTTCCAAGCAGACTCTCGGCACATACGGAATTTTTCGTCCCATCATCCGCAGACGTAAATTCAAGCATATCGGTCATGCCCTCGGTGCTGTAGGCCATCTGCACGACACTTTCATCATCCAGCAAGACTTCGCTATGCTGGTAGTTGAAATAAATCCTCGTGCCGGGCGTCAATCCCAGAGAATTTATATTTATTTTCAGCACTTCTTCATCGATAGACAATCTCCCCGCATCAATGGAAACGGGGGCCCCGTCCTGCATATACCAGGCATTTATCCCGCTCGTAGCGGGAGGCAACAGAAGATTGTCCACAGCGACTTCATTCCCAGTGGAAGCCGTCACGACGACTTCCTGCGTCACAGAGAACTTGTTGTCAACGGTCGTTTGCGTACCGGGTTCGTCAAGGAACACCAGCGCGTTCTTGCAGGTTTTCACCACGGACGCTTCCACGTTCGTCTGCGTCGCGGTCAGCGACACATTGTGCAGCAGCGAGAAGTAGTCGTCCCCTTCGCGCACCGCATCGCCTATGGCCTTCACCTTTACCAACTGCGGGGAATCCCAGGCGACAACGCCGTCGCCCGTCGCCGTGGCGGCGAACTTGAACGTTATTGACTTGCAAAGTTTTCCGCTTCCGTCCACAAGCCAGATTTCGCGGTCGCCGCGTCCATGCGCTTCCGTGGTCGCCCCGGGAGCGAATACCGTCACCGTAACGGTCTCGCCCGCCTTGGGAGCCCTATCAAGTTTCACCCTGTAGGCATTGACCGTGCTTCCGTTTTCGGGCAATACGGCCGTGGGCGTGTCAAGCACCTTCGTCGTGTCGTTCGCGTTCACGAACACGACATTGATGGCACCGGAATCCACCGCGGTCGCCGTCAGGAACGCGGGCATGTCGGCAGAACCTACACCACCATTGTAGAAACTGTCGTTACCCTTGTTGCCGTAGAGCTTCGTTATTTCCTTCGCTTCAGAATCAAGCACATAGAAGGAATCGTCGCCGTCGCCACCGTAGACATTCTTGTCTTCGATGCTCACCGTCTGCACATCGATCCCCTCGCCGAAAATCCGGCCGTGAGAAATCACAAAGGTGTCGTCCCCTTCGCTTCCGGCGATGCTCATCTTGTCGATACCCGCTCCGCCAATCAGCGTGACCGGGCCGTTCTCGACAATCGACGTGGTTTCGTTTTCAAGCTTTTCCTGGAACATGGCAACATTGAACGTGTCGTTGCCAAGGCCACCGGAAAGCGACACCGCCGCCTTGTTGTGCAACACGTTGAAGGTGTCGTTACCTTCACCACCGACAATGGACGTTGCGTGTTCTACGCCGTTACTCAGGTAGCCCTGGGTCGTCTCCGTCGTCCCGAAAACATCCTTGGGCTGCACGTTGCTGAGATTTGCGTCGGTCGTCCGTTTTGAATCGAACATCTGGCCGACCGTTACCGTATCGTTACCGGCACCAGCATCGATAGCGATTGTAGAAAGTGTCCCGTCAATGGAAATCTTGTCGTCTCCGGCACCGGCATTCACGGCGAGATTTTCGACACCGGTCTTTTCGCCACCCACGTTCCAAAAGTTCACGCGCTCGATCTGGGTCCTGCTTACAGGGCTGTTCGGGTCTGTCTGGATTTCCGGCAGTGACGCCACCATGCCCAGGCCGAGGTCCGACGCGCGAATCAGGAATTCATCGGCATTGACGGTTCCGTTGATGGTCAAGGAATCGGACGCGTCATTTTCACCCGAATCCATCACGTTTGTATAGGCGCGGTTGCCGCCCCCCATCATGTTCACGATGTAGGAATCGTCGCCGCTCTGGCCGTCCACGATGTCGCTGCCATTCCCGGCAATAATCGTGTCGGCCCCGCCACTTGTATTCGACTTCGCATCTGCCTTGATTCCGAAATTATTTACGAAAGAATTGATGCTCTCTCCAAATATGAGTCCCTGGTTCTTTCTCGCTTCGCTATCTTCCTGATTGGCAAATAAACCCGAAGTTCCCTTCTGGTCTGTCGCAAATCCATTAATTCCATCATCACCGAACACGATATCGTTCCCGGCACCACCATCAAGAGTGTCATTACCCTGACCACCGTAAACGATATCTTCGCCGGAACCGCCCGTTATGCGGTCGTCACCGGCATCGCCGTCGATAAAGTCGTTATCGGCACCGCCCTCAATGACATCGTTGCCGCCAACAAGTATTTCATTCTCCAGCAAATCAGTCTCATCCTTACCGTCATCGCCGAAGATGATGTCAGAACCGTTGCCACCGTAAATGTAATCCGTTGAATTAGACAGGCCCTCATTATCCTGGACTTTGGAGAGTTTGCTTAAAATTGCAGATTCTATCTTGGTTGTATCATATGAGTCATTAGTTTTTAATTCATCTTCATTTAACCCAAGTATTTTTGATAGAACCGTAAGTTTATTAACGTTTATTTGTTCTCCTGAATAAACAATGCTTTTAATTTTTTCAAAAGGCAGATTAACAAAATGCTGTTGAGGCGTTGTTAGCACCAATCCTGCACTGGAAAACAACGGATGTGAAGATTTGTCATTCTTGTAATCCGATGATAGATAGGCATAAGGCAGAGCACCTACTGTATTACCAGCACCAGCAATCACCATGTTCGGCTCAGCAGGCGTATCGCCAAATATGACATCGGCTCCATCATACCCGTAGATTGTATCGGTCCCGTTTCCGCCGATTAAGATGTCATTACCCTGACCACCATAGATTTCATCATCACCGCCAAGACCTTCAATCCAATCTGTTCCGGCACCACCATATAGGCAATCCAGGTATTCACTACCATATATTAAATCATCGCCACCTTCGTCAAACAAATCATAACGGCTAACTTCGAGGAGATTGTCTTCGTTGTATTCTATTCTACCACCATCGCCAAACAGATAGTTGGAGGTATTAGCGAAATCCCCGGCATAGAGTATATCGCTACCAGCCCCACCGAAGATGAAGTTTTTCCCCGCTCCACCAAACAAAACATTGGTTTCCGCAGAAGCTACATCGGGATAGGCCTCGGCAAGTTTTACCTTATCGTCGTCCTTTACAAATCGCGCGGTCTCTCCAAATATGAAGTTGTTGCCTAAACCACCAGCACCTTTGATAACATCAAGGCCGCTATCCCCGATTAATATGGCATTCCCATTTGCAGCAAGGGTCAACCCAGAGGCATCAATTAAATCTTTATCATCTCCACCATAAACTATAACATCTGCAGATACTTCCGTTGATGATTTTATGGTGATTGCGTCACGGCCTTTTCCCGCATAAACGCAGATGCCTTTCTTGGGATTACTTGAGTCTTTGTCAAGACTGATTTCTTCGGATGAATAATTTTCCCAAGAAACTTTAAACTTTTTCGCACCCGTAAATTCAATCGTTACGACATCATCGCCATCGCTCAGATTACCAGAATTCCTGCCTGCCGCAAAATCACCAACATTTACAACAAGGTAATCTCCATTGTCTGAAACAAGTGTTGGCGTATTAGATTTTTTAGAAGCGGTATCGAATAATTCAAACGCATCGCTACTCCACAAAGTCCATTTTTTTCGGCCAAAGAAATAATCCAAATATGCATAGGCTTCCACTTCTATATCAGCAGAAGCATCGAATATCATTATTGGATTCGTTTTCAACATATCCGCCATTTCGCCAAGGCGGATTTTTCCATCATTATTCGGGTCCTTAAAATCAAGATTCACATCCAGATTCAATCCTACATTGACGCCAGCACGCCCAGCAATACTTGCTCCCGCCGTTACACCGGAATGGAATACAACTTCGGCAAGGTCCTTGCCATCATCATTCCAGTCCGCAATAAAAAAGCCATCAATCAAAGCCGCATAATTCTTGTAGCCACTTTCTTTCCAACGGCGCAATCCGTGTGTATCATACCCAAACTCCAAGTCAATGCAGGCCCCGAAATTAAAACCAATGTCGGCACATAGCGGTCCCACAATCGGGTAACTATTTTTCCAGTCAAAGTCGAACCTTAGCGGTGACATGTCGTATGTCACCAAGGTAGATTCCCTACCCAGGAAAAGACCAACAATTTCAGTCAATGGGTTGGTAAGAATCGGGAAAGCAAACCCGCCGCCACCACTTGTTGAAAAAGAAGCGCTTGCAGAAGATGAACTTTGATGGTCTTCATTAATAATGCGACCCAAGTCACTCATAATGGCGTTAAATTTACTTTGATAGTTTCCCCAGTCAAAAGTATTCGTTGCAGAAGAAAGAGTAAACGTTTCACGAAGAGTTTGTATATACGAATCCAGATTGTCCGAAAATCCATTTAGGAAATTCATGCTGGATGTATTTGCTTCTGTTCTTTTTTGCCTATCCCCATTACTAGAATCATAACCATCAGCATCTTCATATAAAATTAGATCTGGCAACTTCAAGAGCAAATCACTACACAAATTATTGTTTGAGCCTTCATCGAATAATTTTACAATTCTATTAATTGCAATTATGTCATCCAAGAATCCAAAGTCCATATCGTTCTTGGAGCCATACATCTTGATAAGGTCAAGGACAGTAATCCGAATCTTGCCAGCAGGCAACTTGTTCAAAACAGGGATTTCAGCCTGCAAGAAATCAATTAACGGCTGTATGGGCCCTATTACGCTCTGAATCCTTTTGACCACAGACCCAAAAGTATCCGAGATAAAACTTCCTGCATCAAAGGTGGGATTACTCAAAGACAACAACTTGAGCCCATTATCTTCGCCACCACCAATTGAAGCAGACCAGTCAAGATTCAATTCAGCAGTCAACTTCGGAAATGCACTCGATCCATCCCCTATACCCAATTCTAATTCCAAACCATCAATATTAACACTTGCAAGCAAGTTTGCCTCTACAGAAAGTTCTGATGCGAGGCTATAGATATTTATTACAGAGTCTTTTCCATAATCATCTTTGCCATCCGTCTCAGCATCTACTGTTTTGTCATTCCTTCCATCATTCAAATCAACGCCAAGGTATGCAGAAGCCCCTGCAAAATTATGGCTCGTCGCCGTCATCTGTAAAAAGCCCAACGAGCCGTCTATTTCAAAGCCATCGTTCGTACTAACTGTAATCCAGACCTTCAAGTCGTCACCGACATGATTCGTTAAACCTTCTTTATTTTCTTCGTAATCGACACCGGATGTAGACCTGTTAAGAGCCTTATTTTCACCTTCTCCACTCCAAAATTCTTTTCCATTGGACAACAGGATAAATGCTCCTGTATTTTTGTTGACTCCAAATCCAATATCCAACATCCATTCTAAGGTAATTTTAAGTCCTCCTTCTGAACGGAGACCTAATCCAGGGAAACCTAAATCAAAATCGGCATTGCTGTCCAATTCGTACTGTCCACCTAAACGCAAGCGCCAGCCGGCCTCGTCCTCATTCTTATAATACTGAATTCCATTATAGCAATGAGTAAATTCCTTGTCAGCCCATGTTTCTGTCGCACCATTTTCCAAATTTGCCAAAGGCCTGTCTAATTCCGTTGCAAACAGATTGTATTGACTTAAAATATCATACAACTTCTCGGCAATCACGACTTCATCAACGTTTCGGGTACTATTCAGGAATTTACGGAGCGGCTCCACAAAATCGGAATCCAATCTGGTAAGACAATCCGCAGCGGCAATGATACGGTCCCCGATAAAAGGCACATTTCTCATTGAATCACGCAAGACTTCGCTATTCAAGCCACTAATCGCCTTGCGCAAAAGTTGCGAGAGCCCATCGCCAACCAAAGCCAGGTTGTCGAACAGGTTAAAACGGGAAAGAGATATATCCAATTTATGTAAATCAACATAAATTGGAGAATTACCTTTTATTGTATCGGCTTCTTCGTCCGTTTCGCTTAAGTAAATCAACTGTGGCGTTAGCGAGGACAAGTCACCTAAATTCAGCAGATTTATGGAATTATTCCCGTAACTTGAGCCAATCTCAATGGAACCTGCGTCCGCCCCAAGCAAAGAAAGGTTAAGCAGACCATCAACTTTCAGGGAAGCTTCCTTACATTCAAAGAACGTATTTGTTCCAAAACCAAATTTACAAGATGCTCCGACATCAATATAGCTACCTCCCGTTATTTCGAGAAGCGACAAGGATTGTTCTCCATCAATATTAACATTAATCTTACCAGAAAGTGGATTTTGTGCTATCGTAAAAGAGGCATCTACCAACGGATTTGTTTGATTGAAGACAATTGATACGTTTCCATTCGAGCAAACAACTTTCGCCTGCAAATTAAAATTCAAGTGACCGTTTAAAGCCACATCAATTCCGCCTCCGATAAAGGATAAAGGACCACCGAGATTTCCTAGTGTAATTTTCTTATCCTTTATGGCATAGGACCATCCAAAATTCAAAACGATGGCATATGTTTCGTTAGATTCAATCATCGACAAAACACAACCTATACCAGTTCTAGCAGACAACTGTTCCACAAAATCTTGGAGAGTAAGGGAATCAGCCTTGTTCATCAAATTATACAGTTCATACAATTTTGTATCAAGGCCAGCAAGTTCTATAAAAGAATGGTCAATGAATGGAATCTTCGAAGACAATAAACTTTCTGAAACAAGACCATCAAAAGTTGTTGAAGTCTCACCTATTTTAGGCTTACCTAAAAATTTTTCACCGAACTCGTCGCCTAATTGTTTCAAAACATCATGAGCGGTTGTTATAGACAAGTCTTTCAAAGCGTATTCATTCGTAAGAATTCTGCTCCACGATATAATACTTGCCTCAGAAACAACACCTTCAGTAGATGGCAAATCATTTAAGGAAATTGAGCCCAATTCGCACGAATCTACTTCTTCAAGAACTAGGGTGCCGCCTTGTGTTTTTGACACGGTGACGGAAACACCTTGTTCATAACCATCCTTTATGCTTTGAATCAGCGTGGTTAACGATGTATTCATCGACTCAAATACATCGGACGCATTTAAAGAATTAAGCGAATTTACAACCTGTTTAAGGATGTTTACTTGTGTTGTTACTGCTAATATATTTTCTTGTTTTTGAGGATTATTCAAAAAAGATCTAAACACACTCAAATCAACATTTTCAAGTGCTGTGCGTACGGAAGAAAAAGATGATAGAGCCTGGTTTATTGATGACTGTTGAGATTCAACAAACGACGCATATTTTGTATTTTCTTCAGAACTTAAATATTTCAAAAATTCTGCCACATATTCGCTTAAATCATGTATTGCAAGAATAAACGAATTAGCAGAATTATATAAATTAGAAAAATCATTCAATATAGAAAGATTGATTTCATTTGGATTAAATGCCAAGCATAATTCATTTAATTTATTGTAATGTTCTCCTACGGACTGTATTTTTTGAATAATCAAATCATTTGCAGCAGAGATTCTATAATCAGGTAATTCAAAAGATTCATTAGCACCCGGCTCCGCATTTATAGACAATGTGATCGTATGTTCTAAATTCACATTGTCTTTTTTAAACTGGCTACGTATGAGTCCTAGATTAGCGTCTATTTCGGCATTACCAGTCAAAGTCTGTTCAAAACTTAATTCGAAATTCTTGTATAAAATCGATTCTTCTGCATCAAGTTTCCAAACATTCACAGTGAAGTCTGCCGGTGCATCGGCGGTATTTTCGCCAGCAATCCCAAGCAACGACGCCAAAGAGAACCCATTACAATTTTTTATCAACTTTATGGTATAACCGCTTTTCCCCACAATTTTAAGTGTATTTTCATCAAAGGACAAAACATTTGATACCGTCTCTTGATTACCAACAAAAGATGCTCCACATATTTTGCTTAACAAAGCATCTACCGTCCTTTGAGACAATCCTTCCGATGACAACCACCAATCATCAAAGCTGATATCAGCCTTAAATTCTTTATTATCATTATCTCTTTCGACAATAATTTCTAAACATGAATTATTAGATGTTAAATTTTCTACAAACCCAATCCCACTTAAATTTCCGCCGCTGACGGTAAAAGGACTTGCACAATAGGCTTCCGTTGTACGGAACGCAACCTTACCATCCCTAAGTTCTGCCACAAATTTTTTATCATTTCCTTGAAAATCATTTAGACATTGGTTTAATACACGAACCACATCCTCCTCATTTTTCGCCCCTGAAAAGTTTGGACTTATTACTACATCATCTACACCACTTATACTGAGTGTTATTGTCCCAGCCGAAGGAATTGCTATAGGCATTTTTTTTGAGACTTCAACAAATACAGGTTGCGAGAAACCTTCATTTATTGTAGCCCCCTCATCATCAACTTCTAGAGATGCTACATAAAAATCTTTCGCCAGATTGGTAATAATAAGATAGTTACCGACATAGCGAACTGTTGCTTTTTTATGTTCTAGATATTTCTCGTTAGTCGCTAATTCAGCCTGAATTGCAGAAGCCAATTCTTCTATGGTCCCAGAAGCATGGAAACAGAAAGATTGTTTTACATCGGAGTCACCGTTCTTCTTTAAAATCAGCTCAATTTCCTCATTTTCATTTACAGCTGCTAAAAAATCGCTGTTGAAAGTAATATATGCATCACTATAGGCATATGCATCCTTTGGAGTTGTCGATACGGTAAAATAAATTCCTTGGATATCATCCTTGGCTTTATAGGTAGAACTATCAGGGAATGCAAAACCCAGCCCATTATCAGCAATGACGCAGTTCGTTCCAAAAGTATTTTCAAAAGCATTTTCGTTCAGGAACTCTACGATTTTTGAATCTTTCGACACCTTGCTACTCGAAACATCTCCTAAATCAACAACAAGGTCAAAACTTAATATAATGTTTTTTGTAGTCAGGTCAAGTGATTTATTATCACGGACAACAAAACCACGATCGGTAAGGGCCTTTGTCGCCAACGAAACCGCTGTTTCGATTTCCGCATCAACCAGTTGCGTTTGGTCCGTCGATCCAGGCATTTGCAACTTTAATCTAAACGGAATAACTAACTTTTCCGAAGTTGAATCGTATGTTAAATAAGCGGGGTGAAATTTTTGTGCACACTGAAACAAACCTACCAATGTCGAAGGTGCTTTTTCAATAACTTCACTCAACAGTTTCGGTAGACACGCATTTTCAGAGGCGTTTTGGTTCAATATTCCATTGAAGGAATCGTATAGCAAAGGTGTCGGATTATCAGAAGTTGCAGTAGAATTTAATTGCAACCATTGAGAAAGGTCCGAAAGTTTGCGGAGCACCAGCCCCATATCAAAATTTTCTAAGGCTGCTATAGCAGTATTTTCCCATTTCCAGACCCCTTGCGATTCATCATATATCAATTTGACATGGACATTCGAGAAAAGTTTTTCTTCATTGGGGCCTTTAAGAATCTGTGACGTGACATCGTTTATCGTCCCGATATAGAAATTCAATTCACCAGAATGGGTCTTTGTTACTTTTTGAGAAGCGCTTCCGAGATTCATTCCTACTTTGGCAGAATAATCAGAAACATCGTCATTTGGAGAATCTGGAAATGATAAATAATTGAACACATTTCCCTGTGTTCCGTAATAAGAAGAACTCTGTTCCAGGCCGTAGTCATCCTCCAAATCTTCTAGGTCAACTTGATTGGATATAATCTGCTTAAAGGCTATTTCTGCATTGAGATTTGGTTTCGTTGTATAGGAAACACTTCTTTGCCCATCAAATTTGCAGCTAAAGGTCCCCGTCACATGCAAGGCTTTTTCTGAATCCAGTGGAATAAGTTTAAGGTCTACGCCCGCAAAATTCTTCAAGTCCGCAATAAGGAATTTGTCATCTGGCACCTCATAATACCTGTTGAATGTTGCGCTTACGGTAAAATCATTCGTTCCACTAGATATTGTAAATTGCCACCCATCCTTGTCTTTTAGAGTTCCATCAAGTTCGTCAAAGACATCTGCGGCAGAAACAACAGATGTGGAATCGAGATTATTATCAGCCAACACCCGATTCCATGCAGCAGCGACCCTATCCTTGACCCAGTTCATCCCTTTCTCAAGGATATTTTCATTATCCAGAAAATCCTTGATGGACGCAAAACTCATTTCACCCGAGTTTTCGTCCTTAAGTGTTACGGTATCAATTTTGGTAGACTCCCACTTTTCATAACTAGCCGAAGCAGACTCAACAACATCATAACCACTGGACAGAATTTCACTACCCCACTGGTTACCATCCATCATCAGACGAGGCTCAAGTGCCTCTATTTTGTAATTGTTTAGATTCTTGTCGTTCGGATTTTTCTTAGCCATGAGTCTGCTCCGTTCTTTATTTTTCTTGTTTTTACCTTAAAAAAGTATCGCCTTCGTCTTGTACACATCGAATACTCATAAAACCATACTTTCTTGCCGAACTTACTGTGAAATCATCAATAGTAAAATCAACTACTCCGCCATTACTCTCAGACTTTTCGTAGGGGAACCAAAAACTGGACACTTTATTATAAGGGTATTCATCACCGCTTGGTAGCACGGACATTCCATAAGGATTATTTCCTCTCTTCTTTTCCCATACTGCATGAGATAGTAGAGAATAACTCATATTTAATCCGTTTGTGTAGGCAAAGTGTTTCCATTCGGTTTCCGTCATCACATGCCAACCCGTCGGGCATACCCCCTGAACTTTTTTACTAAGGTCAATGTTACACTTGGGGTTTTCTTCAACACCAACGCTGTCACACACCTTGGGGAGTCCCATAGCCTCGCTCCAAGTGTAAAGGGCACCAAAGTAGTTGTCGCAATACCAGGGGTCATCCTTGTAGCAGCGTTTTTCGACCTTGCTGTCATCAAATACTGTCGTGGTGCTGTCAATCATTATTTCTGCGTAATTCAGGTTCTGAGCCATTACGGTAAAACTGTCTATTACAGTTCCACCATTCTGCTGGAACTTTTCATAATATTTGGTAGTCTTGTAAACATTGTTATCACGCAAATCTTCGTACGTGCCGTATGCTTTAAACTCCGACCCAAATACGCTATCCATATTCGGGTAAACCTTGGGTTTCACATATTCACCAATGGAATCTTGATTCCATTGGCCATTTTTGCAGCTATTGTAATAGATTTTACCGGCAAGAACTGTCGATGAAGTATCACCATCTTCGCAAAGTTTGAAGACAAACTCGGAGCTACTACTTCCTGCCTTTTGAGACGAACTGCTGTTTTTTGTGTTTTCTTTTTTTGATGACGAACTATTTGATTTGGCATCACTTGAAGAATCTCTACTCTGATTATCAGAAGATTCAACTTTTTTAGCAGAACTACTTGATTCGTCATCACAATCTTTACAAATAGAGGATGAAGAATCAACAGCGGCATTTTCATCAGGTCCGTTGCTCGATGCCGACGACGAATCATCGCAAGCCGAAAGCGCAAACATCGCAAACGCGACAGCACTCACCAGGCCAATTTTCTTAATCGTTTTCATTTCTTACTCCTATTATCAAACTTTTTTTGAAAGCAAAATCTCGATGGATAAGGCATCCACCATAATCGCGGTTTCAACCGCGCAATCGAATAGGGACCAGGCCCTTTTACTTTTACATCCGATTCATTCATAGGAACAAAATCTGTTCTTATTTTTAAGAAAAAGATAATAAAGAAAGCTATTTGACCAGCCCCAAACACCCCAAATGGGGGTAAAATGCCCCCATATTCACCCCACACCCCGCCCCGAGGTCCGACTTTTTTTGTATACCGCTGGAACGTGGTCGTATTATAACCGTATTCATTTTTCAATTAGCGTGATTTGCGTCACGATAGCATCGTTAAACCCGCTAGAGAGTCTCTTTTCTAAGAAATATAAAAGTATATTAAGCGACAAAGGTAAAAAATTTTCAAGGATAAAGTATGTTTAATGCAAACTGCTATAATATAATGATTGTTTCACCATCCGATGTAGTAGATGAACGCAAAATCATAAAAGAAGCCATATATCACTGGAATGAGATTAATTCTAACAAAAGAAAAATAGTCCTTTTAGTGTCCGGTTGGGATATAAACGCTCATCCGGATTCAGGTTGTCACCCTCAGACAAGTTTAAATCAGCAAATTCTTAAGGAAGCGGATTTCGTAATCGCAGTCTTTTGGAATAAAATTGGCACTCCTACAGAAGAATACCCTAGCGGATCTATCGAAGAAATCATGCGACATATGGAGGAAGGGAAAAAAGCGTTTATCTATTTTAGCAATTTACCCATTCGAAGGAATCAGATTGACGAAGAACAAAGCAAGAAATTAGACGCTTTCAAAGAAAAAATACGCAAGCAAGCCTTCTACAAAGAATTTTCAACTTTGGAAGAATTAAAGTCAATAATTAATGACGATATTCAATTGATTTCAAACGAGCTTGAATCACCGTCACAAGCACAAAGTGTCAATCGCCCCACAAATTCGGGCAAATTATCTGATTATGAAACACAATTATTAAAACTTATGAATCAGAAAAACGACCATTCTCTACAATGGGTTTCTACTTTTGGTGGAAAATACATAAATGGTACCATTGTTCAAGACATGCGTCAAATTGCAGAATATGAAAGAGCATTAAAATCACTTGTACGAAAGAATCTAATCAAGCCAAACAGGGACGGGAATATTTTTTCCTTGACCGCCGATGGTTTTGATGCCTGCGAAAGCCTTTAAATTCTACATTCCAAATATACCTTTTCGCTTCCTATAATCAAGAATACAATCGGTTTTCCAGATTTCTTTTCAACAGCATTCCACCCTTTTTTATCTACACCGGACGGATGTGGATCACATTCTGGGTGAGAATGCCACTCACCCAAATACCCGATTGTTCCCCCAAAACGACGCTGCACAGAGTCTAAGACTTTCAGGTGTCTTTTGTCTCGGCGAACAAATTCTGTTTTTGACCGTTTATCATCTGGGTAGGCCGGAGTCGCAAAAGAAATCGTCAACTCACCCGGTCGAATCACGCCGAACAGCATCCCTCCACTTTCATAATTGGTCAACACAGATTTCTGTATTCGAGCAATTCTCTTCATCATCCAATTCGAGAAAACAACTTTGAACATTTTGCCTCTTTTTAATGGCAAATACATTATTGGTTCTATTTTCTGCAACAAGCTGGGCATGAATCATCCTTGGGTATAGTAACACACTCCATCGCATTCCAGACATTATTCGCACAAGTTTGGAGCCAAAACAAAGATTCTTCTTCCGTTGCTTTTAGAGACCTAAACAAAGCTGTCATCATCAAGTTTGCCGCTGCAATAGAAGCCGTTATAGGGAACGGAATAAAAACGGCATTACAGGTTCCTCTTGTCTGATCTTCTTTACCAAGCACAGGCAAAACTCCATTTTCTTCCACATATTTCTTTTCACAGCGTAAACACGCTTTTTTAGAACTACCGATAACAGATGCACACACAGCCTTACTACGCCCGTATATATATCCACAAATATATAGAGGCATCTTTGGTAATTGCGCAAGGAATCGGTTCAAGTATTCCGAGAACGACTCGTCACCTGTTGTATCTAGTACAATGTCAAAAGGGAAATCCTGTTTCGGCTTAAAACTTTTTTCAAAGGAATCCTCTATTGCATCTATTCTAAAATTCCTACACAAAGCCCTTGAATCACCTTTTACCTGATTTTCCAAAACAGTCTTCATTGCACGAGCCTTATTTACTCCTTGGGATTCTAGACCTAGATAATGTCTGGAAAAATTCTCTTCCTTATACTTATCAGGGTCAACAATTTTCAATGGATTTTTAAATCCGGCACCGGACTTTACCAACATCGGAAGCAAATTACTCCCTAATGTACCACATCCGACAACCAGAATTCTCTTATCCATTAAAGGAGCACTATTTTCCATAGAGACATTCCTTGAAAATATTTTATTTTCGGTTTCTTCCGCAAAATACCGACAATTAAGATTTCCGCTGCGAGATGGCGACACAATCAATCCCAAGATAGTTGCATTCTTTCTAAAGGCGATAGCAAAATTCTTGGAGGAATAGCATCCCCATAAAACAGTCTTCCAGTAGCGTTTGAAGGCTCGCTTCCCCATTGAAGCCTTGCCAAACAGGAGCAGGTCTTTCATTGAACCAAAAGGGAATCTCAAAGCTGATATATCAACATGACCAGATAAAGGATAAACAGGACATGAATAACTAGGCGAAGACGAATTACCTTCAATTATCTTCAAGGAGTTTTTGTTAACATCCTTTATTTCAGCACTGTAGTCACACGGCCAATAAGATGGCATCTCGTTTGAAAATTCTTCCCCGTATTTTTCCTTGGGTAAATCAAGAATGCGTTCTGTTATTTGGTCAACGATGACCCCAACCATATCGTATGGCCTACATGCGTCAAAGACCAATTCTCCCTTTTGAAGATAGCATAAACCGCCATCCTTCTCTACATGGGGAACCTTTCTAAAACAAAGTCCATCATATTGCCGAGCCAAGCAAGCCCTGGGAAATTCGGTACAGCACTGATTGTCAAACAATAACTTTACAATTACTGTTCCAAAGGTACTCGATTCTATCGGCCCTTCAAATTCGGCAGAAAGGCTCCCTCTGCAAGGAATAAAGTTCCATGCAGCGAGAGCATCCTTAAGATTTTCCCAGGGACTGTCTTTCATATCAACCGGCTCTCACAGACGGCAGTGCTCCTCTACGGTTTATCTGTACCGAATCCTTTATCACGGGGAATCTCTTTCCAAGGTGACGTTGCACAGCCTGCGACCGCGCCGCATCAGAGGGGTCCATATTGCCAGCAATGGCAGAAGCAAAGCCGACCGCCCGACTCTGTAGCACTTTGAACTTTTCCGTCGGGCACTTGATACCTTCCCTTGGATCAGCCGGATTCTCTACAGAGACCTCATCATCGGGCAAGGACATTGACTTGATAAATTTCAAGACCTTCAAAAGTTCTGCCGAAATATCATCGGTAAATGATTTTCCTGCATTGGCCTTTTCCGCAAGGCTCATCAGGAATATGGATGAAGGCCCCTTTCCATCTTGGAAATTGAAATCGCGCCACCCTTTCAGAATCCTATAAATCGCGCGATCGTCATCGTCCTTATTCATGAAATACAGGTTCAGCAAGCGTGGATCCGATTTTTTCCAGGAATACAGACCGTTGTCTTCACGATACGCAAGCATTATGGACTTTGTGGGCAAATCATCCCAATCCAAATCCCTTTCTTCTTGTTCATCACAAGCAGCAAAAGTGCTCCCTTGCGCACTTTCATTGACAGGGCGCATATCCCGAATTTTTTGAAATTTCTTATCAGGCACCGAATACAAGGGAACATCAAAATGAATCTCATCAGAAAGAGTTAGACAATACGACTTTTTCCCCTTCTCAGCGGTCCACCCATTTGCTTTAGCCAAAGGCTTAAGTATGGAATCGACCATATCAAAAAAATCATTCGCAGCTTCTCTGGGCTCCGATTCATCTTCATGATACGACAACGGAAGATAGCACCCATAATCAAAATCAACCTGTTGCGCCGGTGGACAACAAGGCATGTTTTGCGTTTTATAACCAGCAGACCCCTGTCTCATAAAACGCGGCACAATTCGGTTTTCTTCTTGTGCCGTCCGTTCTCCAATCCCTTCAGTCAACGCTCGCTTTATCTTCAATCGGGCGTCTTCCAATGTTTCCTTAACCTCCTGCGAGACTTCTATCTCCTTGAGGTACCCTCGGAAGCAATCATTCAAACTTTTGCATTCCATAACTCTATTCTCCTTCCGCCATATATTTCTGCAATGCAGTGCGCGCATTTTGGTAGGCGTCACGCGCTTGTTGTGAAAGTATTTGCTGGGCCTTTGGGTTCGCCTTATCTAGCGCAATGGACTTCACCTGTTCCTTCGGTGGGGTTACATCGATTTTCATATAGCGGTCCGGCCCCAACTTAAACTTCAAGATATTCTCTGTTGCCGCCTCTTGTGCAGAGATTGACAAATCAAACAATTTACCTCGCCATCGAGTCAAAAACCCGGAATTAACCGTATTACATACATCCGTGATGCCAGAACTCATTGTCCCAATATGCAATAACTTGTAGGGTTGCGACCCCATATTTAAGAACTGTTCGGCCTCTATGCATGCATACAATCCCGGATGATTCGCAACCAAGCCCCCATCAACCATATACCATCCATAAAGTTCATCCATCTTATGTATAGGGAAATAAGTCGGAGCGGCACTTGTTGCCAAGGCTACATCGACCAAACGATACTGTTTATCCATAACTAGATTGTCATGATGTGGCGTCTTGAAAACCTTCGGCATACCCGTAGAAAGATTAACTGCCGGTATCAACACATTATGCTTCAAATCTTCAATAGTCCGGTCCTCAAAGAGTTGCTCCAAAGCGGCCCTCAACGGCTTATCAGAAAATTTCTGCCTTATAATGCCGCCCAAGCCCAACGGACACCTTATCTTTGGGAAAATTTTTGGTCCCCATTCCTTATAGAAGTCAATCATTTTCCCTGTAGGAATTTCTGCGGCAAGGCTTAAGGCGTTAATCCCCCCAATAGAGGTTCCCGCAATCAAGGCGAAAAGACGAGCTAAAGGCATGCCAAGTTCGGTTTCCATATAGGAAAGGATGTTGGCTTGAAAGAACCCTCGAAATCCACCTCCCGAAAGAGATAGAAGCTTTGGCGTGGACGGTTTTTGATCGGACATAAGACCCCTCTCGTTGTTAAATGCTATTTCCATTGCAAATACCGTGCCAACCGCAAAAACAGGCTTTTGGGGGCATTGGGGCGACCGCAGATGTTTCAAAATGCTTCAGATATTCTTACGCGCCTTTAGACTGTAGCATTTCTAAACGGTTTCTGCATGTCGGCATTTTTTACTATTATTTCCACCCAAACCACACCCTAACCGACAGTACAATGACCGCACAGAACCAGGAAAAGCCGCAGTTCGACCAGGGCGCCATCATCAAGGCGCTGCAGAACGCCCTGCGCACCACCAGTTCCAAGATCGGGCAAATGAACGAGGTCCTGGACATCGTGCGGGTTGTCGGCGAGGCGAAGACTTTCAAGACGGCGGCACTCGCACTTGCGGGCGAAATCGCCGACCGCCACCACGCCGAAAGGGTGAGCATCGGCATGGTCAAGCACGACTACGTGGTGCTCGCGGCCATAAGCCACACCGACCATTTCGAGGGCAAAATGCAGGTGGTGCGCGACCTGGAATGCGCCATGGAAGAGGCCTACGAACAGGACGCCAGCATAGCCTACCCGCCCCCGGACGGCGGCACCCCGCTCGCCACCCGGATCCACGAGTACTACAGCAAGACTTACGGCGTGGGGCACATGCTCTCGGTCCCGGTAAGGCGGGGCGAAGAGACCATCGCGGTAATCACCTGCGAACGCGGGGCGCACCCCTTCGACGACGAGGAGTCCGCCCAGATCCACCTGGTAGCAACGCTCACTAGCGCAAGGATAGACGAGCTCTACCGCAAGAGCGGCTGGTTCGGCAAGAGGTTCGCCCGGGCCGCGCGGGAGGGGTTAGCCAAGCTGCTGGGCCACGAACACACCTGGGCAAAACTGTTGGGCATCCTGCTTACGGCGTTCGTGCTTTTTGCGGCACTGGTGCCCATCCCCTACAGGGTAAGCGCCCCGGCCATGCTCAAGACCGACCACATCACCTACCTGAGCGCCCCCTTCGACGGGTTTATCCAGAGCGTGAAGGTGAAGCCGGGCGACATCGTGTACAAGGGCGACGAGCTCTTGCGACTCGACCAGAAGGAACTCAAGCTAGAAGAGGCCGACCTAATGGCCCAGGAGCAGGACAACCGCCGCGAAATACAGAAGGCCCAGGCGAACAGGCAATTGGCCGACCTGCGCATACAGCAGGCCAAGCTCTCGCAGACACTGGCGAAATTAAAGACGGTGCGCTACAAGCTCTCGCGCTCGGTAGTGCGCTGCGAATCGGACAGCGCGGTGGTCATCGAGGGCGACCTGCAAAAGCGCGTGGGGTCGCATGTGAACCAGGGCGGCGAGCTGTTCCAGCTGGCATCCATCGAAGAAATCTACATGGAGGCCGACGTGAGCGAACTCGAAGTGAACAACGTGCGGCTTGGCGGCGAGGGCTTCATGGCCATCAAGAGCCGTCCCGATTACGTGTACAGGTTCCGCACCACGCTCATGAACCCGACGGCAAGTGTCAAGGACCAGGAGAACACCTTCGCCGTGCGCGGCGAGTTCGTGCGGGCGACTCCCCCGTGGTTCCGCCCCGGCATGACAGGGATAGCGAAGATTTTCGCGGGCAAGCGCACGCTCTGGTGGATTCTCTCGCACCAGGCAATCGACTACCTTCGCCTGAAACTCTGGTGGTAAAAGGGGGCAAAAGCCCCGAAAAGCGGCCCAAAAGTGTGGTTGGAGGTCCTGCAAATGTCCAGGCACCAATGTCACCTTGTAAACGCAGCTTCCGCAAATGCTTGGGCATGCCCCTCACTTTGTAAATGTTGCTCCTGCAAACGCCCCAGCACCATCACCTAAGCGGTAAAGGTGCTCCAGCAAATGCTCAAGTGCCTTTGCATAAGTAGTGTTGCCCCTCGGACATTTGCCCGGGCCCCTTTACACAAGAATGCAACACGCCCCGGCAAAAGTCCAGGCACCTTCTTCACCTTGTAAAAGCATCTCCCGCAAAAGTGCAAGCGCCTTTGCACAAGTGGAAAAAGCGCTTATGCAATTGTCCGAGGACCTTTGCACAAGTGGTAAAACCACTCGCGCAAAAGCCCAAGCAACTTCATCACCGTAGTAACGCCGCTCCGGCAAACGCCCAAGCAAGAACTTCACTTTGTAAATGCCGCTCCGGCAAACGCCCCAGCACCATCACCTAAGCGGTGAAGGTGCTCGGCCAAATGTTCAAGCACCATCTTCACCTTGTAAAAGACTTTCCGGCAAAAGACCGGGCCGTTTTGCTCAAGTGACAAAACCGCCCGGACATTTGCCCCCGCAGCTCAACACAAGTGACATTGTAACAAAAGCAAAAGTTCAGGCAACACCCCCACTATGTAAAAGCCGCTCCCGCAAATGCGGAAGCGACTTTACACAATTGGTATGCATAAATCTTGAAAAATGTCCACAAAATAGACAAAGGTATTCCCTTTGAGCAAAAAAAATATAGATTGTCAGCTACCCATTTTTTCGCCAGCCCCAAATATCTTTGGGCATTCCCGCACATATATGTGCGGTCGGGCTATATTTGACGCCTTTGGGGAATCCCTAACGCGTTTTTGTATAAAACTATCTGCTATTGGTTTCAAAAACGATTCTTATTTTTTACTCTTCACAACCTTGCCATATTTCGGGATGGAGAAGGCAGAACCTAGTCTTGCAGTAGGATATCTCCTCTTCGGTGATACCCTCGATGGTACTGCACTCATTAGCGCTTTGCAACTTGTCGATCTGTTTATTTAGTCTTTCAATGCGGATTTCCTTTTCCATTTCTTCGAGAACAGAATCGGGAAACGTAGAGGGAACTGTGAGAAGTGCGTCAGAAGATGAACTAGTGGGAGAATTGCTCTGCGAATCGGAACTTTTAAAAGTCAAGTTTGGATTTTCATTCGACGAAGATGTGCCGACAGACTCTGAAAAAGTCAGAGTTTGCGGTTCCATCGGAGACGAAGAATTGCCTTCGGAACATGCAAGAAGCATAGCGATTGGCAAAGCGAACAAAACATTTTTTTTCGACATACAATCTCTTTATACAAGGGCGAGAAAAGCCAAAAACTATTGACACTTGGTATATAACGCAGAAAAAGATTTGTCAGAATCACGAATTGAGCGTAGACATAACTTGTGTATTATTTGAGCATCATTTAGCATATAATCCTTGACCCCAATCTCACAATAGCCTTCATTACTAAAGTACAAGTCTATTGATTTTTTTTTGTCAAACTTTTTACTTACATTGATGAAGTCACAGGATATATCAACATTTTTTAAAGATGTTTCAAAACTTTCTCCCATCCCGTAAAAAAACTTATCTGACAAAACCTGCAAAAAACATTTTTCTTCATTTATACAATTAACCCACAATTTAGATTGTATTTTTTTTGCATACATTCCGTCTTTATAAATTTGAAAAAACAACACACCATAATCGCCATCTCTAAAAACGCTATTATAATTTTTTATACCTATTGGGCATATGCCAGATTGCGAAAAAATAAGTTTGTCCTTATCAACCTTAACAAAATCACAGTACACCTTTAAATCAACTAGAAAATTTGGTACTATAACATAACTTGAAAAATTTTTGATTCCATTTTTTCTTAACCTACATTGATCATTCATTACAACATAGGCAATTTTCTCCATTTTACAAACAAATCTACTGCAGTTCAAATTAACATCCCCTGCTGCAGAGATATTACTATCTTCATGGTTTAATTCACATCCATTTTTTAAAATATAATCTGAAATTCTTTTGTTCCATTCACCAGCAAAAACAAAAGAAATTGAAAAAAGGAATAGAACAAATCTAATTATCATAAGAAGGATTGAAGGTTTTCCATTTTGCCTTAACATCTGTAACAGTCAATTTGTGCATTGCGTTATTACGATTCCATTTTACTTCAACAGGAATAGTAGAAGCAATGATAGGAACGCCCATATTATTAGCTAATTGTTGTGCAAAACCATTTTTGTATAAGCCAGCATTACAAGCATACAATTGAATTGTTTGTTGAGCATCATAGCCATACATTCCCTGTTCCAAACGATTCGCCAAAGCAGCTGCATCCAGCCGATTTTGCTTCCCCTCTGGATCTGACGACATCACGTAACCATCACTGTGTCCCCAGAAATAATAGGTATCGGAATTTTCATCAAGAAGTTGAGCCTGCTGCATCATATCCGCATCCATCATATACCCGCCATGTCCTAAAGTCATTTTCCCCCATTCTTTCCACAAAACAGTATTTCTGTAATCACCGTTTTCCCATGTCTCACGAGAAAATAATCCATTCATTAAACTTTTTGAAGTATATCCGTTTTCTCCAATTGAATAAGACGCATTCATTTGCACACCCCAAGTAAAGCCCATATTAGAAGACCATTCTGCATGAGCTCCCCACGCTCTAGCACCAGTATAAAGGCCACGTCCTTCCATACCACTGAAGCCCCATTCATAGCCGGTATAGGCCTCAGCACCGAATGCTCCTGCATAAGTTTCAACATAAAGTGTTGAACCAAGATAATCCCCATGCGTGTCCCAATATTGTGCGCCTCCTATTCCAGCACCAACTCCATAGGCACCACCTCGGATGCCATAACTTAATGTTCCTCCAGTTTGATCATTATAAGCATATCCCAAATTTGCTCCTACATTAAAAATACCTATATTTGCAGAAGCACCAACATTTGCAGAATAAGTGTTACTTCCATTTCCAAAATTATGAGAATATCCAAAATCAATATCCACTCCAAAACTACTGTTTCCAACATCTAAAGCAAATCCAACACCAGCAGTAAATCCTCCATTTTCATATCCGATTGTAATTATGCCAAGGGATATTTTCCATAATCCATACAAATCCAAAGCATTAATCGGATCTCCGCCAAAAGCATAAAGGCTCGTATACTGCCTAGCTGGGTCAGGAGTCATCCATATCCCGAATACAGGGTCAAAGAAACGCATTCCGTAATAATAGAATCCGATTCTTTCGTTATATTCCTTACCCGTATATTGTTCAGCAGGACTGTCGCCAGACTCCTGAATTTTTTTCTGAACACCATAAGGTTCGTAGGCGAACACATTGCCTGTTCCATCATCTATTAGGGTCATCACGAGTGAACCCTGATAGTCCTTGATATACCATTCCTTCGAGGAGTCGGGCAGAACTCGGCCCACGATTCCCGACTTGCCCTGAATCATCTTGTATTCGGCAATGGAACTGTCATTTGCAACGTATACCCGATGCCGTTCAAGGGCTTTCTTTCCGCCCACCATGATGTCGGTGCGGATTGCTTGCAGCGTATCATTTTCGTATGCAAAGGTGGCAATGCGCCAACCGGAAGGGTCATAGACCATCAGTTCGCGCCATATCGACGAGTCCGACATCTGCACGAAGGAAACCGGCATTCCATACGGGTCATATTCCACCGACAGGTTCTTGGAACTGTCCGCAATCATTCGCCCTGACGCATCATAGATAAAGTTGTTTGTCCTTGAAGCATTCCTTGCGGAATCGAGAGCGGTAGAGCCCGTGACCCTGTTTAGCCTATAAGAATCGTCGTAATAGTTGTAGCCGAGTGTGCTCCCATCGTACCCCTGCGTAAGAGTTCGACCGTTCTTGTCGAAACTAAATGTTGCTTCCGGAGCAGTTCCGCTCCGCTTAACCAAATTGCCCGGCATGTCATAGAGGAAGCTTGACACCCTGTTACCCGAAGAATCCGCAATGCCATACGTGGTGGATAATTTGGCAATCATTCCGTCGTAACGGGGGTGTTCATTTGTCGAAGCGGCGACATCCTCGTAATTAAGGGTCTGCCGGAAAAGCGTATCGCCCGTTGCAGTGTTCGATACATTCAAAGCATAGGCCTGTCCGTGCAGGTGGTAGGCGTAATCTGTCTCCAGCCTGTCCCCGACCTTCACCGCTGCGACTTGACCCAAGTCGTCATAGGTAAATTTGACTATGTTCAGCCCTTCGCCATCAAGAATTGCATCAATACGCCCCTTGTCGTCGTAATCATATCTGCGGATGTCCAGAATTGCGCTGTCCGCACCGAAAACTGTCACCTTGTACAGGCGGGAAAGGTCATCATATTCGTAGTGCTTGGAAACCACCTTGCGAGCCATGTCGATTTCGGCACCCGTGTAACGGAAGGCGATAGTCTTCCGCCCCAGGGAATCGTAGCCAAAGAAGTCCGCCACCAGGGCCGCTTCCGTCCCGATACGGCTCACGGCAAGGGGATTGCGGACCCAGGTGCAGGCCATTCTTCCACGGGTGCCTTTCAAAGTTCTGCCAGCAAAATAAGCGTTGAGTCCAGAATTGCCGATTTTATCAAGACAGGCGGAAAGGCTGTCGTATGCGGAGCCCGAATATTCCGTCTTTACTCCCGGAACGGGCGACCGGCTTTCAGCAATTTCCCTGAGCCTTGCATCTGTAACCAGGTCAAGAACGCTCTCGCCGATGGAGACAATGCGACCCTGGGCATCGTATTCCTTGTAGGAAACAGCATTCCTCCCCCGCTGTTCTTCCGTAACGGATATGCGGATGCTGCCCGACTTTGTGTAGTAGAATTTTTCCGTTCCCACATCGGGACCGTCGGACGCAACGTTTCTCCCGGCAGCATCGTAATCCGACACCACGGCAAAGGCGGAATCGTTCTGGTCCACGTCGAGCGGAGTGATTGTCCGGCGCAAGTTTCCTTCGCGTGTATATTCATATTTCTTGACAGACCATTGCCAGTTTCGCATGTTTGTCCCAGTCGTGTCCAGGGCAAAAGCAGTCTGCACTAGTTGTCCAAGACGGTTTTTCCAGGAAAGAGAGATACGGCCTTCAACATCGCGGCTGTACGAAAGAGTGTAATTTTTCTGGGTATTGTTTTTCGCAAAGTTCAATGACTGAGGAATGTTCAGGTCTGCAACATAAGCGTAATCGGATGAACCTACATGCGCACCGTCCAGTTTCCACGGCTCGCCGGGCATGGAACTCCTGAGCAATCGGCCATCCTGCAAGGAATACTGGTTTTCGGTATAGGCATAACCAGCTGCATCGGGGCCGTCGCCGTCCTGCGAAAAATAGTCGTTTGCATGGAACAAAGACGAATCTACATACCCTTCACGCTCCAGTTCTGCAACATAGGAATAATCTTCCTGGAAAGCTCGACCCAGGTTGTCATAACGAGATTCCTTGACGGCAAAACGCATAGCGGGATCAAAGAACAAAAACGATGGTGCAATGATGTTGGATTCCTGCATCAGTTCCACGTTCTTCGCATAGATTAGACCATACAAGGCGCTCTGGTGTCCCAGTTCAATTTTTGCATTCGGTGCAACGAATACGCCCGCCAAGCCGGAAATTGTCCCCAACCTTAATGTAGATGACTGGCCTAGCCGCCATCCGATAAAGTAACGGGCGGTGGAATCATGTGACATGATGGAATTGTCGCTAATAGAAAGAGACGAACGGACATGGATGACGACATTTCCCTGCGACAAGTCGAATCGCAGCGTCGCCGTGGGCTCGACAGAGAAACTGTCGAAATAATAGTCACCCGCAGAAAGGCGTAAATCGCTCCTTGCCCGAATCAACCCGTTTGCGTACTTGCCAGGAACAAGGGTCGAGTCCGCATCATTGGCGAGAGAGACATCTGATGTTCCTACAGGAAAATCTTCTGGCGGGAACGAACAGGCTTCGGTTTCGGTATTTTGTTCGGACTGCTGGACGAAAGTCTGGTTGCCAGTCCAAAGGCCGCTCCCGTAATTGACCATCGCAAAGACTGAATCACGGTCTCCCATACGCACTGAATTTTTCGCGATAACTCGCAGTTCCGAAAGGGACGTGTCGCGAATCGTCACGTCGTTGTCTATAAATATGGAATCTCCCGAGCCAAGATTTCCCCCAAAGGATTCGCTTCTCGCCCTGACTTCGAGTTTCTCCGTCGCATAGGCAGTGAAGCCGTTCATACATTCCGAGGGCAAAAGTTCGCTCGCGAATTCCCTGTGGACCAACGCCTCGGACATGTGACCACGACCGAGCCCATCGGAAAAGGATATTCCCATGCCGACTGTTCCGCGGGAACTCGCCTCCTTGCCCGGTTCCAGGACAACATCGTCAAAGAGCATTGTCGCATTAAATGTGCCGGAAAGCGAGACTCTGATGAACCTGATACCGTCTGGAATGTTGAATGTATGGGAATATGGACTCCACTGGACTGCACGGGTGTATTTTTTCCCGTCCAGATACGACGCCTGCGTGTTCTTGTCGGAGTAGAAATATATTCTCGGCGATACGACAGTTCCATTCACATTGTATGCAAAAAGACTCAATGTAAAGACGGAATCTCCGTCAACCGGCACGAAGTCGGACACCGGCCCACCCATCGGGGATGTTACGCCAACATAACTGCCAGAAACTGGCCGGATGTCCTGGCCATAGGCCGACATTATTTCCGCACGGGAAAGCCTCTTTCCGTTCCATGCATAGAAACCGTCCTCGAAACTCCAGTTCGGCAGAAGGTTGCCGTGCGTAAAGGAGAATCCGTAGTCGCGGGCATGCTCCGTATTCTCGAGGACTACCGCTTTTGGAGGGTTTGCAAAGGCAAAAGCCGCAAGAACAGGCACACAAAGGAGAGTGAATAGTTTATTCATTTGTCCCTCCCGCATTTTCATTTAGACGATGTTTTGCATTGTCCGTGAAGATTCTACCCTTCGAGTCCCTTGTGGCGCGGCGGCGATGGTTCTTGTCATAGACAAATTCCGCCTTCCGGAAATCCATACCCATCGTGGAGAGAGGAAGTCCGGCCTTGTCATAAGATGTAATGGTAAATGCCGCCGAGGATGGATAGGCAATAAAATCGTCCACATAGACAACCCGGGAATCATTGCCTGTGGGAGTTCCGGTTCCCAGCCAAACTCGCAGGTGGTCGTCGGCTGTCGTATCCGCAAACATTCCGTCTGCAACCAGTTCAGAATATGGAATCTCTATTTCATAGCGTTGCCACCTGTTAGCCTTGAAAGATTCATTCACGGGATTATAACTTGCGATTGACCTTGCGATAGTCTTGTCCGCCCTGCGGAATTCCGCCATGAGCATGGGTTTCACACCCGTAGAATACGCAAAGGCGGATATTATATAGCTGTACTTGTACCGGCGGAATTCTTTCAGGCTTATATTCCTGGTGGGGCCGTAGCCGTCCGTAACCTTGAGTGAATAAAGCCCGTCATAAACCTGGACACTGTCAAGGACTGTCTGCGCCATTTCCCATCCATTCGGGTCGCCATGTTCGGCCGTATTGAGAGCAACATCGGTGCAGGCGGCCCCCGGGAATGTTCCCGCCAAGAGTGACCGATGGCCTTCGTACACATTGCAACTGGAACGCATGCCAACATTGGTCAACTGAGCAGTCTCAGTCACGTGACCGTAACTGTCGGTAGCAATTACCGTATCGGCCTTTTCCCACCCTGTCGAAAGCGGGAAAGACTTTCCGGCACGGATCGGGGCCTGCCACACATAGCGGGAAGCCGCCATTCCGGGGAATTTGGCTGAATACGCCGTCCTGGATGCGGATGCGACGCTATCGGCCAGGAACACCTGCGCGGGATTGGAAGACTCAATTGCCGTCAACGGACTGGACGTGAACGGGACATAGGAGTACTGCGCGACGGGATTCTTGAAGACCATGCTGTCCGCATTGCTTTCGAGCACCTGTTTTTCAAGAATTTTCTGACTGAATAAATAATACGGCCCCGACTGTCTTAACGCTCCCATAAATTGTCCAGACTCGTTGTCTAACAATACGTTTTTATCGACAGTGCGCATCTTGTTGCCGTTCGGATCGACGAAAACATTTATCGTGGAATCCAGCAGGTTCACCACGAGACCGTTCGGCCAGCTGCGTCCGGCGCCGGAGTCCAGGGCAAACACGTTGCGGGACAGACTACGCAATGCTCCCGACCTGTCGTAGCGACGAGTTTTTTTAAGAGTTCCCTGGAGGTTCTTCTGGTATCCGACAAGAGGCATTCCCTTAAGGTCTGCAATAAAATCATAACGGGCCTTTGTCACGGTATCGTCACTAACAAATGCGACCGTACTTACGATAGGGGCTATAAACTGCGCCTGCTGCGTATGGGCGTTAAACTCAACAATGCCGTCCGGCTGCACATAGGTAAATTTGGTGTAGCGATTGGTGGAATCAGTTGATTTTTCCTTCCAATAGCGTTCCACCACTGGATAATTTTGTGGCTTCCAGAAATTCTGGCCGGAATACTGGGCTAAACCAATCAAATTTTTGCTAGAAACAGAATCGACGACTGTCTTCGCCATCAGACGGTTCGGCGAGGAATAGGACCTTAAACTAGGAATCGATATATAATAAAAATTAAGAGGCGATTCAAAAAAGGCGGATGTCCTAAAAAAAAGGTTTGTCTCAAAATTACGCATTCTGCTATACGAACCTACTTTACAAACGCCTGTATTGAGACAAAGATTTCCTTCATCAGTAGATCCAGTTTGATAAAAAACTATCGGGTCACTTTGCGAAAATTGTACATCGAACACATTGCTATCCAGTTCACTTGTATGGTCCAAAACTGGGCTGGCAGGATCACGGGGAACATGAAGCAACAAGTTGTGATACCGTCCATTCTGGATTACAGGACGAGTTGATTCATATCGTTCCTCAAGATATAGCGCATCCCTGGTCACTGATACAAAAACATTATTACTTGTACCGTTAAACGGGAAAATTCCATTTTTATCTAGTTCATAGACAATAGTTCCATTGTCAACTTTTTTTCTCCAGAGGAATACGTTACTTTTTGCCTTCGAAATTTCGACAACATAATTATCCATAATGGCAAATTTGTCCCCGCAAAACACATTCCCATTACATTGATATGCCCCATCGTCCCAGTGTTCGTTCGCCATCTGTTGGAAATGTATTCCATCGAAATACATGGCAACAATATATTCCGTCCCGCTCTTATTCAAAGTAACAAACAGCGTATTTCCTAACAATGTAAGACCATCAAGTCCATTTTGGAAATTCATAGTATATGTGATACTATTGTCTGTCTTTTGTATTCCAAAGTCAGGAAACACAGATGTAGAACTTGTCAGTTCATCGAAATCGCCATCCTTAAAAGCGAATACATTCAGGACATCATTGTGACTTTCTCCAACAATAAACATTGTTGATGACGCATCAACTGTTATAGGATATGACCATTCGAGACAGGCGTTGGAACTGCCGCTACGGATTGGCTCCCCATAGTTTGAAGTGTTTGGAAAACCGCATAAATCCTTTGTCTTTGGTAATAGAGTCCAATTTCCTGTTGACGGATGACGGACAACGGGATAAATTCTACGAGTGTCGCCATCTTTCTCGACAACCAGGAAATAGTTTTCCTGTGTTACGACATTTTCAATAGTTCCCAAGAGTTCTGTAGGTGTGACAAAAAAATCACCCACTACAGAATCCTGTTGTACGAACCTAAAACCATTCCATTCATAAAAATCTATATCTCGACCACCCGCATCGGCTATAATAAGATAGTTGGAAAAACTGAATAAACGGGGAGCTTCTTTTCCTGTCATCTGAAGATTGAACGGGTCCGAAAAATAGTTTCCATCATTGTGATAAATCTGCACGAAAAGATCCTGTTTATTATCCCCCGCTTGTGTATTAATCAATGTTGCATAGCAAAATTCTTCAGAGCAGGATACACCATTAAGATAATTTTCCCTATCTGCAACAGGAATCTGCACCTGGCCCCCTGATATGTTGCGCATAGTGTCAGGTTCAGAAGGGGACTTCGCATCAGAAAAAGAATCCAAAGCAACATTTGAATAGTTGAAATGGTCGGCAGAATTATCAGGAAGAACAACCTGACTTAACAATCCATTAGATTCGTTGTAATCAAAAGTCCAGGAGCGAGCCTCTCCACCTATTATGGAATCCTTGACTGAAAGAAGATAACGCTTGTCTGCAAGATTTGAGACATGGCGAATTCCCTGAGATAAGGTGATTTCCTCGTAGAAGTTTCCCTGGACAAAGGTCTTTATTTTTGAAAGAAAGCGAGTCTCGTAGAGACGCTGTGAATCCTTAGGCTCAGTTGTTCCATATTCAGGATATTCGCTGGCTCCCATTGGGGCGTAAATAAACGCTATGGAATCGATCGTCTTGTCCCCGTCTTTCCAGTAGATTCTGGACAAAGCACTTTCGCGGGTGTAGGACTTTCCCGGAGCGGCAATTTCTCCGACTTTAGAATATCCAAAATGGAGTTCTGTACTATTGTTAAAATCCGTCACTTTAGACAAGTCATAGCGATAAACAAAAGGTACAAGTCCCGTAGTATCCGCAGGGAATGCGGCAACAACATTCCCTCGGCTCAACTGTGTTCTTCTGGCATTGCTCGATTCACCAAAAAAAAGCACCGTGCCATCGGGCATGATGAATTTCCATTTTAAAAACTGTTTACCAGAAACCGTCGACAAGACCTTTATATATGGATTTGTAGATACATAATAATCACCGGCATCGTTCTGTAAAATCTGTCCGCCGCCGTAAGGGCCCAAGTCGCAATAGATAAAATCATCGGTTGTCGTTACCGTTCCCTGATGATTTATGGCGACATAGGGTGTAGACAGGTTCCAACCCAAGCCGTAAGCTCCCGATGGGGCTGATTCATTTGAAGATTGAAGGATGGGCTGAATACCACCATAGTAATTCAGACTTAAAGACCAAGACAGAATTCCTCTAGCATTTATTGATGTTAAGGGAATACTATAATATGGTTGACCGTTAAAGATATTCACATTGGAAACGACTTCGCCGGATGCCTGCGATGGTTCAAATTCACTATGAGCGATTGTCGTGCTTCTATAGCTAGAAAGACCCCTAGAAATTATACGCTTAATGAATCTCAAAAAAGAATTAGAAGCGTCGTCGGCGAACACCAAAGACGGAACAAGGCAAAGCAATAATATAAATTTTTGAAAACGACTCATTCTTCTTCAATCTCCGGATGAAGTATCAGAAAACGAGTACGGCAATACTCTTTTTCCTTTGCGTTAGCCTTTTTGATCTTATTGCATTCGGAGATATTCTTCATCTTTGCGATTTGGGCATTCAATTGTTCAATTCTCTGCTCTTTTTTTATCTCTTGAACAACCGAATCTGGCAACGGAGCCTGAACACGCAGAGAATCCGTTGACGCAAAGGAGATTGTCACAAAAAATAAAGATAGAATAAATAATTTCATAATTTAAATATAATCTTTTTTTTACCGAACGGACATTATTTTTCACAAATCAATCAAAAGTAAGCGATTTTTCATCCCCGTCTATAAAAAAGAGAACTGCCCTTGGGACAGTCCTCTCTTAATGCCTTGGCTCCTATCGGGGCTACGCCTCTCCAGGATGACACAGGAAAGGTCGGTGAGCCTGCCGAACCGACTATTCAGTTCACTTCGGCAAGCTCAGTGAACTTACTAGTCCTTGCCATAAACCTTTTCGGCGTAGGTCACAGTGGCGCCGAGGTATTCGCGGTTCATCTTGGCGATGTAATCGACGGTGATACCCTTCGGGCAGGCGGCCTGGCATTCGTAAAGGTTCGTGCAGTTGCCGAAGCCTTCCTTGTCCATCTGGGCGACCATGGCGAGCACACGCTTCTTCGCCTCGACCTTGCCCTGGGGCAAGAAGCTGAGGTGAGAAACCTTGGCAGAGACGAAGAGCATCGCGGAAGCGTTCCTATAATGACCGCACAAATCTAAACGCCGACCAGAGCCTCCAATACGACTCGTGCTCTCGCCTTCGACGACAAATTTTGATTTGTCGCCTACGGCTCACAAAGGCGGCCACGCGGCCGGCGCGTTCGAGGTTCTGGTTGAAGGAACCTTCGGAGCCGAGCACATTGACGTTTTCCCAGAATTCAGCACGGAGGGCCGGAGTCTTCTCGAGAGTCATCTTGAACGGTAAGCAAGCGCTTCCTTTCGATCAAAATAATCCTTCAAATATTTTTCAAACCCAGTCAGAATATACCTTTTTTACAGGAATCGTGCAAGCGAGCATGTAGTCAGACCCCTAAGGCTATTGACTAAGCCCGCCAATTAAATTACATTTCAAATATGGTCAATTCTAAGGCAATCCTGTCAAATGACGGATGTTACATATCCTTCTCCTTTAACGGGCGGACTATACGGTTCAAGGGGCCGTATAGCCTTGTCAAGATTGCAAAGGTGAAGGAATGGGACAACGGCTACCTGGTGGTCGATGCCGTATATAGCCAGAACAAGGACAAACTCGTCGAGGACTATATCGACCTGGTCCCTATCCTTGAAGACCTTTACATCGACCCGAAAATTTTCTTGCCTCCGATAACATCTGTCGAGGTGGACAATGTCCGAGCAACAGCTTAATGAAATCGCCGACAAGGCCGACATGATTATCGCCAACTACAGTTTCACCGTTACGGACAACGGCGATGTCAAGATGTATATTATCTAAGAAATGGACAAGAAACTGATCAGATATACCGTTGCATGCGTCAACGAGTTCGCCGCAAACAAGAGCCTCACCGAAAAGCAGGCTTTTGATTATCTATGCAATCACGGAGCGATGGATTTCCTTGTCGAATTCTACGATGTGGAGCATACGCTTTCATTTGAAGACGCCATCAACGACCTGACGCTAGTCAGCCAGCAGAACGGAGGGAAGATACAGTGATTCTCTTCCACTCAGAAAAAGCGATTGCGCTGTTGAAAAAGAAGGAGTCGGCCCATGTCTAAGCCAAAAATGCTTGCTGAACTCATAACGGGAGACATCATCTCGTATGTGATGGAAGACCAGAAACTCTCTCTCATCGAGGCTATGCGTAGGTTCTACGCTTCTGAAACATTCGCCAAGTTGGTTGACCTGGAAACCGGACTTTACCTTGAAAGTTCTCCCTATGTCTACGACATATTCAAGGCGGAACAGGAAAACGGGAAACTGACTCAACTCGAAGTCTAGCCTAAGCAGGCTCCTTACGCGGCCAGCCTTTTCAACCTATACTCTACCGGGCTCAGGTACCCGAGCGTGCTATCCGACACCTTTTCCGACATTCTTTCCGAAATTGCCCTGGCGGACAATGACGGATTCGCAGAGATTATCTCCAAGATGGCTTAACCTCCCATATCAACAAGTATCTGCACCAAGACCTTATAGTCCAGATACTGGATTCCATCTTTCCCTTGATGGATTTTGTCAGCCAGTTCGCTGTTATAATACATATCCATCGCCTGTTCTAGCGAACAGTTCTTCACCTGCGCAAGATGCGCAATAATGCGCTCTTCCAGGCGTTCCTGATAGACTTTTTCCAGAACATCTTCGTCTACCATTTTACACCTCTTCGCAACCCTTGTATTTCAGGACCGCATCAATAGCCTTTTGCGTGATAAAGGCGATCTGGTCGTAAGTCGGATAAGCCTTTATTTCCTTCAATGCCCGCGACATATCCCAGATACCGGAGTGATACATATCCACAACACGGAAAACCTTGTCATTTGCGACCTTGCCCATAATTACATCGTATTGGGCATATTCCAAGGAACCATCGCGGCATTTGCACACGAAATCAATCCATTCCTCTAAATCATCGGGGAACGTCTTAACGGAGAGTGCGGCAGGGACATCGTCCATGTCATAGACATTCAATATCGGCTTCAGGTTCCCATCCTTTAGAATATCGATTTTCCTGTGCGCCCAACGGACAGCCTGTTCACGCACCGTCGTGACATAGAATCCCTTTCCGAAATCAAGCGGTCGAAAAGAATGCTCAACATCCGGCTTGTCAACAACAACGTTCGAACCATGATAGACGATCATATGGCCACCTTACGGACGTTCAGATATTCTTCAATATCGCTGACGACGAAATCAGTGCTCTGCGTATGCAAAATTTCGTAATTGGGAACAAGGAATTTCTGAATACAGCCTGATTCAGCCAGCTTTCGATACACAAAAGACGGCAAACGATTCCACTTGTTTGCGCAAGCGTGAATCATATACACGACAAATTCAAAAGATTCCTGAACCATGGTCTAATCCTAATTGTTTTTCGCAGTCCAATTATAAAAAAAGGGTGCGGGGCATTGCCCCGCTATTCTTGAAAAGGAGATGCCCGCCTGCGCGGGAATGACAAGACTGGATTGCTTCGTCGCCTTACGGCTCCTCGCAATGACATTCCTGTCTACTTCCTACTGCCTACTGTCTACTAGCTCACCAGCATCATGGAGAACACCATGACGAACAGCGCGACGGTTTCGCCGACGCCAAGCACCATCAGGTAGTTCACCAGGCCCTTGCCGGTTTCGCCGAGGGCGTTGCAGGCGTCCGCAGCGGACTTGCCCACATACCAGGCAGAGGCCATCATGCCGATGCCACCGAAGATGCCGACACCCAGGTATGCAGCCCAGTTGGCCGGAGCCGCCTGGGACTTGTTCAGGATGTACATCATCAGCAACATGCCGTAGATTGTCTGCGCAATCGGCGCGCCCACGAAGATGAGCAGCGTAAACAGCGCGTTCTTACCCTTGAGATACGCCTTCTTCCAGGCCCCGATGGCCGCCATGCCGGCAGTCCCGCAGCCCAGCGCAGAACCCACCGCGGCAAGGCCCAGGGCCGCCACCGCGCCGAGTTTCGCGAGCGTTAAAAGTTGAGCTTGATCCATACGTGTTACCTCGCTGGATTAAAGCACCATCATGGAGAACACGAGAACGAACAGGGCCACGGTTTCCACGATACCGAGCACCATCAGGTAGTTCACCATGCCCTTGCCAGTTTCGCCGAGAGCGTCGCAAGCCACAGCCGCGGACTTGCCCTGGTACCAGGCAGAAGCCATCATGCCGAGACCACCGAAGATACCGGCGCCGAGGCAGCCGCCCCAGTTGGTAAAGCCGGATTCAGCAGCCTTGCTCAGGATGAAGTTCATCAAGAGCATGCCGTAAATCGTCTGGGAAATCGGGGCACCCACGAACACCAGCAAGGTGAAGAGGGCCGACTTGCCCTGGGCATAAGCCTTCTTCCACATGGTGATGGCGGACATACCAGCCGTTCCGCAACCAAGGGCGGAGCCCATTGCCGCAATGCCAAGAGCGGCTGCAGCACCCATTTTAGCGAGAGTAACCATTGTATTCGGTTCCATTGTTTTTTCCTCATTAAGTAGCGGGAATTATCCCTTGGTTTAATTTTTTTGCTTGGCGAAGGGGGCGAAGGCGAATCCGCTCCATTCCTGGCCAAGTCCATTTGAAAATTCGAGTGTATTCAGACGTACCGCGTGAACCGCGACGCCCATGACCGCAAGCGCGATGTTCAGGCCATGCACGAAGAGCAGCAGGAAGGCTGCACCGGCGATACCGACAGCGGAGCCGAACAGCGGCGAGAGCATGTCGTTAAACGCCTCGGCGATAGCCGCACCGGACATGCCCACGGCAAACAGACGGATGTAGCTGATCACGTCGGTAAAGCTGTTCACCACGTCGAGCACCAGCATCGGGATGCTGATGAAGTCCTGCTTGAGCCTCTTGGGCGGCACGGTAAAGAGCACCAGGAGTACCGCTTCCACGATGAACATCGGGATGACGAACTTCGGCATATCGATACCGAGCACCATCTGGCAGGCCAGGAAGAACATCACCCAGCAGCCGATAAGCCAGCCCACCTGCGCCATGAACGTGGAGTCCTTGCGCTTGATGCGCACGCAGACGTTCCACACGTGAGCGATACTCAGGTGAACCACGGCGATGCAGAAGCAGAACAGCTGGATATGCTGCATCTGGGAGGCACCCGCTGCCTTCGGCACGAAGCTATCGGGCAGCAGCGTAATCGACTGGGCGAAGGCCTTGTAGGCTTCGAACTTCGCAGGGTCAGTCGGGGCACTAGTGCGGATCCAGAGCATCGCGTTCTTCAGCGGTTCAGGCAACCAGCCGTAGTTGGTGATGTCCAGGTAATACGTCCACCCCGCAAGCGCCGGAGAAAGTCCGAGGAAGCTTGCGTTGATGACACCCCACACGATGGTGGCGATGCTCATGAGGTAGATAAAGTGGAATCCAGCAGGGTTCGCCTTCGGCATCTTGGAGCGGGCAAAGAGAGCCAGACCGAGGAACAACAGGCCGTAAGCCGAGTCGCCCACAATCATCGCAAAGAAAATGCTGAAGAAGCAAAGGAACACGCTCGACACATCCACTTCCTTGTACCCCGGCGAAATGCCGATGATGTCGTACAGGAACTGCATGGGACGGCTGAGCTTGCTGTAGGTCAACAGAGTCGGGATATCGTCGTCTTCGGCGGGGTCGTCCACCAGGAGGCCCCAGCCGTGCTCGCGGGCGGCCTTCTCGAGTTCGCCCACGCGAGGTGCGGGGCAGAAACCCTGCACGGCGGCGACGTTCTTGTCGCCCACCATCGAGGCTTCGGCTTCGACCATGCGGTAGTCGTCACCCACTTCGAGGAGCTTGTCCTCGATAGATTCCCTGACGCCCGAAAGTTCACCCAGGCGTTTTTCGACGCGGGCAAGCGTTTCCTTGGCTTTCGCTTCCATTTCGCGGTATTCGGCAAGCGACTTCTGCGGCATCGTGAGTTCGGTGAAGTTACCCTTCACGGCGACAGGGGCTTCTCCCCTGCTCACGACAGCCACATACTTGCCATTTTCATCCTGGCCGAATTCTTCGATAGAACCTTCGCCATCGAGTTCGAACGGGACTTTACCGTCATGGAGCTGGTACAGTTTGACATAGATACCCTTCGCCTGCAGGGCAGCAGCCGTTGCGGGGTCCAGGTTCTTGAACATGGAAAGTTTAGAGAGTTCCTCTTCGGCCTGTTCCTTGTCGATTTCCGCCTGCTTGCTTTCGGCAACCAGGTTCTGGATTTCATCGATAAGGCTTGCAGCAGGAGCGGCTTCCTTCACGGGAGTCACACCCTTCGGGGCCTTCTCGGGCACCACTTCCAAGGCCTTCTGCACGCGGTTCATTTCGCCGCGGGCCTTGTTCAGCTTGGCGCCTGCTGCCGCCTGCAAAGGCGTGAGGTGCAAAATTTCAAGCGTACGGAGCGCCTGGAGCGTCTCTTCAACCGCACCTGCAACCGTCAGCACCGTCACTTTCTTCATAGGAGTAATCATGCGGCGGCCTCCTTCGCGAGTGCATCCTGGGCAGCGGTACGGGCGGTAGCCTTACCCTTAGCAAGCTTGCTGCGGGCAACGCCGGACGTCTGCTGGTCGCCCAGGAAGATGTTGATGACGCGGATATTTTCCTTCGCCTCGGGAATCTTCACCTTTTCGAACAAGTTCACGCGCTGGCTCGTGGTACGCAGTTCCTTCGAGAGGAGCTCGTACTGCTTTTCGAGCACGCGGCGTTCCAGACGCAGCGAAATCAGGCCCTGGAGGCTTCTGATACCGTCATCCAGCCACACGGGCGTGGTGAAGAAATCCGGAATGGCTATATTAAAGTCTACCCCGTCGTATATCGGAATCTTCACACCGGCGATGTTACCTTCGCCCTGGCGCACTTCCTTCACCGACAGGTACTTTGACCATTCGATGGGTTCGGCAAACAGCGAAATCCAGGAAGCCATGCTCTTGCGGAGCTTGTCCTCCTCTTCTCGCTTAGCCATCACCCTCTCCTGGAGCGTGCGCATTTCCATCTGCAGCTGCTGCTTTTTCAACAGCAACGTCGGCAGATAGCGCTGGAAGCGCTTCAATGCGTCGCGTTCCGCCTTGAGGGCGTTTTTAGTTAACTTGACCTTCGCCATATTACCCCTTCTTGGGCCAATATTCGTTGATCATCTTGGTCGGAATACCCGTTTCTTCGGGTGCGAAACAGTCAGCAAGGATTTCCCAGCCAAGGTCCAAAGCCTTTTCCAGCGGAATGTTGACAGAAAGGTCCATCATTTCGCTTTCGAAACGCTGGCCATACTTCAACAGTTTCTGGTCCCAGTTACTCATGTTGAAGCCCATGGACTGCTTTTCCAAAGTTTCCTTGTAGCTTGCGTACAGCTGAATCATGGTGTTCATGATGGTACGGTGGTCGCTACGGGTCTTGCCGTTCACCTGCTGTTTCAAGCGGCTCAAAGAACCGAACGGTTCGATACGGCCCTTGCGCAGGTAGAACTGACCTTCGGTAATGTAACCGGTGTTGTCCGGAACCGGGTGGGTCACGTCGTCGCCAGGCATGGTCGTAACAGCAAGGATAGTGATGGAGCCCGAACCTTCGAAGTCCACAGCCTTTTCGTAACGGCTGGCCAGCTGAGAGTAAAGGTCGCCAGGGTAACCACGGTTCGACGGAATCTGTTCCATCGTAATGGCGATTTCCTTCATGGCGTCGGCAAAGTTCGTCATGTCGGTAAGGAGCACCAGCACGTTCTTGCCTTCGGTGGCGAACTTTTCAGCCACGGCAAGCGATGCATCCGGCACCAGCAAGCATTCCACGATCGGGTCGGAGGCGGTGTGCATGAACATCACCGTACGGCTCAAGGCACCGTTCTTTTCGAGGAAGTCCTTCAGGTACAAGTAGTCGTCGTGCTTCAGGCCCATGCCGCCGAGAACAATCACGTCCACTTCGGCCTGCAATGCGATACGGGCCAAGAGTTCGTTGTAAGGTTCACCGGCGATAGAGAAAATCGGGAGCTTCTGCGAAACCACGAGCGTGTTGAACACGTCGATCATCGGGATACCCGTACGCACCATCGTCTTCGGGATGATACGCTTGGCGGGGTTCACGGAAGGGCCGCCGATAGTAATGCGTTCGCCGTCCACTTCGGGGCCGTTGTCGCGGGGCTTGCCGGCACCGTTGAACACGCGGCCAAGCAAGGCTTCGCTGTACGGAACCTTCATCGGTTCGCCAAGGAAGCGCACTTCGGAGTCGGTGGAAATACCGCGGGCACCTGCGAACACCTGCAAGTCCACCATGTCGCCGTCAATACGGATCACGCGGGCAAGGGATGTTCCGAACGAGCTTGTCACCTGGGCAAGTTCCTGGTTTGCAACACCTTCGGCACGGAGCGTAATCACGGAACCGGCGATGCGTTCAATACGATGGTATGCCACATTATGCATTAGCGGAAACCTCCTTCACGGAAGCAAAAATACTTTGTTCAAGGTCCTTGAATTCCTGGGAATCGAACTTGACGCGGTTCCAGTCCTTCGTCGACTGAGTGAGCTTGAGGAAGAACGTACGGGCGACGTCCTTCTCGCTGAACTTCATCGGGGTCTTGAGGATAGTGTAAACCTTGTCGAACACGTACTTCTGGCGTTCAGCAGAGCAAGCGGCGTCGATTTCGTTATAGGCGTCCTGCTGCAGGTAAACGGAGTCGAGGTATTCGGACTTCAGGTAAATCACGAAGTCGTCGATGGAGGTACCTTCTTCGCCCACCACCTTCATCATGTTGTTCACGTCCACGCCGCTTGCGAGGATGTGACGGGCTTCGGCCACCTTCTTGCTGTCGATGATGCCTTCGTACTTGGACCAGGAATCCAGCGGGTGGATTGCCGGGAAGCGGCGCTGGTCGGAACGTTCACGGGAAAGGCCGAGGAATGCGCCCACCACCTTCAAGGTAGCCTGGGTCACCGGTTCTTCGAAGTTACCACCTGCAGGCGACACGGAACCACAAATCGTCACGGAACCGGTAGAGCCGTCCTTGAGGCGAACCACGCCACCACGTTCATAGAAGGCGGCAATCACGGATTCAAGGTAGGCCGGGAAAGCTTCTTCGCCCGGAATTTCTTCCAAACGGCCGCTCATTTCACGCAAAGCCTGTGCCCAACGGGAAGTCGAGTCAGCCAAGAGGAGCACGTTCAGGCCCATCTGGCGGTAGTATTCGGCGAGAGTCACGCCCGTATAAACAGAAGCTTCACGGGCAGCCACCGGCATCGAAGACGTGTTACAAATAATCAGCGTACGTTCCATGAGGGACTTGCCGGTACGCGGGTCAATCAGTTCAGGGAATTCACGGAGGGTTTCCACCACTTCACCTGCACGTTCACCGCAAGCGGCCAAGATCACGATATCCACGTCGGCGTAGCGGCTCATGAGCTGCTGGAGCACCGTCTTACCGGCACCGAAGGGGCCCGGCGTACAGAACGTACCGCCCTGCATCACGGGGAAGAACGTATCGATAATGCGCTGCTGCATGGTGAGGGGCTTGCTCGGGCGCAGGCGTTCTTCGTAGGCCTTGATCGGCATCTTCACCGGCCAGGTCTGCACCATGGTCACGTCCTGGGTTTCGCCGTGAGCGTTCTTGAGCTTTGCAACAACAGTTTCTACCGTGAATTCGCCCGCGGCAGAGACCGATTCCACAGTCCACTTGCCGAGCAGGCGGAACGGCACCATGATGCGGTGCGTGAACACGCCTTCGGGCACGGTGCCGAGCGTATCGCCCGCGACCACCACATCGCCCGCCTTCGCGACCGGGGTAAACGCCCACTTCTTGTCGCGCGGGAGCGCCTTCAAGTACTTACCGCGCTGCAAAAAGAAGCCGCATTCTTCGGCAAGCTTCGGGAGCGGGTTCTGCAGACCGTCAAAGACCTGGGTCAAGAGGCCGGGGCCAAGTTCTACGGACAAAAGTTCGCCGGTGAATTCCACCTCGTCACCCGTCTTGAGCCCCGTGGTGTCTTCGAACACCTGGAGTTCGGCGTAGTCGCCGCGGATACGGATGACTTCGCTCTTGAGGGGGATAACTTCGGACTTGCCGTCCTTGTTTTTCTGAGTAAGCTTGGCATACGCCACTTCGTTCTGGGACACGGCGCTTTCGAACTTGACGCGAATCAGGTTACCGTTGACGCCGATGATTTTTCCGATACTAGCCATTGAAAATGGACCTCCGGTCATTCCTGCTCCGCCGTAGAGGCGTATGCAGGATCGTTTGCATTAATAACATTCAACACGGCGCTGTCGCCTGCAGCTTCGGTCAGGCGAGCCCAGCGTTCACAAATTTTCAGCTTGATAGCATAAGCGTAAACATGCTTGACGGTACCCTCGCCCACACCTGCAAGCGAGTCCACAAGCCAGAAACGGGCCTTGTCGATATCCTGCTCTTTTTCCATAGGATTCGACTTGGCAAACGCGTCCTGAATCATCTTTGCGAAAGTGACATCGTAGCCCGGGAAGGACTTGTCCGTAAAACGGACATCGGGACCCCACGCCGCAGCGCGGAGCCTACCCGAAACGTTCTTCATCTGGATTTCGTGGGCCTTGTAGGCACGAACGAATTCGTCGTCACATTCTTCGCATTCACCGTCATCGAGAAGGGCGTCCAAAGCGGAGATTTCCGAATCGGACAGCACACCGATGCAGCGGTGACGGAACTCTTCCATGGAGAGTGGCGGAACATCGCCCATCTCAATCATCGGAAGAGAGGCCATCAGGTAAGAAGGAGAGCTCATCGCTAACCTACTTGGCCTGGGCAGCGGCGTTTACAACGCGGGAAAGTTGCGGACGGAGCAGGGCCGAGAGAGCATCGGCCATGGCCGCTTCAGTAAATTCGTGAGTGACTTTGCCGCCATCGAGCTTGATGCGGAAGCCGAACTTGACACCCTTGTCGCTTTCGACCTTAACGCCGGCGGAAAGCTGCTTGGCAAATTCGCCCATCACAAAGGAACTGAGCTTGCGGGCATCGGCGTCAGAGAAATCCACTTCGATGTCGGAAGAATAGTTCTTAGCAAGGGTCAAAAGCATGGACTTCACGGTGGATTCGTCGAGGGACTTTTCCACCTGGAGGTTCAGCAAATCCATAATCATCTTTTCAAGGTTCTTGCCTACCGAAAGCAGGAGGTCGCGGGCAGACTGTTCCAGAGTGCGTTCGCTGCGTTCCGTAAACGCTTCGGCGTCCTTATCGGCCTTTTCGAGCTTGGCGCTCGCTTCGGCTTCTGCCGCCTTTACGATTTCTGCCGCTTTGTCCTTGGCGCGGGCAATGATTGCCGCAGCTTCGGTTTCTGCTTTATCGACAGCATCTTTCTGGATGCGTTCCATAAGGTATTGCAAGTCTTCTGCCATATATATCATCTCCAATGACGTTCCAAAGGATTTTGGATAGCAAAAAATGCACCAAAAGAGCCTTTTGGGAAAATTTTGATACTAATATACAAGTAATTTGGGCAAAAAGACGAAAAAAACGGCAAATTTTTTGAAATAATGGATAAAAATCACGTTTTGGGCGATAAAAACGCAAAAATTGCGAAAACTAAAGTTTACAAGAAAAACTTTTGGATTTACAGGATTTGTTTTGGAGCCAAAACGGATTACAGAATTTGTTTTCTACGCAAAATTAGCGGTGTTCGTTTGTCGAGGGTTCTAGGCCCCGGAAAAACGCCAAACCATCAAAATCGTCCTTGAGGGCCTGCACCGATTCACCGATCATATAGAGGCTACCGGTCACCAAAACGGGGACATTTTTATTATCTGCGTAGGCAGTCTCGGCGACCTGATCCAAAAATTCGCGACTGAGTTCGCCTTCGCTAGCCACCTTCAAACCCAAGTTCGAAAGTTCTAAGCGCAAATCGTCCAATTCACGGAAACGCGGGTACGGTGTCTTGGTAATATGCCAGTGACTTACAAATGGAGCCATCAACTTGAGCATTTCGCCCACATCTTTATCTTTGAGAGCACCAAAAACGCAGTGGAACTTGGTATCGGGGTAATACTCCGCCAAGGTTTCGACCAAGCGACGCACCGCATGAGAATTATGAGCGCCATCTAAAATGTAGCGTACTTCTCCGTTCTTGTCGGTGAGTTGCTGCATGCGCCCCGCCCAAGAGCGGGTTTCGAGAGTCTTGAGGGCCAAGGCTTCGTCATAAGGACGGCCGGCGCCCTTTACAAAGCATTCAGCGGCAGCCAAAGAAAGGCTTGCGTTTTCAATGTAATGGCGGCCCAAATTCGGGAGTTTAATGTCGGTCCGAATCGCAGGAACAATACATTCTGCACCAAGTTCGCTTGCATAAGCACGGGCTTCTGCCAGTAATTCTTCGGAAAGGCCTCCAACGACAAAAGTCTTATTGCGGCGATGGTCCGCTTCGACAACAGCCATCTTTTCTTTAAGAATGGCGCTTTCGGTGGGGCCCAGAACTTCGGTGTGTTCAAGTCCGATACTCGTGAGCACCACGATGTTGCCGCATGCAACCGCCGTGCTGTCCAAGCGGCCACCCATGCCCGCTTCCATAGCGACCACATCGACACCTTGTTCGGCATAATAAAGGAACGAGACGAGTGTCAAGACTTCAAAGAAGGTCGGCTCCACCTGTAGCTGCTCGGCGGCAGCCTTCACCTGGAGAAGCAAGCGGTCCAAATCCGCATCGCTAATGGGAATGTCGTTTACACGAATGCGCTCGCGAAGGCTTACCAGATGCGGGCTCGTAAAAAGCCCCGTTTTAAAGCCATGGGCCTGCAAGATGCCTGCGAGGTAGTAGCTAGTAGAGCCCTTGCCGTTAGTACCGACGATATGGATGGTCTTGAAAGAGCGTTCAGGATTTCCGAGAGCGTTGCAAAGTTTTCGAGTCGATTCAAGCCCCGGAACCATACCGAACATGAGCCGAGAATTCAAATAATCCATACCAGGTGATTGCATGTGCCAAATTTAAAAAATGTGTAATGTGTAATGTGTAATGTGTAATGGCAAAACCACTGCCAACGGTCAACTTCCTACTGTCTACAATTCATTTCACACCTCACATTACACATTAGAATAGTTATCTATATTTCTTTTCGTTACTACATGGTTTTTATATGAAAAGTTTTGGAATAATACTGCTTCTGGCAGTTTTTATCGCTATCGCGTGGTCGCGCGTAGACCCTACAGCCGCCCCGCAGCATTACAACTACCGCGACGCGAGCAAGCAGCTAAGGCGCGTGTACTACGGCGAACTGCAAGAAACGCTCTACTGCGGATGCCGATACGACGACAAGAAGAACGTCGACTTTTCAAGCTGTAACTTCAAGCCGCGCGAAAATCCAAACCGCAAGAGCTTTAAGCGCGCCGAACGCATCGAGTGGGAACACATGGTCACCGCCCACAACATGGGCCAGCACCTCCCCTGCTGGCGCGACGGAGGCCGCAAGAACTGTAGCGCCAACGACACGACCTTCAAGATTATGGAAGGCGACATGCACAACCTGTACCCCGCCATTGGCGAAGTCAACGGGGACCGCAACAACTTTATGTACAGCCAGTGGACAAACGACCCCGAGCCCATGTATGGCGGCTGCAAGACGATTGTAGATTTCAAACTAAAAAAAGCTCAGCCACGCGAAGAAGCCCGCGGAATTATCGCCCGAGCAAGCCTTTACATGGAAAAGACCTACGGCGTTAATTTGTCCAAACAAGACCGGAAACTATTTGAAGCCTGGGACAAGATGTACCCCGTTACAGACAAAGAATGCGAACGGGACCGCCGTATTTTCAAGGTGCAGGGCGACCACAACCCCTTTGTGTACGAAAAATGCAAGTAAATTCTGATTTCAGAGTTATGATTTCGGAGTTTTTGATCTCATAATAGACATTTTCGAGTTTATTCATAGCAAATTTTTCTCATTTCCGAATTCCGATTTCGGAAATTGTAATTATATTTATACATGAGGTTAGTATGTACAGGACCCTATTCTTTTTTATTGTCTTTTTTGCAGTTTCTGTGTGCGCCCAGGTGGAATTCCCCATGGCGTCCAAGATTATTAATGTCACAAAAGACCCATACTACGCTAAGGGTGACGGCAAAACCGATGACACCGAAGCTATTCAGAGGGCGTTGAACGACCATCCCGATGGCGACTATATTATTTATTTACCCCACGGCATCTACAAGATTACCGATGGATTGACTTGGCCTGTTACCAAAAAACCGGAATCCTCGAGCCGACGTACTATTTTGCAAGGTCAAAGCATTGGCGGGACTATTCTGCAACTTGCAGACAACACCTACGGTTTCGACAACCCTGAATTTCCCAAAGCAGTCATTTTCACAGGCGAAGGCCCCGGCCCCAAGTACAGAAATGCCGTCCGCGACATGACTATCCGTACCGGTAAAGGAAACCCGGGCGCAATCGGCATCCAATTTAACGCATCGAACCAAGGTACAATCCACAATGTCAAGATCCATTCCGGCGACTCCCTGGGTGTGTACGGCATTGACCTCGGCTTTACCGAAGGTATTGGTCCGCTTTTAATCAAGAATGTCGAAATCAACGGCTTTAACATCGGCATTTACGCCAAGGGCGAAACGGGAACGGCAACGCTCGAACATGTAACCATGGGCGGCCAGAGAAAATACGGCCTTGAAAACGACAACATGAACCTTGCTGTTCGCGCCCTGAGATTCAAGGGTAGCGTTCCTGCTGTTTACAATCACGGCGATTTTGCCATCATGAGTTTGCTTGACGGTCTGCTTGAATTCGACAACGGCAATAAAAAAGTCAAGCCCACTACAGCCATTTTGAACGAAAGCCACCTGTTTGCTAGATCCATGAAGGTTTCGCGCTACAAGACCATGATCAATTCCAAGAAGAAAGGCTACAACGAGGAAATGATCCAGGGCGAAATCATTGAATTTTCGACACAAGAGACCAAGCAACTTTGCCACAGCCCCAAGCAGTCGATGCGCCTAGCCGTTGCAGAAACTCCGGCATTCCCGGAACAGAAGCCCGACAACTGGATTACCATTGCCGGCGACTACGGCGGAAAATCGAACACGGGATCCGACGACTCGAAGGCAATTCAAGACGCTATTGATGACGGTGCCGAAACGCTGTACTTCCCGCCGGGAGGCCGCTGGACGATCAACCGCGACATCTACATTCGCAACCGCATTCGCCAGATTATCGGTATCGAAGGCCGCATTGACGGTAAAGGCAAGTTCATTATTGAAGCCGGAGCATTCAACGAACTCACGATTGAACGTTTCTCTGAATTCGGTAGCGGAATTATCTTGAAGGCAAAGCGCAACCTGCTATTGAAAAACATGATGGTGCGTTCGCTCGAAACTGCCGAAGTCGGCGGCGGAGACATTTACCTCGAAGACGTGACGCTTGGAACCCTCCAACTGAACTACCAGAAGCTGTGGGGACGCCAGGTCGCCTTGATTGGCGACACGAAGGGTCCGAAGATTACCAATAACGGCGGTTCTATTTGGATTCTCGGCCTTACCGCCAAGAAGGGCAACACCATTCTCCAGAACTTCAACAAGGCTCATGCCGAACTCATCGGTGTCGAAATCGTTGCAAGCGACAAGGCAAAAGACCGCCCGATGTTCATTAACGACAACTCCGGACTTTCGGTGACGGGCCTCCGTGAAACGCTTACCCGCGGAAACGCCTACCCCACCATTGTCGAAGAATCCAGAAAGGGATCCAAAATCAAGTCGCTGTACGGGAAAGACCTGAAGCACACTCCCAACGGCGGCGTAATGATTCCGCTGTTTACGGGTTACGCTCCGAAACTTGGCGCAAACGAAAAACCACAGGCGTTCATTCCCGACGAAATGGTGATTGTGCAGCCGAATCTCCTAAGAATGAAGGGTTCCGTGGTCGATGACGGTCGTGGCGACGGTCTTTGCGAAGACCCCGTACGCTGGACGAAGGGACTTGGCCCCGGAAAGGTCGTGTTCTCGGACAGCATGGCTTACGAGACCGACGTTTCATTTACGGCAAGCGGACGCTACAACATCATCTTTTCCGCCGACGACGGATACCAGACGGGCTCTGACACCGGTAAGGTTTACGTGTTCGACTTGCACTACACCACGCTCGACAACACCGGCGACGGATTCCCGAGCGGTAAGGGTGCCGCCACCTGGATTTCGGAATTCGACAACTTCAGCCCGCACAACTCCGACCACGAATTGCATGTTGCAAACGTGACGACCGGAAACGCTGGAAAGATCTATCTGCGATTCGACTTGTCCGCATTGCCGGGTCCGTTGTTTGATGCAGCACTCAAGCTGGAATTCAACAAGGATTCTATCAAGAAACCCGTACAGCTGAACATCTTTGGCCTTAAGGAAACAGGCAAAGACATGAACTTTGGCGACCAGAAGTTGGGCGTTGACTGGGTTGACTACGAACTCACCTGGGAAAACGCTCCGGCAAACCTCCCGCAGCAAAAGGGCGGCCAGTTCAACATCCGTAAGAACTCGGGTGGCGGCGTGGACACCAAGTACGCAGATTTCTTGGGCATTATCACCATTAACCCGAAGGCTCCTCTCGGCGCATTCCTGCGCACGCCGACCTTCACCGAATTCTTTAAGCGCAAGCATCCTTCTCAGCTTTACACTCTGATTTTGACCGCTGTAGAACCGGGCGAAACTGTTTTGGCAAGCGCTGCCGCAGGCAAGGAATTCGCGCCATCGCTCTATGTCGGCTACTTCGACAACTCTCGCTCTGTAGGCGGCGAAGCCATGGACGGCGGTTATACGCTTACCAAGGTAAACATCGACATATACAGTTTGGAATGCGACTTCGACCTGACCGTCGGCTACCCGCAATTCGTGCAAATCGAAATCGTGAACGAATTCGGCAAGCGAATGCTAACGGTTGCCGCCCGCGACCTCGCCGGCGAAAAGAAGACTCACTTCAAATTTAAGGCTATGGCCTTCCCCACCGGCAAGTACATTCTTCGCGTGATTGGTGAAGCATTCACCGCCGAGCAGCAATTCTATATCCTGAACTAGGAGAAACCAAATGCAGTTCAAGAAATTATCAAGCCTTAGTGCAGCATTATTCATAACCGTCGCCTTGACCGCATGCGGCGACGACTCCAGTTCTTCTGCCTCAGACGAAGAATCCAGTTCCTCGGTACCTTCGTTCAAGTCGAGCAGTTCCCTGAGCACTCGCGCAGACATTGACTACAAGGATACAGTCAATCTCGGCGACACGCTCCGCATTTACCTGGAACTGTTCAAGGGCGATTCCTCCAAGATGGACGAAAGCGAAATCTACCTTGACAGCATGGCAACGACTTTGCCGATGTACCTGGGCGAATTCCCTAAGGGAAGCCGCATCAAGGTATTCGCAAGCACATCAAACATCGAGAGCGAACAGATTCGCATCAAGAGCGAATACGGCGACTACCTGCAGGCAATCAAGGCTGCCCCTAAGACGGCTGCACGCAAGGACTCCGTTTACAGGAATTCCTTGATTCCTAGCTTTGGCGCAGACTCTTCTGCCACCTTCAGGGATTCCAACACCTTCGTTACCTTTAACGACAGCCACTACTTCCTTGAAGTCGAAGGCGAATTCAGCGACGAGTCCAGCATGAAACTCAAAGTACTCGTCGACACGTCTTACTACAAGTACACCGGCGAAGACGAAAAGATTTCCATGAAGATGAACGACACCTTGCGCGGCATTCTTTTGATTGACAACGCCCCCAAGGAAGTGTCCATCGCATTCTCCGCTAGTGAAGGCTACAGCGTAAACCTCACCACCGTTGGCGAAAATATCATTCTCTACAAGCTTACCGATGGCGACAAGGAACTCGGTTCTTCGAAAACGAATCTCGACACCATGCTGGTACCGAACGATTCCGTGAACTGGTCCATCAAGATCAAGCCCGAATCTTTCTCAAGCATTTGGACCGGCCCGTACGCATTCTTCGAAACCATTACCAAGGCTCGCGAACTGGAACAGGGCGAATACTTCTCGAATCCGGATTCAATCATGTACCCCGGCGAAGCTTACGAACGCACTCGTCCCAAAGACGACATCGGAACTTACAAATACAACTTACGTCAAGAACAGTTCGTGTGGATTGGCGACTACAAGAAGGGTGATTCCGTAATCGTCAAACACTGGATCCAGAACTACAACGACGAAAACTTCCAGAACGTATCTATTGAAATTCTAGACAAGAAAAAGAAATCGCAAGCAACAATCAGTAGTGCATACGGCGGAAGCTTCACTGTGAACGAAGACATGCCCGAAGGCCCGTATTACCTGCATTATCTTCGTTTGAATTCCGACCCGCTTGACCAGGGCATTCCTGACAGCCTGCGCTATGTGCTGCAGCTCTACACCATGGTCCAGCAACCCGGTCTCTTGAAAGAAATGAAGTTCTACGATTCCGAAAAAGACGCCACGTTGAAAGAAAAGGTTCTTGCCGTAGGCGACACCATGCGCTTCGAAGACTTTGACTTTACGATGACCGCCCATTCCAAGACTTCTTGGAAGGTTATCGGTTCTGACATTGCCTGGTTCATGCCTTGCAAAACGCTTGACTACCTGAACAATAGCAGTAACTACAAGTCAGAAACTTGCGATGAGGAGCAGGAAATTTCGTCGAATTACTTGATTGCGCTCGAAGACGGAATTGGAGAAAAGGCTGAACTGATTGCCCAAAGCGTTGCCGACCCCTCTATGCGCGACACGCTTACCATCACGATTATTGCAAAAGCGGACTAATCTTCCCAGATTTGGTTCGGCAGTTTACCGATATCGCGAAAATCCAAGAGCCCTGCCGTCGGAGCGTCAACGCTTACAAGACGAGCCAGGGGCTTACCGGCGCGTTCAATGACGATTTCTTCGTCCTTGAGCGAAACCTGATTCAACATCGAGCCAAAATTCTGGCGGACTTCCATGGCTGAAACTACTTTAGACATGCCCTAAAAATAGTATATTCTGCGCATGGAAACCGAAAACAAGTCCTACACCGTTACGCAATACATGAAAGCCTTGAAGCAGAAGGTGGAATCAACCCCTGCCGTATGGGTGCGTGGCGTGATTACCCAGATTAACGAAAAATCAAAAATCGTTTACCTGAGTATTGCGGACTTTGAAGAAGGGAACGTAAATCCGCTCGCGACAGTACCGTTGTACTGCTTTGCTGCCAAATTCGCAGCCATTCGCGCCAAAGTTGAAAATTACCCGCAACCGTTTGAACTTAAAGAACAGCTCAAAGTCAGCTTTTTGATTAAGGCCGACCTGTATGTGCCTTACGGCAAGTTGCAGGCGCAGATTCTGGATATTGACCCCGTTTACACTCTAGGTGAACTTGCGCTTACCAAGAGTGCGATTTTAAAGAGGCTTGCGCTAGACGGCTTGCTCGAAAAAAACAAGGCTTTGACACTCGCCGATGTACCAATACGCGTGGGACTTATTACCGGCGAAGGAACAGCCGCCTACAAGGACTTTACGACTAAGCTTGCAGAATCGCCATTTAACTTCAAGGTGAAAACTGCTTACGCAAAAATGCAAGGCTCAGACACAGAACCGACCGTACTCGCCGCCCTTGAAGAGCTCGCCAAGGATACGGAACTGGATGTAGTGTGCATTATCCGCGGTGGCGGAAGCAAGACAGACTTGAACTTTTTCGATAGCGAAGCCTTGTGCCGCGCCGTCGCCAATTACCCGCTACCGGTATTTACCGGAATCGGTCATGAAATTGACCGAAGCCTTTTGGATGAAGTCGCCTACCAGTCCTGCATTACACCGACCGATACCGCCAAGCGCTTGATAGACCGCGTAGCGGACAGCTGGAATAAAATGCTTTCGACGGCACAAGAAATTGCAGGGCAGACAAAAGAAGCCCTTCACGACTATAAACAAGAACTTTCGAATACGGGCAATCGCCTGCAGCAAAAAGTAAATGCTCTGATTCAGAAAGAAGCCCTGAAACTTTCACTCTACAGAAGCAACATGCAAAAAGACTTGCAGTTTATTTTCAGAGGAGAGAAAGAACGCATCGCCCGCGACAGCGAAGGTCTGCACCAGGGTTCCCGAAAAATTCTGGACCTTGAAAAATCAAAGTTCAACCTCATCGAACTCCGCGTGAAAAGCGCCGACCCCGAGACAACGCTTGCAAAGGGTTACACGCTTACGCTAGATGCAAATGGTAAATTTGTACGAAATAAAAGCCAGCTAAAGCCCGGCGATACGCTGACCACAAGGTTTAAAGACGGCAGCGTACAGTCAGTTGTAAAGTAATGTGCAATGTGAGATGTGCAATGTATAATTACTCATCACACATTACTCATTACACATTATTCAAATTCAGGAAGCGAATCAATCTTCAGGAAGCGCTTGGTTGCGGCATCCAACGCAAAATAGCGCACCGCATCGCCAAGCGACAACATCACGTACTTGGGAGTCAGAATCTGCAAATACTTGTTCAGCTGCACTTGTAGTGCTTGCCAAGTGTATTCGCCGGGAGCCTTGCATTCTACAAGGAGCCACGGGCGCTTTAAATTACCGGAAACCTTGAAATCTTGCACCAACAAATCCACTCGGTCATCGGTCTTGGGCTCCACCGTCGAAAGCGCAAACTCTACCGCAATCAAGTTCTGAGGGACCTTAACCTCGTCTATCAAGAAACGGATTGTCGCCTGACGCACGCGCTCCTCGGGCGTGGCAGGCACCTCTTTTTGGCGAATAGGGTCGAATAAGGTTTGATGTTTGAGGTCGTTCACTTTGGGGAAAGAATGTGGAGTGTGGAATGTGAAGTGTGTGATGAGAGGTGGGATGTGTTTTTTTTCAGTAAAATAAAAAATTCCTCTAGACTTGACAATTTCCCTATTTTCAAACTATATTTGATTATATGAATAAAATCTTTGGACAGAACACCGCAGTAGCGGCAATGGCAGCAAGCCCGGCAGCAGCCCGAGCTATTATGGGGCTGTCCAGAGAAACCAAAATCTGTAAAGCATAACGCTTAAATCCAGACAACAAGTTTCAAGGGCAGCCCCGTAAACGGCTGCCCTATTTTTTTACAGCTCGTTCGTTACATCAAATTTGTACCCAAAACACAACTAAAACCATTAACTTAAAGAAATTTCATTGTTTTATTATTCTATAATTACGCCGTAAAACAAGTGATTTTTCGACAACTCCATAGGAGCATAAAATGCGCAGAAGACTTTTGAGCGAAGGTGCCAAGGAACTCTCTTACGAAATCCGCGAGATCGTGAAGAAGGCAAACCAGCTCAAGGCACTCGGCCTCCCCATCCACTGGGAAAACATCGGTGACCCGATTGAAAAGAAGTGCCAGATTCCCGACTGGATCAAGGACATCGTGGTGGACCTCGTCAAGACTAACCGCAGCTACGGCTACTGCCCCTCCAAGGGCATGCTCGAGACCCGCGAATTCCTGGTCAAGGAAAACAACAAGCTCGGCGGCGCCCAGATTAGCGTAGACGACATTCTGTTCTTCAATGGCCTCGGCGACGCAATCGCTACGATTTACGGTCTACTTTCGATGACGACCCGTATTATTGGACCTGCCCCCGCCTATTCGACCCATAGTTCTGCCGAAGCGGCTCACGCCCACACGGCCCCGATTACCTACCGTTTGCAGCCGGAAAACCACTGGTATCCAGATTTGGAAGAGCTCGAAAACAAGGTAAAGTACAACCCGAGCATCGCGGGCATTCTGATCTTGAACCCGGATAATCCGACAGGCATGGTCTATCCGCTTGAAATCCTCCAGAAAATCGTGGACATTGCCAAGCGTTACAACCTGTTCATTATTTGCGACGAAATTTACAACAAGATTACGTACAATGGCGCCCACGCTTACGCGCTCGCCGAATACATCGGCGATGTCCCGGGTATCGCACTCAAGGGCATTTCCAAGGAATACCCGTGGCCGGGCGCTCGCTGCGGCTGGGCCGAATACTACAACCGCGACAAGGACGAACAGTTCGACGCCTTCTGCCGCGCTTTGGATAACGCGAAGATGGTGGAAGTCTGCTCGACCACGCTCCCGCAGATGACGATTCCCCGCGTGCTTGGCGACAAGCGCTTCAAGGAACACCGCGACGCCTTGAACGAAAAGATTGGCCGCAGAAGCGCCATCATCAACGAAATCCTTTCCGACATTCCGGAACTGTATTTCAACCCGACCTACGGCGCATTCTACAACACCATCATCTTCCGTGAAGGCACGCTGAACAGCCACCAGACCTTGAAGATTGACAATCCGATTATCAAGAAAAAGGTGGAAGAATGGTGCAGCAAGACTACGAACCTGGACTATCGCTTTGTGTACTACCTGCTTGGCGCAAAGGGTATCTGCGTTGTGCCAAGTACAAGTTTCTGCACGGATTTGAAGGGATTCCGCGTGACACTCCTGGAAGAAGACGAAGACGAACTGCGCAGCGTGTTCACCACTATCCACGACGCAATCATAGAATACCTGCATAGCTAGTCTACACCTAACGAGGATTAGGAGGACTGTCAAAGACTGAAGGAGAGGGTATGAAAAAATTGTTTTTTCACATCGCTGTTGCAACGGTCCTCCTTGCGACAGGAATTCTTTGTGGTTGCGACAAGAAGTCGCAACAGTACCCCGTGACAGTCACCGTCCTTACTTATAGCGAATACATGGATCCTGAAATGCTTACCGATTTTCAAATGAAAAGCGGTTACAAGCTACAGCTGGTCGAATACGAAGCTCAAGATGAAATGATCGTCAAGTTGCAAGCCGCAATGGAAAAACAATACGACGTGATTATTGCATCGGACGTGATGATCCAGCAAATGATCCACTTGGGACTGATCAAGCCCATCGACATGGACAAGATTCCAAACAAAGTAAACATTGCGGATCAATTCAAGAATCCTGTTTACGACCCGAACAACATGTACTCGCTTCCTTACCAATGGGGAACCACCGGGATTCTTTACCGCGACACGACGCTTAATCCAAGCGGTGTAAGCTACAACACTCTTTTCAACCCCATGCAGATCAAAGGCAAGTTCAGCCTGCTTGATGAATCCCGCTCCATGCTTTCTATTGCAATGCAAGCGAAAGGCATAAACGCCAACAGCTTCAGGCCCGAAGACATCGACAAGGCCGTCGAGTGGATCAACGAAATCAAGCGCGACCCGAATTTTGCCGGTTTTGAAGGATCCGTAAGCGCCAAAGACAAGATTCTTGCAAACGAGTACTGGGCAGCTATTGTATTCAACGGCGAAGCCATGGCCGCCATTTCTGAAGACCCGACACTACGCTACGCCATTCCCGTTGAAGGCAGTTTCATGTGGGTAGACGCAATGACTCTCAGCAGTCGCGCGCAGAATGTCGAAGGCGCATATGCCTTCATGAACTACATTCTTGATGCGCAGAACGGGGCGAAGCTGGCAACCACAATCAACTACGCCTCTCCGAACAGCGCATCACTCAAGCTCATTGACGAAAAGTTCAAGAACAATCGGGTAATTAACCCAACCCGCGAAGAAATCGACCGCATGGTTTTCTTACGCTACCCCGGCGACGCAGTCAAGCTTTTTGACGACGCCTGGAAAAACGTCAAGGGAAGATAAGTTCTAAAAACGAACGCTCCTCAAAAGGAGCGTTTTTTTATTGCTCGTATGCGGGAGCCGCGATTGGCAACGGTGCAAACGGGGGCTCGAGTTCAATGCTGATCGGGCAATGGTCCGAGCCCATTACATCCGGATAAATTTCGGCATTGATAATATTGGGGACAAGGCCTTCATCTACGAAAGCATAGTCGATACGCCAACCCACATTGCGCTTGCGGGCCCCGAAACGGTTCGACCACCAGGAATAGCGGTCGCGTTCTTCAGGGTGCAACAGACGGAACGAGTCTACAAAGCCGTTTTCGACATACTTGTCCATCCACGCACGTTCAATCGGCAGGAAACCGCTGATGTTTTCGTTTTCCTTAGGGCGAGCGATATCGATTTCCTTATGGCAAGTATTGTAATCGCCGAGCGTTACCACATGCTTTCCGTCGCTAATCCAGCGTTTGCTGTTTTCGAGGAAGGCATCGTAAAAGCGCAGCTTGTAGTCCAGGCGATCATCGCCCTGTCCACCATTCGGGAAATAAATGCTATTGAGAACCCAGTCCGGGAACACGAGCTGGAGCACACGGCCTTCTTCATCGAATTCCTCGATGTCAAAGCCATAGTTTACACGGTCAGGTTCGATTTGGGTATAGATGCCTACACCGCTATACCCCTTCTTGCGACGGCAAGGGTTCCAGTAGGCAAAGTAGCCGTCAGGATTCGCAACCTCTTCGGGAATCTGGTCCACCTCGGCGCGGACTTCTTGCAAGCACAAGATATCCGGCTTTGTTGCTGCAAACCAGTCCGTAAATCCCTTTTTGAGGGCGGAGCGAAGCCCGTTCACGTTCCAGCTATAAATATTCATGTTATACCCAATTCTTAATCCGCGGCAAAAATACATTTTTTTGACAGCACTAGGGAGTAAAGATGATTTTATCCCCCGAAACTCCGACTTTTCAGCCCAAAAACCAATTAAGGATACAAAAAGTTTACACTTGCCGATTAAAAAAATAAACTTTCTAAAGAAAATAAATGCAAAACGAAATAATAAAATTATATTTAAGGCATGAAATCTACAATCTTGCTATTCTCTGGTTTCGCTATAGCTACTCTCCTTTCCGCCTGTGCCGGTTCAAACTCTGGCGATAATCTGGAAGTTCCGACGAACCTTCCCCCTATCTGCCGCGATATTGACTTTGTTGAGCAACCCGATATGCGAGAAATGTGCGGTGTCCGCACGGTTCACACCCTGGCCTATAAGAACATTCCGCAACAGCGTTACCTGATTAAACCGCAAGAAACTTCAATCGTAAGATCCGGCGGAAAACTCGAGCTCCGTTTCCAGAACTCCCTGCCACTTCTTTTGGAAGGCCCCATTACTGAAGAAATTGAATTTTCCCAACAGAAGCGCCTCGAAAAGATTAAGAATTCCTACGATTATCACGAAATTTACAATAAGGGCGCCCAGCGTATCCGTATTTTCAAGATGGGAATCCCGACCGACAAGGGCAATGTCTACAATTTCTGCTTCCGCGTTCCCGAAAAGAAGGGTAATGCCCGTACTCGTAGTGTCGCCATGGGTAACCATATCGAAACGTTAAGCTGCGAAGACTTCGATAAACTTGTCGCTGAAAACGCGAAGACGAAGTAATTTCAGATTTCGGAGTTCAGATTTCGGAATTGACGCCTACGGCGTATTTCATATCAAAATATTCCTATTTCGTCTAAATAAAATTAGACGATTTTTTTTGATTAAAATCGGATTTCCGAATTCCGAATTCCGAACTACCCAAGTTCTTTTGCTACATTTGTTCCCACGTCATGGCTGAAAGCAGATACATTCATAATGCCCTAAAGCAAGTGCACGTGAATACCTCGTGTACGTCCGTTGTCGGATTTTCGATTTCGGGGCTTGCGACCTATATCCAGCTCCCGGAACTGGATTTTTGTATTGATATGGGCGAATGCCCGCTTTCGGCGACCTCGTTGAATCACGTTTTCTTGACTCATGCCCACGGGGATCACGCCCGTTGCCTGATGCGTCATTACAGTTTGCGCAAGATGATGGGTGTTGAACGCGAAAGCACCTATTACATGCCCGAACGCATTTGCGAAGGAGCCCGTAACTGGATTCATGCCGAGGCCATGTTCGAAGGCGTGCCTGACACCAAGTTCCGTTACCCCGAAATTGTACCCGTCAATAGTGGCGACCTGCTGTTTTTGGAACACCGCAAGGACTTGGCATTTGAAGCGTTCGAAGTCAGGCATTCCATTTATGCCATGGGCGGAACCCTGTACCATTACAAGAAAAAACTCAAGGATGAATTCTTGGGAAAGACTCCCGACGAAATTATCAAGCTGCGCGAAAGCGGCACCGAAATTACGCGAGAAGTGTATGATCCGCTGGTGAGCTTTATGGGTGACTGCATGGGCGAAAGCCTGCTGGAAAACCAGCGCGTATTCCAGTCGAAGGTGCTGATTACGGAATGCACGTTCCTTGCCCCCGAAGACTACGAAATGAGCCACAAAAAGGGACACACGCACATTAGCCAAATTGCAGATGCGTTGAACCGCATGGGCGACCAGGTGAAATGCGAAAAGATTATCCTCGCGCATTTTTCGATGAAGTATTCCGAAAAATACATTCGCGAAATGATTGCAAAGGAAATCCCGGAGAAATTTTTGGATAGAGTCGTCGCGTTTATTTAGTAGGAAGTAGGAAGTAGACAGTAGGAAGTTGGAAGTTGGAAGTTGGGAGTGGTTAGGAGCGTGAGGTTTTAATAAAGAATATGAGCGATATCGAAAACATTGAAGAAGTTGAAAAGGAAGTCGTAATCCCAGAATTTTACCGCGACTTGAAAGAAGATCCGGAATCGAAGGGACTGTGGCATTACGTGTTCCGTACTCACGGCGACCGCAAGCCGATTGCAACGCCTGACGGACTCCCCCACAAGCTGGATTTTAACTGGAAAGACATGTTCCCGAACATGGGCGACCGTGTAGAAGTCGAAATCGGAAGCGGCAAGGGCGGATTCCTTTCGGAATATGCGCCCAAGCACCCCGATACCGTCATTATGGGTAGCGAATGGGATTACACCTGGGCAAAGTTCGCCCAGCGCAAGATGGACAAGGCCGGCGCTCTGGCCAATGCCACCATGCTCCGCGGCGACGTATTCTTCTTTTTGCGAGACTGCGTGAAGGACAATACGGTAGATGCATTCCACATGTATTTCCCGGACCCGTGGCCAAAAGAACGCCACCACAAGAACCGCCTTTTGCGCCCGGACTTTCTGGTTGAAGTCGCCCGCGTATTAAAGCCTGGCAAGCGCATTTTCTACTGGGGTACCGATCACCAGGAATACAACGAAGTCGCGCTTGAAGTTTTCGACAACTTCAAGGGTTGCAAAATTCTGGAACGAAATACCGCAGAACCTACCGAAGGGATTATGACCGGCTTCGAAAAGAAGTACCGCAAGGAAGGTCGCCCCATCTACCGTAGCGTAGTGGAATTCGAAAAATGACACTTAGTGTCAAGCTAAATTGCTAATTTATTTGCCGTATGTTAAAGCACCTGTCGATTAGTGGATTTACTTTGATTGCGAATGCGGAAGTTCCGTTCCGCGATGGTTTTACTGCAATTACCGGCGAAACCGGCGCAGGAAAATCTGTACTCTTGAAGGCTCTTCGCATTGTATGCGGCGACAAGGCGCAAGCAACCATGGTGCGTACCGGCGAAGAAAAGGCCGTCGTCGAAGCCACATTCGATATCACTAACGAACCGCAAGTGAAGAAGGTTCTTGAAGAACTGGAACTCGACAGCGACGACGAACTGATTATCCGCCGTGAAATCCAGGAGAACGGCAAGAGCCGCGCCCGCGTGAACGGCGCTGTGGTGGCACTCCCCGATTTGCAACGTCTGGGCGAAGAACTGATCCAGATGCACGGCCAAAGCGAACAGCTCTTACTGCGCGACATCCGCACGCATACGCAGATGCTCGACGACTTTGCCGGAAATGGAGATTTACTGGCTGAATATTCTAGCGAATGGTCAACCTGGAACAAGATTCAAGACGAAATCCGCGCTACCGAAGAACGCGCAAAGAACTTGGCGGCCCAAAAGGACTTTTTGAAGTTCCAGTTTGATGAACTTTCAAAGGCAGCCCTCAAAGAAGGCGAAGAAGAAGCCCTTGAAGAAAAGGTGAACAGCGCAAGCAAGCAGGAAGCCGAAACCCGCTACTTGAACGACATCCAGGGAATGCTGGGTGGCGAAAACGGGCTCTTGGACCAAGTGCAGATTTTGCAGTCCAAGTTGCGTTCGCTTGCAGCAAAGCTCCCGGACTACGAAGATTACCTGAAGTCGCTTGACGAAGTGACTGACCCTTACGAAAGCGTTTGCAAGGACTTGCTGAGGCTCCGTCCGTCTGCGGCCATGAGCGCCGCCGATATTGACCGCGCGAACGCCCGCATTGCGGCGATTCAGAAACTCAAGCGTAAGTACCGCACCGATGTCGCGGGCCTGATTGCCTTGACTGAACAACGCAAGGAAGAACTTTCGAGCCTCGAGAACTTGGATGCGGACTTGGAAGAACTTTCCAGGCAGTCTAAGAAGGCGTTGGAAGCATTGCAGGCGACCGCCCTCAAGCTCACGAAATCTCGCCAGGAAGCCGCCGAGCGCTACGACAAGGCCGTAAGCGACATCCTGAATACGCTCGGCATGCCGAAGGCGATTTTCGCGACATCGATTACTATGCAGTCCTTGTCGCCAAACGGCGCAGACAAGATTGAATTTACGCTCGCCCCAAACCCCGGCGAAGGCTTCAAGAGCCTGCAAAAAGCGGTTTCGGGCGGCGAACTCAGTCGTGTGCTGCTTTCAATCAAGAGCGTGATGGCCGACCTCGACCGCGTACCCCTCTTGATTTTCGACGAAGTGGATTCCGGAATCAGCGGCGAAGTCGGCAACAGCATCGGCGAAGCTTTAAAGAATTTAGGCCAACACCACCAAGTGCTCACGATTACGCACTTGCACCAGGTAGCAAGCCGCGCCAAGAACCAGCTCGCGGTCAGCAAAGAAGAAATCGATGGCCGCACGTATACGCATGTGGTCGAACTGGACCACGAAGGTCGTATCAAGGAACTATCTCGCATGCTAGGTGGCGAATCCGACACGATACGCGAACATGCAAGACAACTTTTAGAAGTTTGACAGAGGCATTAAATGACACAAGAACAGACATCCGATATTAGACTGCGCTCGCGTATTTGGAGCGTTTTAAGGGCTATGGTTTTTATAGCCGTCATTGTCTTTATCTGGATGGGAATGGCAAAAACCGCCACCGCCCTGGTTGCAATCGCCCTGATTATGGGCTGGGTTAATTTATACCAACTCCGTTCGCAAGAAATCGAAAAGCCCTATTATAGACTTTGGCTGAACGTGATTGACGGATTCCTTTCGTTTGCAGTGATGACCAGCATTTTTGTGCGCGATTTATTGCAAAATGACCAAGCCGAAAAGTTGCTCGCCGTCGGTTGCGTATTCCTGTTGGCCCGTCTTGTCGCCCACACGCTCTTTAGCCTCGGCGTGCTTCGCGAAGGCAAGTCGCTCCCCCGCAAGCGTCGCTGGAGTAAATTGTCAAACATTGCGATTACAGTAACGATGGGCGTGTACTTGTTGAATCTCGAAGATTACCAGCAAATTTGCATGGTGACGTCGATTCTCTTGATTATCGCCTCGACCGTTGCATACGCCTACTGGTATTACCGCGACCCGGCTCACAGAAAGCCGCTTTCGATTGCAAGCCAGCTCACCATGAGCCGCATTGTGCTGACCCCGTTTTTCCTGTGGGTTTTCTTCTACGACAACGACCTGGATTACAGCAATAACAGCCTCGTTTTCAAGAGCCTTTCGCTGGTGATGGTGCTCGGCTTTATGCTGACCGACTTTTTGGATGGTTACCTCGCCCGCAAACTCGGCGAAGTGAGCACTCTCGGCAAGTACCTGGATCCGTTCAGCGACAAAATTTCGAACATGACAATCTTCATGTGCTTTATCGCTACGGGGTATGCCCCGGTGTGGATGGTCGCCCTCATATACTTCCGCGAATCAAGCGTCGAGACGCTCCGTACTCTCGCCGCAAGCGAAGGACTGATTATGCCCGCTCGCCGCAGCGGCAAGTGGAAAACTGCGCTCCAGGGTATCGGAATTGTCGCCATTTTGCTCGGCGCCCTCGACCCCATGGAAACGATTATTCCCAATTATCAAGCATTTTGGGCCATTTTCCCGCAAACTGTGATGGGCGTCATCACCGCAATTACCATTATTAGCGGTATTGATTATTTCGTCGCCAGCAAGCATATCCTGAAAAAATTCGTGTAAAAAACCCTTGACAAGGCTATAAAAATTTACTATATATGGTGCAACCTCGACGCGGGGTGGAGCAGTTGGTAGCTCGTCGGGCTCATAACCCGAAGGTCGCAGCGTTCAAGTCCTGCCCCCGCTACTAAAAAAGAATCCGATTCTTCAAGAACGGATTCTTTTTTTTATTCCTGTCATAATTTTGAAGGCGCATTCTTGCTAAATTTGAGCCGTGGCATTTTACTCTAACGAAATCATTCAGCAACTCAAAGCCCACGCAGATATTGCGTTGGTGATAGAGAACTTTGTACCGCTGAAACGTTCCGGAAATGGCCGCTACTTGGGCGTCTGCCCCTTCCACGATGACAGAAGCCCTTCGATGAATGTAAACCCGAGCCTGGGCATCTATAAATGCTTTGCCTGTGGCGCGGGCGGAGACGTATTCAAGTTCGTCCAAGAACACGAAAAAATGGATTTTAAGGGGGCCGTGGAATGGGTCGCAAACTTTACCGGTTTTGCACTCCCCCAGCTAGGCGCCCCCGAAGATAGCGAAAAGACCGAAGAACGCGCCATGGTCCGCAGGCTGAATGAACTCGCCTGCGAATGGTTCGAACAGCAACTCGCCCTTTCGCCCAAAGCGCTACAATACCTTTCGAGCCGCCATATTACCGACGAGACTCGCAAGCTGTTCCATATCGGTTACGCCCCGGATGGACGCGAAGGCTTTATCGGCTATGCAGCCAAGAATGGATTTTCGCCACTAGACTGCGTCAAGGCGGGACTTGCCATCCAAAAGGAAAACGGCGGAATCTCGGACAAATTCCGCGACCGACTGATGATCGCCATCCAGAACCTTTCGGGCGTGATTGTCGCCTTCGGTGGCCGTGACCTCTCTGGAAAAAGCCACGCCAAGTACATGAACAGCCCGGAATCGGCGCTGTACCACAAAAGCGATATTCTATTCGGTTTGCATCAGAGCCGCCAAAGCATCGCGAAAGAAAACGCGGTGATTATCGTGGAAGGCTACTTTGACATGATCAGCCTGTATCAAGGCGGTGTCACAAACGTAGTGGCTGCTTCGGGAACGGCGCTGACCGAAACCCACGCAAGCATTCTTGCCCGATATGCGAATACAGCCTACTTGGTATTCGACGGCGATGCCGCCGGTCAAAAGGCAACCCTCCGAAGTTTGGAAATCGTATTGCCCAAGGGAATTGCGCCCCGCGTGTTTGCACTTTCGCGCCCCGATGGCACTAAAATCGACCCCGACAACTTTGTAAACGAACGCGGTGCAGACGCATTCCGAGCCGCTTTGCGCGAATCCGAAGACTGGCTTTCTTATTTGGCCCGCCAACACGACATGCAAAGCCCTGAAGAGCGCGCCCGTTTTGTGACTTACACCAAGTCACTCGTAAAAAGCATTACCGACCGCGAACTTCAAAACCAGTATGTAAAACTGATTGCGGAACGATTCAATACAAGCCGCTCCTTGGCCCAAGTGAAAAGTCTGAAGCCGCAAAAAGGCCCCGAAGAACGCCGCCCGATAGCGGCAAACGCAGCCGCCCCCGGAGCACCTGAAGTGATTCCGCAATTGGAGCAAACGGCCTCACTCGATTGGGCTAGCATTCCGCCGATGGAAATCCGATTCGCGAATCTGGTGCTTCGAAACCCGACGCTGATGGACCGCGCACTGGAATACTTTGACATGGACTGGGCCGCAAGCGGAGTCCGCATGTTTGAATCTCCGGTGGTCGAAGAATTCGTGAATTCCGCCATTGCACTCTACGCCGAGACTGGCGCCGTTTCGCCGCAGCTGATGTACGAAAACGTGTCGCCCACGCTCAGGCTCTTTTTGGAAGGCCTGCCCGAAGAAAAGTGGAAAACACCGCAGGAAATCATCGAATTTTACCAGACGCTGACCGTGTTTTCGACCAAGCTCTGCGACCGACAAAAGCACATGATTCCGCTGACCAGCAACGAAGCGGTCGAAACGCGCATGCAGATGTCCAAGTTTACGCAGGGCATGCAAAAGTTGAACGCCCTGTTCAACGCCGAAAAAATCACCATCGACGCGTTCGCCGACCAAGTGGTCCGCAGCAAGGCCCAACTGATACTGTTCCAGTCGGTGATTCAAGGAGCACCGATGCCTGCGGCTCCGACGCCACCCATTCCAATTTCTACGCCGAGCGTCGCCGCAGCCCCCGCACCAGTCCAAGCCGAGTCCGCGATGCTTGCACAGACAATCCCGGCACCGAGCACTCAACCTGTTGCAAACGCACCGTCACAAGCTCCGGATGAATTCGCCGACGAGCAAATGTCTAGCGACGAACCGCCCGAAGGATTTGAGCCCCCGCCACCCGAAGACGACGAAGAATACTCTTACGGCAACGACGATTACAGCGAGTCGAACGATTTTGATTACCAATAACCTCGAAAAAAGGCTTAAACGGCAAATTATCGGAAAACCGCACCGGTTTTTGGCGATTGCCCCTCTCGGTTTTGAACAGACTCTTGTTCGCGAATTGCAAGGTTTCGGGCTAGAATTTACCGATGCCCAAGGCGCCCCTGCTATTGCAGGAGACGGCAAGGTTGAATTCACCGCGAAAATCACCGAAGCTTGGAAAGCTGTGGCCTACAGCCGCATTGCAAACCGCGTGCTGATGCACATTGCCGATTTTAAGGCAGAAAACTTCCATGACCTCGAAAAGAAAGCCGCCGAAATTCCCTGGGAACTGTTCCTGCCCGCAGCCCCCCCCCCCACGATCCACGTAACCTGCAAGCATTCGCGACTGTACCATAGCGACGCCATCGCAGAACGCCTGAACAACGTAATCACGCAATTTCACATGGCCCAAAGCGAAGCGAGCTCAAAGGGCGAAGCCCGACCCCATACCCCACCCCCTCAAAACCTCTACGTCACCCTTATCAATGACCGATGCACCATTTGGCTAGACCTTGCCGGCGAGGAACTTTACAAGCGCGGTCACGAGCGGTTCGTGAACGACGCCCCCCTCAAAGAAACCATAGCCGCAGCGATGCTGTTCGAAGCCTGTTCATTACCATCACCTGCCTGTCCACTTCCTACTTCCTACTGCCTACTTGATTTAATGGCCGGCAGCGGGACTTTCAGCCTCGAAGCCGCCTACATGGCAAACGGACTCATTCCAGGGAAAAACCGCGATTTCGCACTCAAGCACCAGCCCGCATTCAAACCCGCTACCTGGAACCACATCGTCAAACAAGAGCGTGTCATTCTGAGCGAAACGCCGAACGGCGTGGAGTCGATGAATCTAATCACGCGCATCCTCACCAGCGACATTTCGCCTAAGGCCGTCGAAATCATCAAGCACAATGTGGAAAGCGGTCCGCTCGCAGACATCGTTCCAAACGACGCCTCACCGACAATCACCCCCCAACTTCGCGACTTTTTCAGCTACACCGCAAAAGAAATTGCCGACGCATGTTCCTGCAATTCGAACTCGGGCGAAGCCTCGCCCGTTATCGTGTTGAACCCGCCCTACGGCAAGCGCCTTGATTTTGACGCACCCAAGCTCTATACGCAAATTGGCCGCCGACTCGCCGAACTTTCGCGCGACCTAACGCCCTTCGGCAAGCAACTCACAGTAGCAATCCTTGCTCCCAAAGACGACAACCGCCCAGGCTCCAAATACACTTGCACCGCAAACTTATTGCACGAATGCCCCGCGCTCGCCCCGCAACAAAATCCGGTCGCAAAAAGCATCGCCACCAGCCACGGCGGTTTCAGCCTGAACGTGTTTATCGCAAAAATTTAAACTTCTGCTTCGGGCAGCACCTTCGTGCGGCGCATAAAGGCAAGCGTTTCTTTTTCACCTTTTTCGGCAAGCATCTTGAGCAAGTAAAGCAACTTGCGGTAAGTTTTTTCGGTCATCTTTTCGCAAGCCGTACTTTTAGTCAAATACAAAAGCGGCGATTCTTGCGTATAGCCCGCCTTGTTGTACGTCTTGGATGCGGCCACACGATCGCAGAACATCTCTTTAATGTAGCGGTCCGGCATATCAATCGGCACAAGCTTCTTGGTCGCCATTTCATAGTCATACCAGAATTCAAAATGATGTTTGTTCCGGCCCTTATGATGCATCCAAGCCAAGCTATAGCCCTTGTCGTTGCGCTCCCCGTTGTTGGGAGACTGGTCACCCATGTAGTACTTGGCTCCCGGAATAAATTCAGTCGGGCTGTACTTCGACAAATCGTGAAACAATCCCTGGAACCCGATTCCAGCCCTAAAGCAAAGCCGAATCACCTCGTTTCGGTGTTTCGTAATCGTTATAAAGTGTTTAAGCGGATGCATTTTCGCTCACATGTTTTTCACAGTCGGACGACTTCGTCGCAAATTTCTGACATTGCCGAACGGTGCGTCACAAAAATCATGGTCTTGTCGGGGTAAGTTGCAAACAGTCTTTCGAACAATTCGCGCTCCGTCGATTCATCGAGCGAAGAACTCACCTCGTCAAACAACCATACGTTCCCGGGCCGCAAAAGCCCGCGGGCAATTCCGATTCGCTGCGCCTGGCCCTCGCTCAAGCCGCGACCGCGCTCGCCGATTTCTGTATCTAAGCCATCGGGCAAATCCAGCACAAAGTCGGCGCACGCCGCGTGCAAAGCCTGCATCATTTCTTGTTCGCTCGCATCGGGCTTAGCCAACTGCAAATTTAGGCGAACACTCCCGCTCAGCAAAGTATTACCCTGCGGTACGTACACAAAATTCGTGCGGGTCTCTTTGCCAATCGCGCACACCTCGGAATTTGAATAAATTAGCATTCGCCCGCTATCAGGCCTTACAAAGCCGAGCAGCAGCCGGAACAAAGTCGTCTTTCCGGCACCAGTCTTGCCCATAATCGCCGTTTTGGAGCCAGGCTCAAAATCGTGACTGAATCCTTCCAGGACCTCGTGCCTTCCCGCCGCATAGCCAAAATGCAGGTTCTCGAGTCGAACCCCGAGCGAGCCATCAAGCGCCACAGGCGTTCCGTCCACTTCGGGCTCCTTGGATTTTTCAAGATCTTCCAAGCGGTCAATGCTCGCCGTCGTATGCACCACTTGCGGCACCATGTTCAAAATCGAAAGAATCGGGTGCTGAATCTGGCCCACCAGTTGCAAGAACGAAGTCATCATACCGAAGGTAATCGCTCCATCGCGCAGGCCAAGGCCACCCCAAATAAAGGCGAGCAAATAACCCAGCCCAAAGGCAGACCCGAGCGCAAAACGGGAAAGCGTGGTAAACCGCGTACGGCGCAACACGTCGCTTTCCAAATGTTGTTGCATGTCACCCAAGCGGCCTGCCACCCAGCTTTCGCTTTCGAGCGAACGCATGAGCACATTGTGTTCTACACCCTCTTGCACCTGCATCTGGATTTTAGATTCGCGTTCACGAATTGCAAGCGTCATGTTCCTGAGCTTGCGAGACACCAGTTTGCCGAGCACAATCGCCACCGGCGTAAGCAACAGCAACGCCCAAGCGAGCCGCGGGTCAAACCAGCGCATCAAAAGGAACGCGCCCACCAGCTGTAGCGTTGTCACAATCATTTGCGGCAAAGTTTCCATGGTCGTGGTCGACACCGACTCGATATCTTTCGAAAGCCTAGACGCCACATCACCCGAATGCAGTTCTGCCCCCGCGTAAAGCTTACGCAGGAACAAACCTTCGAACACCTGCAAGCGCAAGCGATTCGACTGACGAACCATCGCCACATTCGTCATATAATAAAACAGGATACGCAAAACAATCGCGCCCACGACCGTTGCCACAAGCAGTGCAATCATTTGCACGATGTCGTCTTGACTACCCGTGCGAATTGTTTCATCTATAAAACGCTTGCTGAGCCATACCATTAACAGCCCAAGCGAGATTCGCCCCACGCCAAATACAATGCGGAGCGCAATGTTCAGGCGGAATCCATCCGTCCTATTCCATAACCACGAAAGGTATTTCATTCGACTACGTTCACGTTTTGCCACTGCGAAACAATGCCCTTGACATCGTTCAAGGCATCGTCGGCGGCAACGTCGTATTCGCTACAGAGCGCATCGGCAAGCGCCTCGACCGTAAATTCGCCGAGTTCACTCGCGCGTTGCCACAGCCAAGAAGCCGTTTCGTTTAGGCAAAGGAGCTTCCCGAAATCGAGAGCGCCAACGCCTTCGCCCATAATCACCTGTTCACCGCAAACTTCGCGCAGAACAAATCCTTTTTTGATGTGCATGGTGTACTCTCCTTCTAGAAATTCCGGATTCGAATGTAGACTCTATATAATTTAAGCAAATAACGACGCAAAGGTAAAAAATTGACCCACAATTTTTGGACAAATTGTATAAAAGGCGTGTAAAGAGATCTTTTGTAACCATTTGGATGCACAACATGCGTTACTTTAGCATAAATTTGTTTACGTTCAGCATGTTCTCGGCCCTGTAAATTGCCGTCACCCATTAAAGTCACACGGTCGCCCGCCATTTCCATAACACGGTGAATCACATACCGGTTGTCATCTGTCTTCGCAAGCACCACATCCATCGGTTTCACGTTTTCCGGACGAACAAGCGCAACACTGTCACGGCCACCTTCAATAAAAGGCCTCATGCTTTTTCCGTTCACCGGGAAAATCACCTCGAGCCCTTCGCCCACAAGGCGAATTGCCTCGGAAAGAATCATCGAATCATCTTTCTTTTGCATTTCATTTCCCGTTAGCCCGAAATCGTCTCGCAGCACAGCTTTGCCGCATCTTCGTCGGGCAAGCATTCCAGGTACCACACCGGCACATTCATCGCCAAAGCGTTTTCTGTCTTATGCAAGCCATCGGCAATAACCGATTCCCAGCGTTTGCCCGAAATACAAGGGACCAAAGCAGCGTACGCTCGCACGCCGCGCAAACGTTCAATCTTGTTGTACGGAGCCTGCGAAAGCATCACGAAGCCGCCCAACGGATAAACCTCATTCTTGTAGCAAGGCGTCTTTCCGCTCCAAGGCGACCCGTAAACGCGCGTAACGCCATTCCCTTCCGCATCTTTTTCAATGCGCACCACAGGATTGTCGTCGTTCAAAAGTTCCGAGCCCTCGTTGTACTTGAGCCATAGCCTTGCATGCGTGCTCTTACCCGTACCGCTCTTGCCCAGGAACATGTAACCCTTGCCCTCGTAATTTACGACAGCCGCATGGAACAGCGCCGTATTATAAGGCGCCGATGCAATCGCGTAAAGCACCATAAGCGCATTGTTCACGGCAAACTTGAGCAAGGCCGCAGCCGTACCTTGCGGTATAAACAGGGTTGCCGTCTTGTAGTCTTTTGAACAAACTAGCACACCCGTTTTTTTCTTTTGCAAACGAAAATCAAACACCGAATTTTGCCCGGCGGTAAGTCCGCAAACAATCTGCTGGCCCTCTTCATCTTGGCAAAGTTCTTCGGTATATGCAGGAGATTCGCCATATTCCACACGCATTAAAAAAAGCCCTTCACCCGCTTTTTCGGTAGCAAACGGAGCATAATTGTCCATGCAGTCTGCAAAAAAATTCTCGCTAATATTTTGAGAAACTTCAAACAAATGAAGCGCCACCTGATAACGGCGTGCGTTTCCGGCAGAAATCATAGGGCAATCCTCCTGCGCTTAATGCGCTTTGGAATCAACGAAATAGTCGCACGCCAGTATTTGAGCTCCTTGAAAACCGCATTCACCGGATCAAACGTCAACCACGAAAGGGCTTGCAAACGATCCTTGAACCAGCGAGCAAAAACATTCTTGGGTTTAGGAACTTCTTTATGTTGTCCAAAATTACCGCCCGCAAGAGCAAGTTTCAAAAGTCGCTCGCCACGTTTGCGGTCTGGCGCACAAAGCATCAATTCACGTTCAAGCCCGAACACCTCTTGCAACACCCACATTACAGCACCGCAAGCACGCATCATGCTTAAATTTTTCATGACATCGACAGCCGCATTCCGGTCGCCCTCGGTAGAATGCCTGAGCAGCATCAAGTAGTCGGTGTACTGCCTGAATCCGAGGCCGCCCGAATAAAAATGTTGCTGCAAATGCGCAAGCTGCATCACGAGTGCAAATTTGATTGACGGCGAATAAAAGCCCTCGGGAACAAGCGTCGCTTTACGGATTTCTTCATTCAAGAATTTTTGAAGCGCCCCATTGCGGAACGGGATTCCCGATGCAGGCTTGAAATGCACCTCCACCGTGACTCCATCCTTATTTTGGGGCAAGTGAATATGGTGCCGCGAATAGGCATGGTCATCGTTTTCCGCATTCAACAAATTCAACTTATAAAGCAATTCGGTTACACCCTTGCGGCCGCCCTCGACCCAAATGTCGATATCGCCACACTGCCTACTCAGCGGATCCGGATAAAGTCTTGCATTGGCGGGGCCCTTCAAGATTGCATTTTTGCGACCCGCGCCCTCGAAAACCCACGTCAAGCGCGCCGCCTCCAGGTTCAACAGCTTGTTCATGCCCGCGGTGCCCTCGGCATCCATGGACCAGCGCAGCAAAAGAGCCCTTGCAGGCCTGAAATTTTCCGGAAGTTTCTTGACCGCGTTAAAAACGACGCCCAAAACACTCTGGCGCTTGGCAAGCTTATAAATCGCCTTCCATTCCTCTTCGGAAGGCGCCTCCTCAAGCCCCTGCAAAGCGCCCGTCGTATCGAGCGCAAGCTGCAATAGTTTAAACAGGAGCTTGTCTGTTTTCTTCAGAATTAAACCCATGGCCCAAAGATAGAAAAAAGGGGCCGAATTCGGTCCCTGGTAAAATTAAGCAAAGTATTTTTTTTCGGATTCGTTCAAGTTGAATTCTCCGCCACTATAAGCAATCAGCGGAATTTGTTGACGAAGGGAAACTACCTCCATCGAAGGAGGCAAATAGTCTTTTTTTTCTTTAAAACTGGTTTTAACCATTATTCAATCTCAGTATCCATACAATCATCGTTATTTTCGCCACTGCCACACAAGAACTTCTTCTGGCATTCCATATCAATTTCTTCCATAGAAGGAGAAACATATGCTTTCTTTTCTACCATTTCAGAATTCATTTTGCACTCCCTTACTTAACAATCACTCGTTTACCGTTATGGTAATATGTTCCACGGGTCGTGGGCTTGGCATTCAGTTTACGTCCGTTCAAATCAAACCAGCTATTCATACGAATTTCACCAGTTACAGCATTCATCTTTCCAGACGCTATAACATTGTCATTTTCATCAACAATTTCCACATCAATTTCGTATGAGACATCCCAATTCATAGAATTCAGAGATCCACTCGCAGACTTCGCCAATGCTACATTCTGATGTTCCACCAAATAGGCTCGCAAAGGTTTGATTGTCACACCACTTCCGGCTCTTACAAATTGACCCACTTTCACACCTTCTTGAGCTGTTCCTGCAAAGCCCCAAATATTACCTAATTCAGGATCTTCATCGAACGATTTGAATGATGTGGTTCCCACGAACTCCCACGAATTATTAACCAGCTGTTCAATCGGGGCTGTTTCGGTATTAAAAGTCACCTCACCACTGAATGTGAGCGTTTCTTCTTTCGGCATAATTAGATACGGCGTATTAGCACCCAGTTGTTGAGTTTTAACAAGACCTATCTTAACTTTACGAACACCATTTTCTTCAACAACTCTATTGAATTTATAGAACGTTCCACCCTTCACTTTAGAAGTATCAATCGAGAACGGAAGCATAATCGTGGACATCTTACCGATAGTGAACTTTCTATTGAACACCACCTGATCCACAAGGATATCCTTCTTAATTTCAATAGTATCAGGACCAGTGTAATCACCATCAATTTCAGCAACAGTCTTGTCGGAATATTCAGTAATCGTCACAGCACCATAATGGGTCTCCTTAACAGTCAGGATAGAAATGGTTTCCGCACCATAACCGTTCAAGGCGAGATTATCTTTACCCACAGACCACGGAGACGCAACGGTGCAATAGCCGTCAAGCATTTCGCCGCCATTCAAAGCGCAAGCGATATCGTCAGCATTGACCAAATTAACCTTTTTATTGGTATTTGGGGTTTCAGAACCTTTGCCAACACCCTTCAAGTCTTCATCATAGTAATTATTAGAGGTAGTAAGCGCTCCGCTTAAATGGTTTCCGACAACAGCACCCGTAGCACCGTTCCCCGTATTGATCAAGCCTTCACCATTGTACACGCAAGATTTCACCGACAAGGTCGCCTTCGTAATACCAATAATACCGCCAACAAAAGCATCATTGCCTTCAGCTTGAATCGTAACAGCACTCAAGCAATGTTCAATCGTACCATTTTTGCCGTTTCCGACAATGCCTCCAATTCCCTGGCCATTACCAGTAGCGCTAATCTTTCCAGACACATAGCAAGCCGATACCACTCCACCCGGTTTTTTATCGGCCAACCAACCCACTACAGCGCCCACTGAAATCTGGTTTGCTGTGTTTGACAAAATAGTACCCGCGCTAGTCGAAGTTACAATGTCCACATTTTCAAAGACGATGTTTTTCACCGAGCCATTGCCCAAGACACCTACAAAACCAAGGTTCTGAGCATACACCGGTTTAATTTGTGCAATTTCTTCGCTATTGATGTACAAATTCGAAATAACGTGACCATCGCCATCAATGATCCCTTCGAACGCGACATCGCCCTTACCGGCAACCATCGGAGTCCACAATTTGTGGCCCATGTCCAAATCAGCATTTAATTTGGCATTAATGTTCAACCTAGCGCCAGGATTTTTATTGGTTTCGTTAGCGAACCATGCCAATTTGGCTTCGTTATTGATCAAATAAAAGTTTTTGCCTTCTATCTCTTGAATTTCCGGCTCTTCCATCGAAGTTCCGTCCCAGGCAGCGAAAGCATGTGTTACAAACAACATAAAAGCGCATACAAATACGCCACAAAATCTATTCGTGAGAATATTTTTTTCCATCAAACCAACCTCGTTTTTTAGAAGTCGGGCTTAATATAGACTTATTCCCCACCGGTTTAAAGGGTTTTTGGACAACGTTTTGTTGTATAAAATTCATCAAGTGCCGTTTTTTGCTTAAAATAAGCGTTTTTAATATAATTTTAAGCATTCTGTAACAAATAAACTACTTTGAAAGTGCCGTTTTTAGCGAAATTTCGGGGGTCAGAAGTGACAAAAATCACTTTTCGTACTTTTACCGAGAGAAATCTCACAAACCTAATTTTAGTTTTTTTGAAAAAACACCATCTTCCTTCCTACTGTCTACTTTTTCTACATTTTAGCCCGAAATTTGGCGTCTTTTTACCCGCATTTTTTACGAGTAACGCCGCAGATTTTAAAGACACAAAAAGAGGATTATTATGCCGAAACTTCGTTCGCTCAAGACTATGGAAGGCCGTGAAATGGCCGGTGCACGCGCCCTTTGGCACGCAACAGGAACCAAGGTGGAAGACTTTGGCAAGCCGGTGATTTGCGTGGTGAACAGCTATACCCAGTTTGTTCCGGGCCACGTCCACCTGAAGGACTTGGGCCAGGTGGTCGCACGCGCGATTGAAGCCGCCGGCGGTGTCGCCAAAGAAATGAACACCATCGCAGTCGATGACGGTATCGCCATGGGCCACGACGGCATGCTCTACAGCCTCCCCAGCCGCGACTTGATTGCAGACTCCACCGAATACATGGCCAACGCCCACCGCGCCGACGCCCTCGTGTGCATCTCCAACTGCGACAAGGTGACTCCGGGTATGCTCATGGCCGCCATGCGCCTCAACATTCCGGCAATCTTCGTCTCGGGCGGCCCGATGGAAGCTGGCCACGTGACCACGAAGGACGGCAAGGACCGCGCCCTCGACCTGATTGACGCCATGATCGATTCCGCCGACAGCACCATCAGCGACGAAGAAGTGGCTGCCATCGAAGCGAACTCCTGCCCCACTTGCGGTTCCTGCTCCGGCATGTTCACCGCAAACTCCATGAACTCCCTGACTGAAGCCCTGGGCCTTAGCCTCCCGGGTAACGGCACCATCGTTGCCACCCACGCCGAACGCAAGAAGCTGTTCGAAGCCGCCGGTAAGCGCATCGTGGAACTCTGCCACCAGTATTACGATTTGAACGACGACAGCATCCTCCCGCGTAGCATCGCCACGAAGGACGCCTTCGAGAACGCCATGCGCCTTGACATCGCCATGGGCGGTTCCTCCAACACAGTGCTCCACTTGCTCGCCGTGGCCCAGGAAGCGGGCGTGGACTTCACCATGAAGGACATCGACCGCCTTTCCCGCAACACGCCGTGCATCTGCAAGGTGGCCCCCACCGTTCACAACATCCACATCGAAAACGTGAACCGCGCCGGTGGCATCATGGGCATCCTCGGTGAACTGGACCGCATGGGACTCCTCCACAAGGACGCGAAGACCGTCCACGCAAAGACCATGGGCGAAGCTCTGGAAGTGAACGACCTCAAGCGTAACCCGAGCGAAGAAGCCAAGCAGCGCTACCTCGCAGGCCCGGGCCGCAAGTACAATCTGGTCGCCTTCTCGCAGAACTTCATGTACCCCGACCACGACCTCGACCGCGCTACGGGCGCTATCCGCGATGGCGAACACGCCTACACCAAGGACGGCGGCCTCGCTGTTCTGTACGGAAACCTCGCCATGGACGGCTGCATCGTGAAGACCGCCGGCGTCGACGAATCCATCTTCAAGTTCACCGGTCCCGCCGTGGTGTTCGAAAGCCAGGAAGATGCCGTGAAGGGCATTCTCGACCCGAACGTGGTGAAGGCAGGCGACGTGGTCGTGATCCGCTACGAAGGCCCGAAGGGTGGCCCCGGCATGCAGGAAATGCTCTACCCCACCAGCTACCTCAAGAGCCGTCACCTCGGCAAGTCCTGCGCCCTCCTTACCGACGGTCGTTTCTCCGGCGGTACGAGCGGTCTCTCTATCGGCCACGCTTCTCCGGAAGCCGCCAACAAGGGTAACATCGGACTCGTGCACACGGGCGACGTCATCGAAATCGACATCCCGAACCGCAGCATCAACGTGCAGCTCACCGACGACGAACTTGCCGCCCGCCGCAAGGAAATGGAAGCCCGCGGCGCCAAGGCTTGGCAGCCGGAACACCGCGACCGCGTTGTTAGCAAGGCATTGCAGGCTTATGCGGCAATGGCCTCAAGCGCAGATAAGGGTGCCGTGCGCGATTTGTCTCTGATTGGAGTAAAGTAATTCGTGTCTAGATCCTTCGGCTACGGGCAACGCCCTTCGCTCAGGATGACACACTTAGGATAATATAATGGACTCTTTGCTGAAGCCCTTCATGAATTCCCGCAAGGTGTATGTTCCGGGGAAAATGTACCCGGACATCCGCGTGGGAATGCGCGAAATTTTGACAGAAGACCCCGAGACGCCGGTGGTTCCCGTATACGACACGAGCGGCCCTTACAGCGATGTAGACGCCAAGCTCGACGTGACGAAGGGCATCGAGCGTTTCCGCGAATCATGGATTATGGAACGTGGCGACGCCGAACAGCTCGACGACATGACGTCGGCTTATGGCCGCGCCCGCCGTGCAAACCACGAACTCGACCACCTGCGCTTTAATGCGGAACACCACCCGCTCCGCGCGAAGGCCGGGCACCACCTGACGCAGCTCGACTATGCCCGCAAGGGAATCGTCACCAAGGAAATGGAATACGTAGCAATACGTGAAAACCAGCGCCTTGACGAGTTGCAGGCCCAGGGCAAGATCAAGATTGAAGGCTCCCCCATTACGCCGGAATTTGTGCGCGACGAAATCGCCGCGGGCCGCGCGATTCTGCCGGGGAACATCAACCACCCGGAATGCGAGCCGATGATTATCGGCAACCGCTTCCTCACGAAAATCAACAGCAACATCGGAAACTCCGCCATCACTTCTTCAATCGAAGAAGAAGTCGAAAAGATGGCCTGGTCCGTGCGCTGGGGCGCCGACACCGTGATGGACCTTTCCACCGGAAAGCACATCCACGAAACGCGCGAATGGATTATCCGCAACAGCCCCGTCCCTATCGGAACGGTGCCTATCTACCAGGCGCTAGAAAAGGTGAACGGCAAGGCCGAAGAACTTACGTGGGAACTGTACCGCGACACGCTTATTGAGCAGGCGGAACAGGGCGTGGACTACTTCACGATTCACGCGGGCCTGTTGCTGGAACACATTCCGCTGACAGCCAAGCGCACCACGGGTATCGTGAGCCGCGGCGGTTCCATCCTTGCCCTCTGGCAGATGCGCCACCACCAGCAGAACTTCTTGTACACGCACTTCCGCGAAATCTGCGAGATTCTCGCCGCCTACGACGTTGCCGTTTCTTTGGGCGATGGTCTGCGTCCGGGAAGCCTCGCCGATGCCAACGACGCGGCCCAGTTCGGAGAACTGGACACGCTCGGCGAGCTCACGAAGATTGCCTGGGAATACGGTGTGCAGGTGATTATCGAAGGCCCGGGCCACGTGCCCATGCACAAGATTCAGGACAACATGGCACGCCAGCTCGAAAAGTGCCACGGTGCCCCGTTCTACACGCTCGGCCCTCTTACCACCGACATTGCCCCCGGTTACGACCACATTACGTCAGCCATCGGCGCAGCACAGATCGGCTGGTACGGCACCGCGATGCTCTGCTACGTGACGCCCAAGGAACACCTCGGGCTCCCCGACCGCGACGACGTGCGCGCAGGTGTAGTCACCTACAAGCTCGCCGCCCATGCGGCCGACCTTGCAAAGGGCCATTTCGCAGCGCAGTTCCGCGACGACGCCCTTTCGCGCGCCCGCTTCGACTTCCGCTGGAACGACCAGTTCGCGCTATCGCTCGACCCCGAGAAGGCGATGGAATTCCACGACAAGACGCTCCCCGGCAGCCAGGCCAAGGCAAGCCACTTCTGCAGCATGTGCGGGCCGAACTTCTGCAGCATGCGCATCACAAGAGCTGTGCGAAATTTTGTTGCCACAGGTGAAGTCGGCGACGTCTAGCGGCAAAGCCGCAATGTGTAATGTTAGCGTCTACGGCGCAATGTGAAGTGTGTAATGTGAGATGAGTAATTTCACATCACACATTCCACATCCCACATTAAAATTCCATGCCCTATTTCTTGTTCTTTACGCACCGAAGCGAATAAGCGTTCCCGTCGAAATCTTCTTCGTTCTTGAAATCATCTTTACTGTTCACGACATACCAGTAAGCGGCTCCTGAGCCACCACCGCCTTCGGCCGCCCAGAAATACGCACTCGTCCCGAGTTCCGTGTATTCGCCGTCGTTGCGGAAACGAATCCCCGCCGGCAAAGCGTTAAAGCCGCTCGCATTGTTGTTCTTGGTCATGTCGCCCTGCGCCCAGCCTTCGCGGCTCTTGAGGGCCGCAGCCAAGCCCTTGCGTTTGTTAATTGCAAACTGTCCAAGTCGCATCCATTCCTCTTGCCGCGGAATATGCCAGCCATCGGGGCAAATACCCTGATGTTCTTCGACAACGGCCCCCTGCGACACGCTATCCAGCGAATTCTCGATAAAGTCTTCGGGGAGTCTCATCGCCACATGCCACGGATAAAGCCTTCCGTAATTGCGGCAACGGATATCCTTGTCCTCGTAGCAAAAGCTCCCCGGCGCGGCAAAGCGCAGATTTTCCGCCATCCAGACATCTTCGCCCACAGCTAGAGTCTTATAGCGGTTATCGTCACGCTTGTCGTAAATCGAGGTACTGTCATAAATTTCATCAATGTCCGGCGGATTCATCAAGCAACGTACCGGATACGCCTTATTCTTCAGACTCGAATCCATCACGAAGTCATCGTTGTTATTCGGAAGCGTCCAGACGATTGCCCGCGACGAATCAAGTTCATTCACCGTCCAGAACCCTGTAAAGGTTCCAATTCCAGAATACGCAGAAACAGTATCAGCGGAATCGCGCACACCGGAGGCCAGCGCCGTAAACCCGAAACCGTTTTCACCCATGAGAGCAAGATCGCTTTCCATCCAGGTTTCTCGGGCACGCAAGTTCGTACCCACGCCCACCGCATCGTCAATATCCTTCAGGTAAATATTGAGCCTGTAAAAATCAAGCGATGTCGGCACATGCCAACCGTTGGGGCAGACGTCCTTCATCTTCGCCGCTTTCGTAATATTGGTCGCAGCCTCCCACGTGTAAAGGCGTCCAAAACGTTCGCAGTTTTCTTCCCTGTCGTCGTAGCAGTAGCTACCCGGCACCTTCACGTTCAAGTTATTGACCATCCACACCTGATCGCCAATATGAATCGTAAGCACGGCCTTGTTCTGTACATTGACCACCTGCGGAATCACCTTCGAGCGTGGCGGAGGAGGCGGTTCCCTAAAGGGGTACACCTTGTTTTCGATACAGCGGATAGAGGCGCCGTCGTCTTTGGATGCGTAGATTTTATCGAAAGACCTAGAATCGTACAGCAGCCCCCAGTAAATCGCACCCACGTTGTCAATTTCGGACGAAGACCAGAACTGCGCCGAAGACTTCAAGTCCATAAAGCCGGTATACTCGTTACGCACACCCGCCGGCAAGGCATTAAAGCCGAATTCGTCGGAACCCGCAGGCACGCGCAGTTCCTTTTCCCACAATTCAGGAGACTTAAGGCTCAAACCGACGCCATCACTCTTACCGATTCGCCCCACATAACGCTTTAAAGTCACCCAGTCCTTGTTGGCCGGCAAGCGCCACCCCGCAGGGCAGGCGTCATGATACGTTTTCCAGTCCTTTTGGGTAAAATCAATGTTCGCAATGGAATGGTTGTTGTAAAAATCCACCAGGCGCATCGCCATCGCCCAATTGTACAACCTGCCATACGTTTCGCAATTATAGTCGCGACTGTCGTAGCACCAGCTCCCCTTCACGTTAAAGCGCAAATTCTCGGCAAACCAGCGTTGGTTTCCGATCTGCACCGTCTTATACACGCGTCCGTCGCGCTTGTCCTTGAAATCGGGCATTTTCAGGACATGCGCACTCGCAAGTCCCGCTCCGCCCAACAACATCACCAATAAAAACGCCTGTATCTTCATTTTCGCCCTCTTACCAAGCAATATATACTCAAAAAAGCCTAAAGGACAAATAAGCGTAAACTTTTTTATTCTAAATAAAAAGCCCCCGGCTTTGAACCGGAGGCCTTTGAGTTGTTACTCACAACTGAGAACTGATTACTCAGAACTATTACACCGCGCCCTGCCACTTCATGGCATCGGCAACCTTGAGGAAGCCGGCGATGTTTGCACCCATGACGAGGTTGCCCTTCTGGCCGTACTTGACAGCGGCAGAGGAAGCTGCGGCGTAGATGCTCTTCATGATGCCTTCGAGCTTCTTGTCCACTTCTTCGAAGGTCCAGGAGAGACGTTCGGAGTTCTGAGACATTTCGAGACCGGAGGTAGCCACGCCACCAGCGTTAGCAGCCTTGGCAGGTCCAAAGAGAACGCCGGCCTTCTGGAAGGCTTCGATAGCTTCCGGAGTAGACGGCATGTTAGCACCTTCGGCAACGGCCTTCACGCCGTTAGCGATAAGGGCCTTGGCACCTTCGAGGTCGAGTTCGTTCTGGGTTGCGCACGGAAGAGCAATGTCGCACTTGACCGTCCAAACGCCCTTAGAACCTTCGTGGTATTCAGAACCCGGAACGAGCTTGGCGTATTCGCTAATGCGGGCGCGCTTCACGTTCTTGAGGTCGAGAACGACGTCGAGGTTGATGCCGTTCGGGTCGTAGATGTAGCCGTTGGAGTCGGACATGGTCACGACCTTGCCACCGAGCTGAGTAGCCTTCTGGCAAGCGAACTGGGCAACGTTACCGGAACCGGAAATCACGACGGTCTTGCCTTCGAAGGAGTCGTTAGCGAGGTCCTTGAGCATTTCGCGAGTGAAGTAGCAGAGGCCGTAACCGGTAGCTTCGGTACGAGCGAGAGAACCACCGTAGGAGAGGCCCTTACCGGTGAGAACGCCCACAAATTCGTTGCGGATGCGCTTGTACTGACCGAACATGTAACCGATTTCGCGAGCGCCAGTACCCTGGTCACCAGCCGGAACGTCCGTGTCGGCACCGACGTGCTTGCAGAGTTCAGTCATGAAGGACTGGCAGAAACGCATCACTTCGTTGTCGCTCTTGCCCTTAGGATCGAAGTCGGAACCGCCCTTGCCGCCGCCCATGGGGAGCGTGGTCAAGCTGTTCTTGAAGATCTGTTCGAAGCCGAGGAACTTGAGCATGGAAAGCGTCACTTCGTTACGGAGACGGATACCGCCCTTGTACGGGCCGATGGCGGAGTTGAACTGCACGCGGTAGCCACGGTTCACCTGAACGTTACCCTTGTCATCGAGCCAAGGCACGCGGAAGGTAATCACGCGTTCCGGTTCGACGAGGCGGTCGATCACGCCGTTGGTTTCCCAGGACTTGTCCTGTTCGAGGACGGGGTCGAGGGATTCGAGGAATTCACGGACAGCCTGATGGAAGAGGGCCTGGTCCGGATCACGGGCGACGACCTTGTCATAGACTTTCTGAAGGTAAGCATTCTTGATTGCCATTTTATATATCTCCGTTGAGAGTTTTGATTGTTAATGTTTTTAACGCTTGTAAAGATAGCAAAGGGGCATGACAAATAGTGAAAAGCGGGCAAAAATCTTCAAAAACTTACATTTTTGTAAGTTAGTATTTTGCAAGTTTTCAAAATTGCCTTTTTCCTTTAAATTTCAAGGCACGCAAACCACGAAACCTACATTTTTGTAAGTTTAGTCGCTCTCGAATAAAATGCAAATAAAGTTTTACAAAGTTTAGTAGAAATTAGATTTCACATTATGGAAAACCCCGCCCTCAAAAGGCGGGTTTTTAAGCAAATTTTCGATGTCTATTCGCGACTACTAGTAAGCCTTCACCGTGAACATTTCGCTCGCTCGAGCCGAGATAACCCGCACTCGGAATACACCCTTACCCTGAATCTTGAACTGAAGGTTGTGACCTTCGCCCTTGATTTCCTGCAAAAGCTTACCGGTCAGGTCAAAGACCTGCACCCTGAAAGGCATATTCAAGACCTGAGAAACGCTCACCATGGAACCGCTCGAGGCCAGATTGAAATTCTTGGTCAAAGAAAGACGCGGGATGATTGCATCGCTGGTATCTTTCTTGGTGGTGTCCTTCTTGACTGTATCCTTGCTAACGGTATCTTTCTTGACGGTGTCCTTTTTGGCAACAGACTTGACACCAAGTTCTTCGTCGGTCTTCGGAGCCTTCTTACTCAAGATGTAGCCGAGAGCACCCACCATCGGAGCATTCATGTCGACGCAGACTTCATTAAGCTGCCAGTTCGACACATCGCCACTGTGGTTGCCGTCGTTAAAGTTTCCAGCAATCATGCCGCCCAGATACTTGTTCTTTTCAGGAGCATCGCCCATGCCGCCAACTTCACGACCCGGATCTTCGTTGCCATAGTAGCCACGATGATGCGGACGCTTAGGAGCATTGGCACCATTCTTGGTAAAGCCCACCACATAAGACTTTTTGTTGCTGTTGTCGCCGAGCAAGTAAGCGACGTTCTTTTCAATCATGCTATCGTAGGAATCATCGTCGAACAGCTTGGAATAAAGAGCATAGAGGAAGGCGCCGCCAGAGGGGGTACGCACATGGAAATGGTCGCTATTGCTGGTTTCACCCTTGAACACGTCATTGGACATATTTTCCTGGTAAAGCTTTTCCAGGAAACGTTCCACATCTCTGTACTGTCCACCGGGTTCAAGACCAAGGGCACCGGCACCCATCACCACGGAAAGCGGAACTGCGTTACTGTAAGAGAATCGGGTATACATACCCTTCAAGAATTGAAGATCATTGAAATACTTTTCAGCGTCTTTCTTGTAGGACTCGTCCTTTGTCGTACGGTAAAGTTCCAAGGCGGCAAGGAACACGCCGTCCTGTGTACGGCCATCCCACCAGGTAGATTCATAGAAACCACCCGAAGTCGTCACGCCCTTATGGTTTTTGGAATAACCGTATGCAACCTTTGCTGCATCAAGGTACTTCTTCTGGTTCGATTCTTCGGGATCCATACGGGCCATCACGGCAAGCATAGCGGCAGCCATACCCGGCGTGTAAGAATCGTTTGCATTACCGGTAATCGAGCGAGGTTCGCCACCTTCGCCGGAACCCAGCGTACTCATCATGCCGGCGGTGACCCATTTCTGGTGGTCGGCATTGCCATCACCCTTCACGGTCACAAAGTTATTGCCATCGATTGCGGCCTTGACCCAGAAGTCCGCTTCATAACGGAGTTCTTCGAGCAAGTCACGTTCCTTGTTAGGCTTGCCGCCCTTCATGGAATAGTCCTTACTGGCCTTGTAGTCGGAATAGTCGCCCGTATAAAGGTCGTAGAAACCTTCGGTAAATTCAGCGTAAGCCAAAGCGAGCACGTAAGAGGCGAAGCCCTGGGACTGACCATACATCACGTGGTCGCCGCAGTCAAACCAGCCGCCGCTCACATTCTTGCCGTTGTAGCTATCCTTTGTAAAACTGGTTGGGTGATTGGTGCCATCCAGAATCCAGTTGGGGCCTTCACCTGAACGCTGCGCCCCGAAAAAGCGGGTGGTCATCCAAGCTGCTTCTACATAATCATCTGTGCTGAGCGCTGCAAAAGCCGTTGTCGTGGCCAAGCCCAAAAAGGCCAGACCCGAAAAAAGGTATTTTTTACAATTCATGACTTTCTCCAAAATTGACCACACCGCAAACCCAAAGCCAATATAGCATATTTTGAAGATTTTTCACACGAAAAGAAAGTTTACAAGATAGTATCTATCAACGTTTTATGTAAAATTCCGTTACTAAAAATAACCTGTTCGGCATCTACGAACTGCATGGGAGTTCCGTCAATATGAGTCGACTTGCCACCGGCCTCTTCGACAAGCAAGGCAATGGCCGCAATATCCCACGGGTAACTCATGGTCATCACAAAGCAGTCCAGGCGCCCGCAGGCCGTAAAGCAACCTTCGATCACCGCCGAACCAAAGCACTTGACACGTTCGAAAGTTTCTGCCTCGCGAGCGAAATTCTTGGAATTCTGGGCGTTGATTTTGGCCACGTCACCCACGTTAAAGTCGCCGTTAGATACAATCGCGTGTACCGGGTCCGACTCGTCGCTCACATGGATAGGCTTGCCGTTCATGAAGGCGCCCTCGCCCTTTATCGCGGTATAGAGTTCACCCAGACGCGGCAGATTCACGACCGCAACCAGGGGCTTGCCTTCAAAGTGAAGCGCAATCGAAATTCCCCAGAACGGAATTCCACGGCTAAAGTTCACGGTACCATCGACCGGATCGATAATCCAGCGGTAACGCGGATCCACCCCCTCGATAACGCCAGCTTCTTCGGTGCGAATGGAATGTTCCGGAAACGCCTTACGGAGTCCTTCGACAATCAGCTTCTCGCTTGCTATGTCTGCACGGGTCACCACATCTTTCTTGGACTTGTACTTGACACCGCCCAAGTTCTGCTGTATTTCAAGACAAAGAGCCCCCGCTTCCTTAGCAAGCGCCTCTGCAACTTTTAAATAATCTTGATTTTCCATTTGTAATCAACTCCGAATTCCGAAATCCGAAATCCGAATTATTCCTTGTATGCGCAGCACCTGAACCCGATGCTTGTAGACCTGTAGTAGTTCGACGCCCCGCGGTAAGCGACACGCTCGCCCGTTAGGAACACGACCTCGATATGGTCCGGCACATATTTCATGCCGTTGGAAATGGATTCAAGCCATTCATCGCCGCCCTGCTTGTATTCTGCATAAGGCACATAGTCCGTGCCCACGGAATTTCCGCTAGAATCCTGAATATCAAAGAACTGCAAAGTGTCCTTGAAATCTTTCTTGGTGAGCACCTTGTACAAGGTTCTCGAAGTATCGGCGGTATAAACGGTATCGACCCTGGTGCCCTCACGATACAGGAATACGGAATCAGTCGTATAGGCCAAACGGGTAAAATACGGGAAATAGCGGTTCGTGCAAAGAGCCTGCGTTTCACGGCCAAACTCGCCACTTTCAAGCCCGCCCATCACGCGGTAAGAACCACCCTTGACCACAGCAATCGTATCTTCGGAGCGGCCCCTCACCCATTCCTGGTACTGGCCCGGCAAATCGCGAATGCCCATCGGGTTCATGCAACGGGAACTGCGCTTGACAGGATTGGCCGCCGATGCAGAATCGTTAGTCGCCACATTGCAGTACTTGAACAAGAATTCAGCCGTTTCAACAGTATCGTCCTGAACCACGCCATAGGCAAGCGTTCCGCCCGAAAGGCAAACGAGTTCCCAGTCGCGTTCGTTACACAGACTCACCTTGAAACCGCTTGCCGAAATCGCTTCGCAAGTTGCAAGAGCTTCGGAATGCAAAACGTTCGTCATGAATTCGCCCGAATCATTCTGGTGTTCCATGCGTTCCATGCAGAAGTAATTGGTATCGGAAGCCTTGACCGCGACAAAGCCTTCAGGGCATTCTATTTCGTTTGCGATTGCTCCCGGAGAAACCGCAATCGTGTCGACCAGCGGTACAGACCAGTAACCGGATTCATCGATTGCAATAATCCGAAGCACAAGCGTATCGCCCGGGGCGACATAACGGATCGTGTCAGAAATGAACTTGCCCGTAGCGGAAACCTTCATGGTGTCGCCCGAAGGCTTGTAAAGTTTGGTGTAGCGGTCCAGGGTATCTACATCGCTGCTAATCACCCACTGTTCGGTGTAACGGTCCCAATATTCAACCCTGTACTTTATCACCTTGTCGTAGCACAAGTTGACAAGGCATGTATCCGGAATCGTCAGAACGGTATCGACCTCGATGTCGTGTTCGCGCTTGTACGGGTCTACGCTTTGGCTCCAGAAAATGAGCAGGCGGTTATTGCTGTCAAGCCTTGCCATTTCGGGGTACAAAGTATCCTTCATCGTAAATATCTTGGTGGGCATCAAGGGAGCGACAGAATCCGTCGTATTGATGGTAAGCCATGCGCGCATGTCCGAACGGTCTACACCCGTATAGTTGCCACAAGTATCCCAAGTCGAATAACCAATCTTGTATTCGGCCTCAGCCTTGAGGCCTTCAATCGTCAAACGGAAAATATTGGAATCGGGGCTGTCGTTGTTGTAGCCCTTGCCGTCTGGAATGGCCAGGAACAACTCGTTCTTGCGGCTGTCGCCATGTTCTTTAGATTGCAGGAACACGGAATCCACGTTGGAATGGTAGCCCTTGTGGCGCAAGTAAAGCGTTTCGCCGGTAGAATCGATTCCGTCCGGTGATTCAAGCCGGATCTTCAGCTTGCGCAAGTCCTCGTTCTTGTTTTCGCTATAGATTCTGATATTGTAACCAAGAATCGGTCCCGAAAGTTCATTCGGCTTGTAGTGGTTTGTCTGGTCTGTCGGACGTGTCCATTCCAGAAGCGCTCCGGTAGTCCATGTAGAATCAGAGATATTGATATCGGACGGCGCAATCTTGTCGCCAAAATACAAATAAATTCTTTGAACCGTTCCCGGACGTCCACCCGAATAGTCGCAATAGAGCGCCACCATCAGGCTTTCGCGTTCCTCCACGTAATCCTGGATATACGGAGTCACGTCAATCGTGTCGAAAAGTTCTTCAGTCTTTTTGGGGAATGCAAAGCGATCGGTCGCCTTCGACTTTTCCTTGTCACCAACAGTCTTTGAAGTATCGTCCAGCACATCGTCGCCGACCCACAGGTAAATGCTGTCCAGGCTCTCCGTATCGTCCGGATAACGGAAACGGACCATAAAGCAGTAGGCGCCGCTATCGGCACCCTTGGCGCACTGCAACAAGGTCGAAATATCCGAAACTTCGCGTTCTACCCTAAATTCAACAGAGCTATCGTCGTCAGAACAAGCCCAAAAAACAGCCGCCATCGAAAAAAGGACGCCAACAAACAGATAACGAATCGTCATAAACCTAGACATTATTCATAAAATAGCAAAAAACATAGTAGGAAGTAGGCAGTAGGAAGTAGGCAGTAGCGCGATAAAACAAAAAACCGGCGGTACTTGTGGTACCGTCGGCTCTAAACGATTCAAAACCGATTAGTTTTCTTCCGGGTAGACAGAAACTTTCTGACGCTTTGCATCGAGGCGTTCGAACTTCACCTTGCCATCAACGAGAGAGAACAGAGTAAAGTCTCTGCCCATACCAACGTTGGTGCCCTTGTGGAAGTGAGAACCGCGCTGACGAACGATGATGTTGCCAGCCTTGACGACTTCGCCCGCATACTTCTTCACACCAAGATATTTGGCGTTACTGTCGCGGCCGTTACGTACTGAACCTTGACCTTTCTTATGAGCCATGGATTATACCTCCTTAGCCTTACGCAGAGAGTTCTTCTTAACCTTGGCGGGCTTCGGGAGACCCTGGGCAATCTTTTCCTTGCGAGTCAGAGGCACATTCTGCACCTTCTGCTTGGCGAGGGCAGCCACGCGAGCGCGGTTGCGATCGATAACCTTGGAGTCGACCTTTGCGGATTCTGCGCCGGAGCGAAGTTCCGTAACCAGCACCTCGGTATAGCCCTGACGATGACCGTTACGACGTTCGTAACGAGTACGACGCTTCTTCTTGTAAACGATGACGGTGTCATACTTGCCGTGGGCAAGAATTTCGACCTTCACGGAGGCGTCATTCAGGACAGGGGTGCCGATTTGCACTTCTTTTCCTGCGAAAAGAAGAACGGACTTGAGCTCCAGTTCGGAACCAACAGCGGCATCGAGCGTGGGGACCTTGTAAGCCTTGCCCAGCTCAACTTTATACTGGAAACCACCTGTTTCAACAATAGAATACATTTTTGTAATCCTTTTTTGGTTGCTATTGGGACCCCAAATATAGAAAAAATCCACTCGGTGTAAAGGGATTGTGGAAAAATAGTTGGTAGAACTTAGTTGATAGAACTTTGTTGGCCCTTTGGCAAGCACCAAAAACAAGCTTTTCTAAGTTCTAAACTCTAAGTTCTAAGCTCTAATTTTCTATCTTTTCACCCAAAATTTCATAAAGGAAACTCGAATGAGCAAGATTTTGAGCCTTGATGGCGACTGGCAGATGATTTGGGACACCGAAGATGCCGGTATTTCTAATCGTTGGTACGCTACTTACCCCAAAGACACGCAGACAGTGCAAGTTCCCCATATTTGGGAAAGGGCATTTGACAAGCTTTTGATGTCGCACGACTGCGCCTTCTACTTCAAGCGTTTCACCATCGACGACGAAAAACAGGTTGCCAAGCGCATTTTCTTGCGTTTTGAACGCATTGCAAGCCACGCCACCGTTTGGCTGAACGGCAAACTTTTGGGCACGCACTTCGGTGCCTACACCCCCTTTATTATTGAACTGCAGAAGGCCTTGAAGCTCGGCGAAGAAAACGTGCTTTGCGTGCGTGTCGCCAACATGGGTGCCCTGAACAGCCGTATCGACTTTGGCCGCGAAAGCGCCGACGGCGCCGATGACCGCTTTGTTCACCCGGGCGAACTGCCTGTCGGCCTCCCCTGGACCCAGTACCCGTTTGGCGGTATTTTTGGCCACGTGGACCTGATTTTGGGTACCGCAGCCTTCATTTCTGACGTGAAGCTCGAACCCGATGCCGACACCCAGCGTATCGCCTGCGAAATCAGCTTCAACAACCCCCGCGGTTTCCAGACCAGGCTCCGCGTGCTCATGCGTAACCCCGATGGCGACGTTTATGAGCAGTTCGTGAACAACCTGAAGCTCGACAAGGAAAACATGACCCAGCGTTTTGTTTTTGAAGTCAAGGAACAGCAGCGCCACAAGTTCCAGTGGAGCCCCGAACACCCGAACGTTTACGCCATTGAATTCCAGATGGAAATCAAGGCCGGCAAGGAAAAGGACGGCAAGGAAATCAAGCGCGCCGAATACGCGTTCCCCGTGGTGCGTACCTTCGGTTTCCGCAAGTTCGACTGCCTCAAGGGCGACTACTACCTGAACGACCAGATTTTGAAGATCCAGGGCATTACCTACAACCAGCAGTGGAGCGAAGGCGGCCTCTGGACATTCGACAACCCGAAGCTCGAAAAGGACCTGCAGGCTGTGAAGGCTGCCGGCTACAACGCCATTCGTAGCTGCGGCGCTCCGCTTTCTACCCAGGCACTCGACATTTGCGATAAGCTCGGTCTTATCGTGTTCCAGGAATTCCCGATCCACACCATGAGGTCTACCGCCCAGGGTCTTGAAATCGTCAAGAAACTGATCAACGACATCGTGGCAGAACAGCACCACCACCCCTGCATTGGCGCATGGGTCATGGGTGCCGAAAACGGAACTCTGCTGCTACAGAACGGCAACAAGCTTTTGAACGCCATTAGCCCGGTCGACATGACTCGCCCGGTAATCAGCAACCTGAACAGTATCTATATCGACAACGAAGGAAACTTCCGCAAGGATACTGGCAAACTCTTGCCGGTTACGGTCGACAAGATTTCGACTTACGCCACTCTGCGCATGAACCCGCGCATGACGCCGAACGCCGCTTACACGCACTTCTTGGCACACAGCTTTGACCGCGACGCCGAAGAAATTTCCGTGCCCGACACTGGCCTTGGCGACAGCCACTTCCAGGACGAAGAAGAAAATGTAGTGAGCGACATCAACAACAAGATGCTGGTGACGCTCAAGAACCACACTCTCCTCCCGGAAACGGCCACCAACATCAAGGGACCGCGTAGCGCCAAAAACCAGAAGGCCATCAAGAACGCCATCAAGGCCGTAGAAACCTTCGTGGAAAGCGACATGTCCATTTGGAAGGACTACAAGAGCTTTGTGGCCGATGCAAACCGCATCGCCATCAAGAGTAAGCTCGACCAGATTACCGCCCTCCAGAGCAACCCGCAGATTGCAGGTTTCTTCTTGGACCAGTGGGCCGACTGCGGCACCGAATTTGACGGTCTGTGCGACGAAAACCGCGTAAGCAAGGGTTTTGAAGAATTCTCGAAGGAGATCACGACCCCGAGCCGCGCCCTCGTGAGCGAACTGGAACACGTGGTTGCCCCGCAGAGCGAAATCAGTTTCCAGGTGACGCTCCTCAACAACAGCCGTTACGAAGACGTTTCTGTCGAAGTCAAGCTCGTTGACGACAACGGCAAGGAACTCGCCACCGACAAGATTTCCCCTGAAGAACCTGCCGGCAAGACAAGCCTTACGCAAATGGGCATTTGCACCATGATGGCCCCGCGCACCGAAGGCAGCTACAAGTTGCAGGTCACCCTCATCAACGACGGCAACAAGATTCACACGACCGAAGAAGACTTGATCGTGATTGCCGAAGCCGACGTGAAGGGCGCCATGAGGAAGGTTTGCTTCTTGGACAACAGCGAAGAATCGAGCGACGCCCTCGCTGCCCTCACGGGTCCGGAACAGGTCATCTTTACTGCAAACCTGAGCTCCTGGCCCGATGAAATTCTGGACAAGATTGTAGACGTGGTGAAGAACGGCGGCAAGACGCTCTTGCTGTCTGACCTCACGCAAGAAGATATCGACTACATGAACCAGAGCCACCAGTTCGACTGCAACATCGAATCTCACTGGAGCACGGGCGCAAACGAACTCAGCCTGCACTACTTGCCCAAGGGTTCTGAACTTGCACCGGTATTCGGTGAAGCATCTGTTCTCGACAGCAATGCAGCCGCCGTGATGCCGAGCATTTCGCTGAACGAACTGCCGGGCGCCAAGGTGTTCGCACGCTCCGTCACGCTAAAGGATGGCGAAGTGAAGACCGGTTCGGACCTGCAGCTCTACCCGTTCGGTAACGGCAAGATCATGTTCAACCAGTTCAACGTATTCGAAGGCCTGGAAACGAACGTGCTCGCCGACAAGCTGTTCGCGACTATCGTGAATTTGCTGTAAAAGATTCGAACAAAAAAAGACTCGGTGCTCCCCGAGAGAGAAGGATTGCACCGAGTCTAAACACCCAAGTCCGATACCTTGCGACTATAAACCCTCGTCGCGGGTAAAAACAAACCTGTACGATACTAACTTATACTCCAATGTGATGAAAATCAAGTTTTACAATGTAAAACAATTTATACATCCACATGGATTGCACAAAAAAGGATAAAAACGGCTTATGACTTGCTCCAATTTGAAATATTCCAACTTGGAAGAATACTCCGACCTTTTGGCAAAAAACGCCCAGAAGGCAAGCAAGGCGCTCCGTACCCTCCCGGGCGAAAAGCGTAGCGCCGTGCTGAACCGCGTCGCCCAGATTCTGCGCGACCGTAAGCCGGAAATCCTTGCTGCAAACAAGCTAGACCTCGAAGCCGCTGCCGGAAAGCTCGACAACGCCAAGATGGACCGTCTGACTTTGAACGACGCCCGCATCGAAGCGATGGCCAAGGGCGCCGAAGAAATCGCCGCCTTTACCGACCCGCTGAACCGGGTGCTCGAAAGTCGCGAACTGAAGAACGGCATCAAGATTAGCCGCGTGGCGGTACCTATCGGTTCCGTATTCTTCATTTTCGAAAGCCGCCCGAATGTGACGATTGACGGCGCATGCCTTTGCTTTAAGGCGGGCAATGCCGTGATTTTGCGCGGCGGCAAGGAATCGCTGAATTCCGCCAAGTGCCTCGCCGGCATTTTCCACGAAGCCCTCGCCGAAGAAGGCATCGACCAAGACGCCGTGCAGCTCGTGACCGAAACGAGCCACGACCTGGTGGGCATGCTTTTACAGCGTAACGACTGTATCGATCTGGTGATTCCCCGCGGTGGCGAACGCCTGATTCGCGCCGTGGTGGAACAGAGCAAGATTCCTGTGATCAAGCACTTCAACGGCATCTGCCACGTGTACGTGGACAAGTCCGCCGACATGGACAAGGCCGTAAACATCTTGATTAACGCGAAGACACAGCGCACCGGCGTGTGCAACGCGATGGAATGCGTGATTATTGACCGCCACATTGACGCGGCAACCGTCAAGAAACTCCTGGATTGCCTCGCCGACCGTGGCGTGGAACTCTTCGGCAACAAGGACGCCCAGAGCCACGACAGCCGTATCAAGGACATCGGCGATGACAGCAATTACCACCACGAATACTTGGCCCTCAAGGCAAGCGTCAAGTTTGTCGATAACGTGGCCGAAGCCTGCGACCATATCGAAAAGAACAGCAGCCGTCACACTGAAGCGATAGTCGCCGAAGACGCCTCTGTTCAAGACTACTTTGTCGCGAACGTGGACAGCAGCAGCGTGATGGTGAACGCGAGCACCCGCTTTGCCGACGGTGGCGAATACGGCCTCGGTGCCGAAGTGGGAATTTCTACCGACAAGTTGCATGCCCGCGGCCCCATGGGCGTGGAAAGCCTTTGCACCTACAAGTGGGTCTTGCGCGGCAACGGCCAGGTGAGAGGATAATTCGGAATTCGGATTTCAGAGTTCGGATTTTGGGAATAAAATGTCATTTCCGCGAAGACGGGAATCTCCTTTAATAAACAAGAACTGCTAACTAGTTATGAAATTTGAAGATTTAATCAAAGAAATTAAGTTTGAAGTGGTCGTGGACGGTGTTGCACTTGCGCCGGCAATCGTACAGGATGCCGACAAGGGCGACGTACTCATGATGGCCTGGATGAACGAGGAAGCGCTCCGCCGCACCCACGAATGTGGCGAAATGGTGTTCTGGAGCCGTAGCCGCAAGGAATACTGGCACAAGGGCGACACCAGCGGCAACGTGATGACGGTCGTTGAATGGGCCGCCGACTGCGACAGCGATGCCTTGCTTTTCAAGGTCCGCATGCAAGGTCCGCAAGTCGCTTGCCACACGGGCGCCCGCAGCTGCTTCTTCAAGACGTGCGAAAAGTAAGACAATCAGGTGAAATGTAAGCGGCTTTGCCGCAATGTGTAACGTGTAGTGTGCGATGTGAGATGGGAAACTTCACATTCCTCATTTCACATTCCACACCAATAACAGGTGGTTAGCAGTATGAAAAAAATTCTCGCGCTGTTGCTCACAATGGCGATTTCAGGAATCGCCCAGGACCGTCACCAGATGGGCAGCAACTATTACGCCTACCCCACTCCGACAGCTAAATACACCAAGGCACCCGTAGGCTACAAGCCATTTTACCTGAGCCACTACGGCAGGCACGGCAGCCGCTTCCACCAGCCCGCCGACCACTATCATGCGCTGTACAATACGCTCGCAAAAGCCGATTCCGCAGGCAAGCTCACCGACCTCGGCAAGAGTCTGCTTGAACGCGCCAAGTTCCTGGACGAATATGCCGCCCCACGCGCTGGCGACCTGACCCAGCTCGGCGTGGCACAGCACCAGGGAATCGCGAAGCGCATGGTGAAGAACTTCCCCGAACTGTTCAAGAACAACGCCTACATCGAAGCCTATGCCAGCACCTCGACCCGCTGCGTCGTGAGCATGGCGGCTTTCCTCGAGGAACTGCGCGCGCAGAAGCCCAAGCTCGACATTCACCAGGAATCGGGTAAGTACCTGATGGCATTTATAAGCCCGCTCGACTTCGGGAAAATCATCGGCGAATCGAACACACCCGCATGGCAAAAAGAAAACGAAAAGCTTTACAGCCATGTGGACCCGACCCGCATGATGCGCGCGATTTTCAACGATTCCAACTACATCAAGAAGAATGTAGACGCAGGCGACCTCTTCAGCAAGATTTATGAAATCGGCAACAGCCTGCAAGGCAGCCCCGAAATCGAATTCAGCTTCGACGACCTGTGGACAGACGAGGATCTCGCCGCCCGCTGGCACGCGCAGAACGCCTGGTGGTACAGCGTGTTGGGCAACAATCCATTCGCCAAGAAGCAGGGGCTCGACAACGCCCGCCCGCTCTTAAAAAATGTTCTTGACGAAGCAGACAAAGTAATCGCCGCAGACACCGCCAAAGCAGACGCTTCGACAAGCTCAGCAACCGCAAAGACAGCTGCAAAGCCCGCGAAAAAGACCACCGCGACGCTCCGCTTCGGCCACGATACGGTGATTTTCCCGTTCGCAGTGCTTTTACAGCTAGAAAACGGCACGCAGAACACCGGCATCGAAACTGCCGACATGGAAAACCTGCACAAGGTCTGGCGCGACTACGAAATCAGCCCGATGGCCGCCAACGTACAGCTCGTATTCTACAAGTCCAGCAAGAAGGACACCCCGATTCTTGTGAAGGTGATGCTCAACGAAATCGAGCAGAAGCTGCCCGTGACATGCGATACAGCAACAGTAAAGAACTGCCCCGCCGTCCCGTATTACCGCTGGGAAGACGTCAAGGAATTTTACGGCAAGATTGCAGCGGGCAAATAACCTGCGACTGCCTGTATAAAAGGGAAATCCCCCGCGTCGGCGAGGGACTTTTTGTGTTTAAGGGTTCTCGAGTACTTGGTTTTGTCGCGGACGATTCTAGTCCGCAGGGTGGCTCCATTCTGGGAGCCGTCTATGCGTAGCGTTCGCATTCTTGCGCTTTCTGTTGCGGCATCGGCAACCTTGCCCGCCGCTTTCGCTCTGTTTTTAGCCATAGGGGCCTCCTTAAGGGGTAAATATAAATTATTTTTAGGACATACAAAGGATTGATATGAAAAAAGCATATTGCGTTCTGTTTTCCGCCCTACTGATGGTCGCCTGCGGTGACGACAATTCTTCGTCAGCCAACGACAATGAACTTTCATCTTCTTCGGAAGAAACCTCTATCGAATCGTCTACGGACGAGGAAATCGTCAGTTCGTCTTCTGAAAAAAAGGAAGAACAGAATTCTTCTTCAAGCGTTCATGAGGCAAGTTCTTCTAGCGACAAGGGGGAATCATCGTCTAGCGTTCAAGAAGTCAGTTCCTCTAGTACAGAAAACGAACAATCCTCGTCTTCTTCAAATAATCAAGCCATTCCAGATTTCGGCGACAACAAAATCGTCATAAAACTAGTTCCTACATTCGGGGAACTAGACGGCAAGCCCTATTTTTACACAACAGAACCAAGATGTACTTATAAAAACAATGTTTTCTCCATAAAGGCAGATACCTCTGATAACGCCTATTTCTACGAAATCGCCAACGACACTCTCACCCTTTACCATGTGGATTTAGACAAAGTCCTTGCAGGTTCTTATGAAGAGCCCAGCGCAAAGGAGACCTATTACGGAAAGAATACAAACCTCGAAAGCGAATGGGAACGCCTTTGCTATTACAACCTAAATGATGACTATACCAGCTGCACTCAAAAATATTCCTATCTCATATCAAGAGACACCATCTATAACAGCCTAACCTATCCCATCGATTATAACTACCAAATATTCAAATTTATCGAAAAAGTCTCGCATTCTAGATTAGGAATCTACGATGAAATGAGCGCCGCACAACGTGCCACGAAATATGCAGAAAATGGAATCTCGATAGATTCCACAGGCACTAAAACACTCATAAGCTTTAAAGACAAGGGTACATTGTCTATTGATGAAATAACAACAAAAATTATAAACAGCAACGAAACAATTTATACAAAAATTGCCTTGTCAACAGATAAAAAAGAATGCGTTTTAATATCGGAAACCACACCGATCAAGTCGTCTAAATACTGTTCCGAAGAATATCTTCCCTATCTTCAAATTGACGATTTCGATGGATATGTTTCATCTTACGCAAAAGGCAACCAAAAAGAATTCAACGCCTGCCTAGAGAGTCTATTTGATTGAGTCTTGATTTAACGCAAAATATTCGACGTCATGGATTCAAACGCTTGTTGCTTGCAGTTTCGGGCGGTCTAGATTCTATTTGCCTGGCGCATTATTTCATCAAGAATCGCGAAACGCTCGGGATTGAATGGCTGGGAATTGCGCATGTACATCATGGACTGCGGGTCGGAACAGCCGACAGGGATGCTGCATTTGTGGAGGCTTTTGCAAAAGCGCACGGCGTCCCGTTTTTCTTGAAACGTTTGGATGGCGAATCGCTGAAAAGTGCCGAAGGTTCGCTCGAAGAAAACGCACGAGAAGCCAGGTACAAAGCATTAGTTGAGATTGCCCTGGATCCTATCGCCTCTGCGAGGCTCCAGGATGACACGCCACACACCTCACACCCCACACCTCACACCCCATACCTCAAAGGGAGCGAAGCGACCGACCCCATACCCCATACCCCACACCTCAAAGCAGCCGAAGGCTGCGACCTCACACCTCGAGCCCCCATTGTCACTGCGCATCATGCAGGCGACCAAGCGGAAACCATGTACATGCGACTCCGCCGCGGCACGACCCTTGCGGGACTCAGAGGAATCCAAGAAACAAGAGAATTGTTCGATGTGGAGTGTGAAATGTGGAATGAAAAAGAGATCACTACACATTACGCACCACACATTACACATTTTATCTACCGTCCTTTGCTAAACACGACTCGGGCGGAGCTTCTTGCGTATGCTCGCGAAAATAATCTTGAGTGGTGTGAAGACGAGAGCAATTCCGACGTAAAATTTGCACGGAACAAGGTGCGACACGAATTCCTTCCGCAGCTAGAAAAAGAATGCCCCGGCGCCTCGATGCAATTATGCAGAATTACCCAGTTGGCAGACAAGGCGTATGCGAAAGTAATTGAAGAATGCGACGCGATGTTTCAAGAGACCCTTCCCCTGAAACAAGTTCAGGGTCAGGGTGACACGGCTCCATTCTCACACCTCAAAGGGAGCGAAGCGACCGACCTCACACCTCATACCATCATCGCTTTGAACAAGAAGGCTCTCCGCAAAATCTTGCTCGCCCACTCCAGTGCCGACCTTTCCGAAATGTTCCGTTTATGGCTTTCGGAACAGGGATTCCGCTTTCCGATTGACTTCTTTTACAGCCAAACGGAGCCCGCCCATGTTAAAATTCCCGTACGCGCCGCTTACCGCAAGCGTTCTATCGTCAAAAAGGGCTCTACCATCTTGATTTGCGAATTTGAAAGCGTTGAGGCAGCCCTAAAATTTGTATCTTGCAAGTGAACGTATAAAAGGATTTTATGAGTCAAGGAAAACCGACCCCTCCCTACCGTAGCAAGAACTTTATCATTTTACTGGTGATGATTCTTTTGTTGTTCGTCATGTTCCCGCTCGCCGGGAAAGATGGCGAATCGGACATTACACGCACCGAATTTTTGGCCATGATGGGTGACTCCACCAAGGTGATTACCGAACTCACCTTGCAAAAGACCCCCGATGGCGTGATTATTGAAGGCAAGCGTGAAATGAGTGCCGAAGAAAAGGCCGAAGCGAAAAAGAGCCAGAGCGCGCTCGCCCGTTTCACCAAATCGGCCGACAACGGCAACACGAAATCTTTCCGCAGCCACATGCTCGAAGTGAGCAACGACCAAATTACCGCCTGGGAAATGTACAAGGGCGTCAAAGTCAAGGTCATTCACGAATCCAGCACCTGGCTCGATACGATTGTCGCGTTCCTGCCCGCGATTCTCCTGATTGTATTCTTCTACCTGATGATGAACCGCCAGATGGGTGGCGGCGGCAAGGGTCCGTTTAGCTTTGGCAAGAGCCAGGCAAAACAGTTGAACGGCAAGCAGAAGACCACCTTTAACGACGTGGCCGGCTGCGACGAAGCCAAGCAGGACTTGCAGGAACTCGTGGAATTCCTGAAGGACCCGAAGAAATTCGATGCCCTCGGCGGACGCATTCCGAAGGGCGCTTTGCTGGTTGGCCCTCCGGGTACCGGTAAGACGCTTTTGGCCCGTGCAGTTGCAGGCGAAGCAGGAGTACCATTCTTTAGCATGTCCGGTTCGGACTTTGTGGAAATGTTCGTGGGCGTAGGCGCAAGCCGCGTGCGCGACCTCTTTGAAACCGGCAAGAAAAACGCCCCGTGCATTCTGTTTATCGACGAAATCGACGCCGTCGGTCGCCAGCGTGGCGCTGGTCTCGGTGGCGGTCACGATGAACGCGAACAGACCTTGAACCAGTTGTTGGTGGAAATGGACGGCTTTACCGCCAACGAAGGCGTGATTTTGATTGCCGCCACGAACCGTCCGGATGTGCTCGACAAGGCATTGCTGCGCCCGGGTCGCTTTGACCGCCAGATTGTGGTGGGACTCCCCGACCTGAAGGGCCGCGAAGAAATCTTGAAGGTGCACCTGAAAAAGCGCAAGGTGCCGCTGGCCGACGACGTGGACGTGAAGGCTGTCGCAAAGGGAACTCCTGGTCTTGCAGGTGCAGACCTCGAAAACCTGGTGAACGAAGCAGCCCTCCTTGCCGCACGCTTCAACAACAAGAAAGTCACGATGCTCGACTTTGAAGAAGCCCGCGACAAGCTCAGCATGGGTGCCGAGCGCCGCACGCTCCTGATGACCGACGAAGAAAAGCGCCACACCGCTTACCACGAAGCAGGCCACGCTTTGATGACGCTCTTGTGCAAGCATTCTGACCCGCTCCACAAGATTACGATCATTCCACGCGGGCGCGCCCTCGGCGTGACCATGAGTCTGCCCGAACGCGACCAGGTGAGCTACAGCCGCGAATACGCCGAAGAACGCATCATGATCATGATGTCTGGCCGCCTCGCCGAACTCATCTTCTTCAACCACCAGAGCACGGGAGCCAGCAACGACATTCAGCGCGCCACGGAGCTTGCCCGCAAGATGGTGACGGAATGGGGTTTCGACGACGAAATCGGGCCGGTCTGCTACAGCCGCACCGACGGCGAAGTGTTCCTCGGCCGCGAAATTAGCAAGCCGAAGGAAATGTCCGAAATGATGGCCGAAAAGATCGACAATGCGGTGAACAACCTCATCAAGCGTCTGAACCAGGCCGCCAAGAAACTCATCGAAGAGAACAAGGACAAACTCATCGACCTCGCCGAAGCGCTGTTTGAATTCGAAGTGCTCGACCGCGAAGAAATTGACCGCGTAATGGCTGGAGAGAAACTGACCGGCACCAAGAAGAGTCGCCAGTACAAGGCGCTCGAAGAAATGGAAGAAAAGAAGAAGCGCGAAAATACGCCGCCGCCTGACCCGGGCAAACAGCCGCCGGTAGCACCGGTCACTGATGCACCCGTAGCCGAAATCAAGCCCGCGCCCGCCGCCGGAACGACTCCGGCAAGCGATGACGCCCATACCGAAACGCTGAAATCCTCTGAAGACGCAAAACAGGAAAATTCGTAATGTTCAAAGAAGTTCTGGATCATAGCCGCTCTCTCCCCTGGAAAATCGGCAACAAGGTTCTGCCTTGCAAGACCCCGCTAATCATGGGTATCGTGAATGTGACTCCGGACAGCTTTTTTGACGGTGGCAAGCACAACAAGCCTGACGCCGCTTACGAACACGCCTTGATGCTCCTGGAGCAAGGCGCCGAAATCTTGGACATCGGTGGCGAAAGCAGCCGCCCAGGAAGCGCACCAGTCAGCCTGCAAGAGGAACTGGACCGCGTGTGCCCCGTGGTTGAACGCCTCGCAAAACTCGCCAAGGAACGCGAATTCTACATCTCGGTCGATACGGTCAAAGCAAAGGTTGCTGCCGAAACCATGAAACTCGGAGCGCACATCATCAACGACATCAGCGCCTGCGCCATGGACCCGAATATGCTCCAGACCGTCGCTGACACCAAGGCCGCCGTAGTACTCAACCACATCCGCGGAAACTTCGGCACCATGCAGCAGGACTTCAAACCGTACACGAACGTGGTACAGGAAGTCCGCGAAGAACTCTTGTCGCAGGTGAAAAAGCTTTTGGACCTAGGCGTCGAGCGCGAAAAAATTTGCATCGACCCGGGCATTGGATTCGGGAAAACCGCGCAGGACAACATCGATTTGATGAAATCCACCGAAGAATTCTTGAAAGACGGCTACCCCGTTCTCATCGGAACCTCTCGCAAGTCCTATATTGGAAAAATGCCCGGCCTCGAAACAAGCGACCGCCTGATTCCGACCGTTACGGCAGGAATCGTTGCCGTACTCGGTGGCGCCAGCTGCATTCGCGTGCATGACGTGAAAGAGGCCAAGGAATCTCTGCTTTATTTGGAGGCTCTGAGAACATGATTCTGTTTAAGCTATTCGGGATTATCGATGTGCGTCCGGCAGATATTCTGGACGTGCTCCTGATTTCGATTATCATCTACTACATCTTCTTGCTGTTCCGCGGAACCCGCGCCGCCCAGATGATTTTCGGTGGTTTGCTTTTGATTCTCGCCTGGATTATTGCGCAATGGTGGGAACTCCATACCGTCGTGTGGCTTATCAGTAACCTTGCAACCCTCGGTATTATCGCGCTTGTGATTCTTTTCCAGCCCGAAATTCGAAGCGCCCTCACCCGTATCGGTCAGGCCGCCAGTAAGCTCGACTTTCACAACCTGTTTTTCCATTCCAGCGGTCTCGACGAAATCACCAAGACAATCGCTAGCGCCTGCCAGGACTTGGCAAAAACGCACACGGGAGCCCTGATTGTGCTTGAAAAGCGCGTGGGCCTGCGTAACTACGCCGACACCGGTGAAATCTTGGACGCCCGAATCAGTTCTAGACTTTTGCGCGCCCTCTTCTTCCCGAATTCCGCTTTGCACGATGGTGCAGTCATCATGAACACCAAGCGCATTATTGCCGCCGGCTGTATTTTGCCCATGCCCACGGGTAACGCCGAAAAAGAAGCGGGCTACGGTATGCGTCACCGCGCCGCCAAGGCATTGGCTGCCGAATGCGACGCCCTCGTGATCGTGGTGTCCGAAGAAACGGGCTATATCTCTATCGCCTACCGTAACACGCTGCGCCGAAACATCAGCGTTGCTGAACTCAAGCAAGAAATTATCCGCCACTGGGGCGAACTCTTTAACGACGTGCGTGAGTCTGCTAAGACCGAAATTGCAGAAGAAGGTGCGAGGAACTGAGGTTTGAGGTCGCTTCGCTTTGAGGAATGAGGAATCTAAGGAAAATTTTATGACTGAAAAAAACAACGAAGAGCAGTTGAAGAATAAACGCAAGAAAAAGAATATTGCGATTCTCGTGTTGATGTTCCTCTTGCTGGTGACCCTTTTTATTGTGCAGTGCCACCTGGACCAAATTAAGCAAGACGCGCTCGCGAAGGAACAAGAGACAGCCCTTGAAATACAGCGCCGCCACACGCTTGATAGCTTGCGCGCCTTGGAACAGGCCCGCGCCGACAGCATCCGTATGGCAGATTCTTTAGCAAAACTTAGCGCCGACAGCGCACGCATCGCCGATAGTCTGCGCATTGCAGACTCTTTAGCGGCTCTCCAGAACAACGTGAACCGCGACAGCATCCGCCATGTACGTGACAGTCTGAACCGCATCAAGGATAGCCTCGCCGCTATCGAAAAGGCTCGCCAGGATAGCCTGCAGCGCATCGCCGATTCCTTGGCCGTCATCGAAAAAGCCAAAGCCGACTCTCTCGAAAAGAAGCGCATTCAAGACAGTATTCGCGCCGCCGACCAAGTGCCGCCCGTTGCCGAAATCGCACCGCCCGCAGGCCGCTACTACGACCCCATCAAGCTCAAGGTCAAGTGCGAAGAAATCAAGTGCAAGACATTCCTCTCCATTGGCGATACGCTCCACGCCCAAGAAGCGGGCAAAGCCATTGAATACAACAAGACCGGAAGCGTATTCTTCTACGCCGTAGACTCCGTGGGGAACCGCTCCGCTTGGGAAGAAGCCAAGTACGACATGGCCAGCGACAACGTTTGCGGCAAGAACGCCTACCCCGTTCCGCTCGGAGGCAAGACCGTTTGCGTAGACGCCTACGAATACCCGAACAAGGCCGACGAACTCCCCCGCGACATGGTGAGCCAGGAACAGGCCGCAAGTTTGTGCCAGCAAGAGGGCAAGCACCTCTGCAGCCTCGCCGAATGGCAGGCCGCTTGCAAGAGCAAGGACAACACGCGCTACAGCTACGGCGACAGCTATAAGCAGAACAAGTGCAACACCAACACCAAAGCCGCCAAGCGCAGCGGCCGTAAGGAACAGTGCCGCAGCTGGTACGGCATGTACGACATGAACGGAAACCTCTGGGAATGGACATCGACCACGAGCAAGGATCACCCGAACATGTACCTGGTCGCTGGCGGTGCCTGGAACACCAACAACGAAAGCAAGTGCACCGACAACAAGTTCAGTTTCTACCCGCAGAACCAGTACCCGAACGTAGGGTTCAGGTGCTGTAAGTAAATTCGGATTTCAGAATTCGGAGTTCGAAATTATTCCGTCATCTCCACATGCAGGTGCTCCATTTCACCTTTTTCCCAGAGCACCTTGAATCGCGGCCCGAGTTTATCTTGGGCCATTTCTACAACCTGACGGCGCTTGTCCATAGGCATATCGACAATACGGAAATCCATCGCCGCATTCTTGTAATGCTTTGAATTTTTCTTGTGGTAAGGGTAATCGTTTCCGCTAGTAATCACAGGCACGTAATCATCACCCATCACTTTATGGTAGCAGCGAATGATTTCTAGACCAGCAGTATCCATGACCGGAAGCAAGCTTTCCAGATAAACACCTTCTTTCTGGCGAGTACGTTTGAGCAACAAGCGATGGACTTCGCGCTGGTTGAAGGGTTTCAGGTTCAAATGGCGCATGTATTCTTCGGCAGACCAAGTGTCTTCGACCTGTTTGGGCTCGTAATGCGGAATCGGTCGATCATTGGCCTTAATGAGTCGATATACCCCAAATAAGGCTAGAATCGCCAATATTGGAGCAAGCAAATACAAATGTTTAACAAAAAATTGCATTTTAGTGCTTTCAAAAATACTATTTTATGGGCATGAAGAAAGTTATTCTTATTTCCGCATCTCTTATTTCCTCGATGTTCCTTTTCGGCTGCGGCGACAACGCCAACTATACTGGCTGCTGGAAGGGCGAAGCCAATATGATTTTTGAAGTCTTGAGTGAAAACAACCAAGACTTTACGATTCGCAACGTAAACGGAGACCTCTCCGCCACCATTCAAGAAGGCAAGCTTTGCGGCAAGAATACACTTGACATGCCATACTGCATGAGCGTGAAGGGTGACTCCGCTTACTATGAATTCGGCGGCATTACCACGGGTTACGCCCGCATCAGCAAAGAAGAATACGAAGATATCTTCGCTTCTCAGAAAAAAGCGGCTATTGAATAATTAATCCAGAACGTCCTTCAGGATTTGTTCAATCATGTATTCGGTCGGAGCTCCGCTCCAGACCCGCTTGATGTAACCATCTTTATCTAACAGCATGAGTGTCGGAACAGCGTGGATGCCATAGCGCATCCACATTTCTTTTTTGGCGTCACGATAAAGCGGATACGGCGACGCATGCTGGTGAGCGTAGAAATCATTCAGCACGTCTACAGATTCGTCTGCAATACCGATGATTTCGACCCCCTTGTCGCTGTACTTTTTATAGATGTTTGCCAGCACCGGGAGCGTCTTGCGGCAAGGACCGCACCAGGTAGCCCAAAAGTCGAGCAAGGTGGCCTTCGGTTTTGCCTTACGCTTTTCACCGTTCTTGTAGAAGTTTTCGCCAAACTTGGCGATTTTACTGCCGATGGCGGAGCCCGTGAGACTGCTGATGTCATCGGGGCGTTCTGTGAGGGCGACCGTCAGCGTTTTCTTTTTACCCTCGCGCACGATTTCGATTTTGACCTTTTGCCCGGCCTTGTGGCCAGCAACCGCCGACTGAATCTGAGCCATAGCGGTAAGCGTTTGACCTTCGACGCCAATAATCTGGTCGCCCGCAACCATGCCCGCCGTAAAGCAGCCCGATTCCGGATGCACGCCGATAACGTTCAAGGCGAGGTGATTTTCGAAACTCGCCTTTTTAAAGGTAACACCGAGCCACGGGACTGCAAAGGAGATTCCTGTTGCAAGAAGCAAGAAAAATAAGGTTTTATGAAAAAGAAGTAATGGTTTCATTTTATGAGAGATGTGAGATGTGGAATGTGAGATGAGATCTTAATTTCACACTACACATTTCACATTACAAATTGCACTTGTGTCTTGAACGAAACTAAACGGCTTTAGTTTGCTTGGGGTTGTGGTCGTCGTAGTCCGCAAGCGTCTTGTAGCCCGTTTCAAATAGGGCCGCTTCAAGTTCCTTACGCATGGCATGTGCCGCCATCCAGCGGAAGGCCACCACCGAATAGCATTCCACAGCATCGACACCCAACTTGATCAAGTCAAAAATCTTGAATCCGTGGTCAATGCCACCACAGGCAATCACGCTAATCTGGGGGTAATGCTTGCGGATGTAGGTTACATTCCACATCATGTTTTCGTAGAGCGGCCTGCCCGACATGCCGCCGCAGTCACCATCGGCGCGAAGCGGAGTCAAGTCTTCGAACTTGGTTTCAACCGGGAGCTCGCTAATCTTCTTGGTCGGGTAAGTATTGCCCACCACCACGCCGTTCACGCCCGTACGAACAATCATGTCCATCACGTTTACCAGGTGACGTTCCGACAGGTCCGGGCTAATCTTGGCATACACGGCCTTACGGATGGCCTGCGCATTACGGTACTTCATGATTTCACCGAAAATACGTTCGGTCAGCGACAAGTCCATGTCCACACGGGATTCGCCGGTATTGGGGCAGCTCAAATTGATTTCGATAAAGTCGCCGGCCTTGTAGGCGATAGCGAAACTTTCGAGCAAGTCCTTCAGCTTTTCTTCGTCATCGGTGAGGCCCGGAGTTTCAGCCACGGACACGCCTACGCAAAGACCGACCTTGTGGGCCTTGGTCAGCTGTTCGTCGGCACGACGAGCGATGACTTCGACGCCTTCATTGTTCAGGCCCATGCTATTATGGATAGCACGGTCTTTTTCCAAAAAACCGATACGCGGGCGGTGCGTATTGCCCTCACGGAACCTGCGGGTCGCAGTCCCAACCGTAATACCACCAAAGCCCATATTCGCATAATCGCAAATGCGCTTGGCAGTCTTGTTGGCTCCGGCCGCCAAAATGATGGGGCAACCGAGATACAGAGAATTGCTGTGGTCCGGGAATGAGATAACGCGCTTGAGAGTCTTGCTCAAGTCGGGGCGACCACCCATAAAAGGAATGTAGGGGGCAAACCGGGCTGCATGTTTCAAAGAATCGTGGCGGAATTCGGGATATTTGTGAAAAATGCGGCGAATGAGCGCCAAAACACGGTCGCCAAAGTTCAGGTAATATTCGTGATTCACGCAGTTGAAAGACATGGGAATTCCTTTTGCCGAAACTTATATCAAAAAAATAGAAAATATCACCCTTGGGCGACCATTTGGGAATTCGTTTTCTATTTTGTTTAGGCGAAAGAGGGCTAAAAATGGAACAGAAAATGATTGATTCTATTGTCTCGGCAATACACACGAAAATGCCGGAATACATCAAGACCTTAAGCGATCTGGTGAGTATTCCCTCCATTAGTTTTGACAATTTTGACCAAAAATACGTACTGGAATCCGCAGAAGCCGTGAAGCAGCTTTTTTTGGACGCAGGACTAACCAACGTGCAATTTTTGCTGCCGCCAAGCGGTCGCCCGTCTGTATACGGCGAAAGCTTGACCAGCCCCGACAAGCCGACAGTGCTTTTGTACGCTCACCACGACGTACAGCCTCCCATGCGCGAAGCACTTTGGAACACCAAGCCCTTTGAAGCAAGCCACCAAGGCGACCGACTCTATGGCCGCGGCACCGCCGACGACAAAGCGGGCATCGTGACCCACCTGGCCGCCCTCGAGCAGGTGCGCGCCTGGAAAAAGAACGACGGTCCGAATCTCAAGTTTTTGATTGAAGGCGAAGAAGAATCCGGAAGTGCCGGCTTTGAAGTCATTTTGAAGAAGAACGCCGAACTCCTGAAATGCGACGCCGTGATTGTAGCAGACCTCGGAAACTTCGCCAAGGGCACCCCCTCGATTACCACGACACTCCGCGGCATGAGTGCGGTGAACGTGGAACTCAAGGCAACCAAGGCTCCGCTCCATTCCGGAAGCTGGTCGGGTCCGATTCCTGACCCCGGTCAAGTACTTTGCCGCATGATTGCAAGCTTGACTGATGGCAAGGGCAACATCTTGATTCCGAATTTCGAAGACACCCTGGTGCCGCCGACCGAAGCAGAACTCGCCTCGTACAAGAGCCTCGGCATGACCGAAAAGATTTTCCGCAACGACGGCGGCATTCTGGAAAGCGTCAAACTGAAAGTGCCCGAAGACGAAATTCTCTTGTCACTGTGGCGCAGGCCCTCGGTCGTGGTGACCGCCATGGAAGTCGGCAGCCGTACCAACGCCGGTAACGTTTTGCAAAACTCTGCCTACGCACGCATCGGCATTCGCCTTGCCCCCGGCATGAACGCCGATGTCGCTACCCAGCAGCTAGTGGAATTCTTGCAGGCGCAAGTCCCCTACGGCCTGCAATGCAGCATCACTACCGAAGATGGCGCAAACCCCTTTGTGACCGATACCACTCACCCCTTCTTCCAGAAGATGAGCGAATCCATGGCAAAGGCATACAACACCGAGACCAAATTTATTGGTTGCGGAGCAAGCATTCCGGGCGCAGAACTGTTCCGCAATACCTTCGGAGACATTCCTATTTTGCTGACTGGGCTTGAAGACCCCGAATGCAACGCCCACGGCGAAAACGAAAGCCTTTACCTGCCCGACTTCGAGCACGGTATTGTTGCCGAAACCCTTTTCTTTGGAGGAATCTGCGAATGAGTTCTACCAAATTTCCAAGACTTGTCGTTTTAACTGGTGCAGGCATCAGCGCTGAATCAGGACTGCGCACCTTCCGCGGCAACGACGGCATGTGGGAGCACGAAAACATTGACGACGTGTGCACGCCCGAAGGCTACTACCGCGACAAGAAGCGTGTGAAGGATTTCTACAACTTCTTACGCAAGGGACTGAAGGAGCACGAACCGAACGCCGCCCACTTTGCGCTTGCAGAACTTGAAGAACGCTTGGGCGATGACTTTTTGCTCGTGACCCAGAACGTAGACAACTTGCATGAGCGCGCGGGCTCCAAGCGCGTATTGCACATGCACGGCGACTTGATGCGTCTTACTTGCGAAAAAAATCCGAAGCATGAATTCATTTTCGAGGGCGAAGAAACGCTGGATACGCGCTGTCCGTTCTGTGGTGGCATGAGCCGCCCGGATATCGTTTTCTTTGGCGAGCAGCCTCTTTACATGGAAGAAATCCAGGACGCCCTAAGGCATTGCAAGGAATTCGTGTACATTGGCACGAGTAGCGTAGTCTATCCCGCCGCCGGTTTCAAGAGTTTTGCGAAAAGTTTTGGCGCAAAGGTGACTTGTTTGAACTTGGAAGTTCCGACAAGCGACCCGTACACCGATGTTTTTGTGGAAGGCAAGGCGACAGAAATTGTGCCCAAGTGGTGCAAGGAATTCAAGTAATCCCAGAAACAAGATTCTTTTGGAGCCTCACGATTGGGATTTTACTAACGTAAAATCTATTTAAGACTTTTTTTGAAAAAGCGTTAGCTTTTTCGAATTCGTGTGACAAAAAATTCAATCAAATCATAAAACAATTTGCTTCGTGGTTCGAAGAGCCCGGAGCTTTTTGTTTTGGCGGAACAACTTCGCTGCGGCATTGTTCGGTGCATTTTTCACAGCGGTCCGCAAATCGGCACCCCTGCGCAAAGTCGCGCGGATGCGGCACCGAGCCTGGAATAGACTTCATTGTTCGCATATCGCTGTGGTTCTCGGGAATGGCAGCCAGCAACCCTTGCGTATACGGGTGCATCGGAGAATCAATCACGTCGCGAACGGCACCTGTTTCAACAATACGCCCGGCGTACATGACCGCGACGCGGTCTGCATATTGCGACACGATTCCCATATTGTGCGTAATCAAGAGCACTGCAGTCCCTGTGCGGTTCGCCATATCCTTGAGTACTGCAAGCACCTGTGCCTGCACCGTAACATCGAGAGCCGTCGTCGGTTCGTCGGCGATAATGAGCTTGGGTTTAGAAAGCAGAGCCATCACAATGCATACACGTTGCAACATGCCGCCCGAAAGTTCATGCGGATACGAATTCAGCACACGGTCGATATCCTTGAAGCCTGCCGATGCAAGCATTTCGCGGATAGTCGCAAGACTATCGCCCTTGATGCCGCAGAACTTGAAAACCTCCAGCAGTTGCTTCTTGATGGTCAGTACAGGATTCAAGGCCTGCATGGGTTCCTGAAAGATGCATGCGATTTCGGAGCCGCGGACTTTTTGCAAGTCTGCAAGCGGCAACTTCGCGAGATCTACCGGCGATGCATTTTCGTCTGCGCGATACAACACCGAGCCCTCGACAATTTGCGCGCTCGGTTGCGGCAACAAGCGCAGAATGCTCATGGCCGTCACACTCTTTCCGCAACCGGACTCGCCCACCAGCGCAAAGAATTCGCCCTGACTGATTTTGAACGAGACCTTGTCTGTCACCTGCAACGGCTTAACGCCTTCGCGGGGTTTGCCCTTCTTGTCGAAACCGAAAGCCACCGAGAGATCGCGCACCTGCAAAACCGGCAAAGAATTAGACATATCTATCTCCCGACTTCGGATCCATTGCATCTCGCACGCCTTCGCCTACGAACGTAGTGAGGAGCAGCGTGACGAACAAAGCTGCCACCGTGCTTACAGAAATCCACGGCGCATAAAGGTTGTTGAGGCCCTGACTCATGAGTTCACCCCAGCTAGGTGTTGGCGGTTGCAGGCCAAAGCCCAAAAAATCCAACGAAGTCAGGCTACCGATTCCGCCAATCAGCGTAAACGGGAACAACGTGACCACAGGCGTCATTGCATTCGGCAAGATTTCCTTGAAGAATATATGGCGATGCCCCATGCCCAAGACCTTGGCCGATTGCACGTAAGTCATACCGCGCAACTTTAAGAATTCCGCACGCATGTAGTAACTCAGCGAAATCCAGTTGAAGGCAGCCATAATCAAAATCAAAAGCCAGAAGCTACGGCCATAAATGCTGCCGATCAAAATCACCACGTAAAGCATCGGGAGCGACGACCAGATTTCGATAAAGCGCTGCATACCCGTGTCCCAGAACTTGCCAAGATAACCTTGAATACCGCCAATCACAATGCCCAGGAAGGTTCCCAGCACCGTCAAAAGCAGGCTAAAGCTAATGCAAATGCGGAACCCATGAATCAGACGAGCCAGCACATCGCGGCCATTGCTGTCGGTTCCAAGCCAATGTCTTGCACTGGGAGCAAAGGGCGGCGTTCCGTCTTCGCTCAAGTCCGCCTTTAGCGGGTCGTGCGCAATCGGGGGCATAATCGTCCAGATTTCGGGGCAGCCTCCGGCACGCGTAAAGCCCTCGGCGGCATCTTCCTCGCATTCTCGCACCGCGGCAAACAACTTGCCGTAATCGGCTTCAGTCTGGTATTCTCCGCCAAAATCCGCATCACTATAGCGGACAAACGCCGGAAAATACGTCTTTCCCTGGTAGCGCATCAGAAGCGGTTCGTCGTTAACGGTCCAAGGGCTCGTGAGCGACAACAGGTACGCCACCACAAGCACCACAAGCGACCAGAAAGCCCGCTTGTTCTTGCGGAAACGCTTCAGGCGATTCAAGGTTTCTTGTGTCAGGCGAATTTTCATGCAACAAATTTATTAAAAGGCAATTCCATTACTTCAACAATCGCATAATCAACGCGAACAATTGCGCGAAATCGATCGGTTTTGTCACGTATCCATTGACGCCGGCATCAAAAGCAGTCTGTTTTTCTTCTTCAAATGCACTTGCCGACAAGGCGATAATAGGCAACCTCGACTTGCGGCGATCCTCCATTTTACGAATTCGAGCAGTCGTTTCTAGGCCGTCACCCTTAGGCATCTTTATATCCATCAGCACGACATCGAACGAACCTGCCGGAGACATATCGATTTTTCGATAGCAGTCGTTACCGGTATTGACACTGACGACATCGGCATTGACTGTTTCAAGCATGCTCGAAACGATTTCAATCGTTTGCGGGTCATCATCGGCCACCAGGATTCGCTTTCCTGCAAGGGATTTCTTAAACGGAGATTCCTCGACAGGAGTTTCTTCTATCTGGTCATCGGCAATCTGGTGCGGAGTTACTACCACGACTCGGGTACCCTCGCCCACTCGACTTGTAATCTTCACTGTTCCGCGCATCAAGTCGACTAGCTTTTTCACGATACTCAGTCCAAGGCCGGTGCCATCGATACCGCGGGTAAGCGCACTCTGCTCACGTTCAAAAAGTTCAAAGACCTTCGGCAGGAATTCTTCCGAAATGCCCACGCCCGTATCTTCGACAATCATTTCGATGTAGCACATTCCCGGAGTTTCGTGCGGCAAGTCGCGTAGCGAAATACGGACAAGTCCTCCCGCGCGGGTGTACTTGATGGCGTTGCTCACGATATTCAAGAGAATCTGGTGGAACTTGACCTTATCCACATACACGCAGCGGGACTTGATATTGCGAGAAACCTGCAGCATGACACTCTTTTGCCTAGCAGTCTGTTCAAAAGTCGATATCAGGTCTTCGCTTAGCGTAGCGGTCAATGCCGGGTGTTCTTCAAGTTTTTCGTAGCCTGATTCGATTGTCGTAAGGTTCAAGACCGAATTGATCATATCGAGCAAAAGCGTGCCTGCCGACTGAATCCCCCTCATGTAGTAATTCAGCATCGAAGATTGAGCTTCGGGCAAGTTCAAGTTCAGCAAATACTTTTGGGCAAGAATTCCATAGCCAAGAATCGCATTCATCGGAGTTCGAATGTCATGGCTAATATTGAACAAGAAGTTCGATTTCGCCTTGTCGGCACGTTGTGCGCGGTCGAGCGCCTTCACAAGCGCCACGCGCTGTTCGTTCAGTTCCTTGCGTTTTTCAAGTTCGGCATTCATGGATTCATCGACAAGCTTGATACCCATGACAAATTCCGGGCGATCCTTGGAGGGCTTGACATAGTGAACCTGCATGTAATGGATAACACCGCCTCTGGAAATGCGGTAAATGAACTCAAAACGGTTATGCTTCAGAAATTCGTGATTTAGGCGTTCCAAGTTGATAACGCGGTCAAAAAGCGGGCGATCTTCAAGCAGCACCATGCGATTAACGTATAGAGACGTCAGTTGGTCATAATGCGGAGACTTGTCGAAAGCGTCTTGCATATAGCGCGATACATTCTCGTTAATGCAATAGCTTTCGCTTTGACCGGTCTTGGAATCAATGACGAAGGCACTCCCATATGAATCCGTAAGCGCATTGATGACGTTCAGGTGCTTACCTTCTAATTCGCTACGCAAGCGACGATTGGTACGGTAAACCGAATGGATATAGATGATAAAGAAGAGCAGGACAAAGAAGAGCGCAAAGAAAGACTTTAGAATAATAATCTTGGTTACACCAGTCAGCACATGGTAAGGCACCATTTGTACCACGAACCACCCCAGTTCGTTTGCCGGCATAACGCATGCAATCGACGTACCATATTCCGTAGTAAACCTGAAAGCCTTCGGTTCCTTGAGAACGGCATTCTTTTTGAACATGTCAAAAATATCTGCCGTGAAAAAATCCTGGGCACGCTCTTCAAAAGATTTTCCGTAATCGTTCTCGACAATGTTTGACGTGATTATGTGCAGTTCGCCGTCACATACAAGCGCCACCGTAGATTCCCCATTCACCGTATTCTTGAGCAAGGGCAAAAGGTCTTTTTGACCACCCAAGATTCCGGAAATTACGCCAATCACGGAATTGTTGTAATAAAGAGGGGTATATACGTTGATTTTAGATTCACTGAAGGTTTTGGCTTTGTAATCGATCCAAACACCAGACCTCCCCATGATTCCCTGACGGAAAAAATCACTTTCAGAAACATCAATCGGTTCCTCGTCGTAAGAAAGCTTTAGGCCGTCTTTACGAATATACTCAATCCTTGAAAAAGGGACCTCGTCCATCATCGACAAGAACGCCGATTCCGGACGACGAAGTTCCGGGCCATCCATTTTCTTGGACACGGAATGAGAAACAAGCTTAATGCTGCTTTTTGCGTATTTCAGTTTTTCAGTCAGTTCCGAAGACATGCGACGCGTATCTTGCACAATCGATTCTTCGACCTGCTTAAAATAGGTTTCGCGAGCAATCAAGGCATAAACAACAACAAGAATAACCACCGCAATCGCAACCGCGATAATGGCTGGGCTTAAAGGCATCCAACGTTTTAACTTAAACTTTTTCATGGCAAATCAAATTGTATACAGCAATTATAACAAAAAGTTTTTTCTAATATGTAGCTCGTATGAAGGATTTGACCATTGAACACAAGCCACAAAAAGAACGCTGCATTCTTGTCGGGATTTCTACACCCAAAGTGCGTCCTTGGCTTGCTACCGAACAGCTTGCAGAACTTGGAAGACTTGCTGAAACTGCAGGTGCCGAAGTCGTGCAGAGTTTTTTACAACGAGTGCAGAATTTCAGTCCGGCAACGCTCATTGGCGAAGGCAAGGTAAACGAAGTCAAGCGCGCCCTCGAAGAACAAGACGCCAAGATGGTCGTGTTCGACGACGATCTTTCGGGCTCGCAAGTTCGTAACCTGGAGCAGAGACTCCCTGGAATCAAGGTTCTCGACAGAACCGGCCTTATTCTCGACATTTTTGCAAAGCATGCCATTACCGCCGAAAGCCGCTTAATGGTTGAAGTGGCGCAGTTACAGTACATGATGCCACGCCTCACTGGCGCATGGACTCACCTTTGCCGCCAGCACAATGGAGGTATCGGCACCAAGGGCCCTGGTGAAACCCAGCTCGAAACCGACCGCCGCATGATCCGCAAACGCATCCAGGAACTTAAAAAGAAGCTTGAAAAAATCGAGGACGCCCGCGAAAGCCAGGCAGAAAACCGTAACGACATTTTCCACATCGGAATCGTAGGCTACACGAACGCGGGCAAGTCTACGCTGACCAACCGCTTGACCGGCGCCGATGTATACGTAGAAGACAAGCTGTTCGCCACCCTCGACAGTACCACACGAAAACTCTATTTGGACGGCGAAAACATCATTTTGTCAGACACAGTCGGTTTTATCCGCAAACTTCCGCACAACTTAATCGAGACCTTCAAGAGTACGCTCGGCGTGGCCGCCCATGCAGACTGCATTTTGGAAGTCGTTGACGGTTCTGCGCCCGATTACCGCGAGCACCTCGAAGTCACGCACCGAACGCTCGAAGGCATTATCAGCCCCGAAACACCGAGAATCCGCGTATTCAACAAGGCCGAAATCTGCGACGAGGCACGCCGTACGGAACTCCGCGAGAATTATCCCGAGGCAATCCAGGTGAGCGCCCGCGAAAACATCGGCATGGAACGTCTCAAGGAAACCTTCAAGAATCAGCTCGCCGCCTGGCACAAAAAGCGCGAAGCCCACGAACAGAAAGAGAAGGAACGCAGCGAAGCCCCGTGGAAAGAGTAAACGAACAGCGAATTATCTTCATTATAAGGCTTTTCGTCGTAAAAAAGCAAAAAAAGTAACACAAATTTTACCGATTTTCTAGATTTGGCCTTAATGGAAGGAAGAACGATTACACTCCCCGCCACCCTTACGGCCGCAAACAGCAAAGAATTGTTGCGGGAGTGCAGGCGCACGCTCTACAAGGAGCCGCTCAACCTCGACGGTTCTTCCCTCACGCGCATGGACTACAGCGGCGACGCATTCTTTGCGCTCCTTGCCGACTTAAGCGAAAAGAGCGGCAACAAGCTCACGCTCGCCCACTTTAGCGAAGAAATCAAGGCGCAGCTCAGGGCGCTCAAGAAAGAAAAAATTCCCGAAAAAGTCAAGACCGGCTACAGCAACTTCCTCGAAGCCATCGGTGCAAAGACCGCAATCATCGCCAAGGAAGTCGCCGAGGTGTTCATCCTCTTGAACATGTGCATCTACTGGATGATTTGCGGACCTTTCGACAAAGGGCGCAGCAAGTTCGGCGGCACCGCCAAGCAGGTCTTTATGCTCGGCACCGAAGCCACGGGCATCTGCTTTCTGATGGTCGCCCTCATCTGCTTTACCATGGCGCTCCAGAGTTCGTTTATGCTCAAGGCCGTGGGCGGCGGTTCCTACCTCGCCTCGGGGCTTGGCTACCTGATTTTTGCAGAAATCAGCCCGCTACTCACGACGATTATCTTGGCGGGGCGTTCCGGCAGCTCCATTGCCGCAGAAATTGCAAACATGAGCGTCTGCGAAGAAATCAAGGCTATTAAGACCATGGCGATTTCGCCGGTGCAGTACCTGGTGGTACCCCGCTTTATCGCGATGACCATCTGCACGCCGATTCTTGCCTTCTGCGCAGGTATCGCGGGCTGCCTCGCCGGTTTCCTGATTGGCTACTTTTTCTTTGATATTTCGTTTGCGAACTACTTCCAGTCCATTCGCGACGGGATTCCGCCGATTCTTTTCTTAAAGAGCACCGTGAAATCCATCGCATTCGGTTGGCTGGTCACGCTGATTTCTTGCAACAAGGGCTTAAATGCCGAAGGCGGTGCCGAAGCGGTGGGCCTCGCAACAACCTCCAGCGTCGTGGTTTCGATTTCTGCCATCATCGTCGCAGACTGCGCGTTCAGCTTTATATTCTACTAGGGGCAACAATGGACGACATTACACTCAAAGTAGATCACCTGAAAGCCGGTTACGACGGAAAGACCGTTTTGAACGATATTTCGTTCGATGTCAAGAAGGGCGAAATCCGCATGATTCTCGGAAGTTCCGGTTGCGGAAAATCGACGCTCATGAACAACATCCTCAAGCTCTACAAGTCCGAAAGCGGAACCATCACCTATTTCGGCAAGACGTTCGGAGCCAAGGAAGGGCTCGATTTCGAGACTCGCCTGCGTACGGGCGTGTTGTTCCAGAACGGAGCGCTCCTTTCGGATTTGACCGTGGCCGAAAACGCCATGCTCCCGCTGATTCGCAGCATGCCCTACATGCCCAAAAAACAGATGGAAGCGATTGTCGCCGACCGCCTTGAAAAAGTGCACCTGCTGCATGCATTCCACAAGTATCCTTCCGAGCTTTCGGGCGGCATGAAACGCCGCGCGGCCCTTGCCCGCGCCATCGCGCTAAAGCCAGAGTTGCTCTTTTGCGATGAGCCCTCGACCGGCCTCGACCCGGTGACCGCACGCTCCCTCGATGAACTGCTGCTGGAGCTCCGCGACACGCTCGGGGTCTCGATGGTCATCGTGAGCCACGAACTCGAGAGCATCAAGATCGTCTGCGACCGCTTTATTTACCTGAAAGACGGCTACGTGCTCATGGACGGCACCTTGCAGCAAGGGCTTGACAGTGACGACCCGATACTCAGGCACTTCTTCAACAGGCAATGTCCCAAGGAAGAAGACCACAATGAATATTACCATTTTAACTTTATTGACTGATTTGGAGTAACCATGGAAACCACACGTGCCGAAAGAATCAAGATTGGCGCCTTCATGCTCCTCTGCGGAATCATGATTTGCGTGTTCCTGGGCTATGTACTTTCGCGATTCTTGAACAAGGAATTCGACAACTATTATACCATATTCAACGAATCTGTCATCGGCCTTTACAAGGATGCGCAGGTCAAGCTGAACGGTATCGACGTCGGTAACGTGACCGAAATTGCGATCGATTCCTCGAACCTGAACCAGGTGGTCGTCCGTTTCCGCGTGAACAAGGGTACACCCATCAAGCTAGGCACCCGCGCGGGCATGACTCACGGCATATCACTCACCGGCGAAAAGCAAATTGTGCTTTCGGGAGGCCGCTTTGACGAACCCGACGTCGCCGAAGGTGGTTATGTCCCTGCCGAAAAGACGGCATTCGATGCGATCGCCAACAAGACGACCGATATCATCGCTCATGTCGACTCGCTGATGACCAACATCAACAGCCTCTTCTCCGAAGAAAATACGCAAAGCATCAGCAATTCGCTCAAGAATTTCGAAAGTGCTACGCAAAACCTGAACCGGCTGACGCAGAACCTGAACGCGCCCATCAACAACATCTCGAATGCGGCGAACTCGATGAAGAACGTCCTTACTGAAATCGAAGATGCTAAAATCGCGGCAAAGACCAGCGAAAACATGGACCTGGTCAAGGAAAAGCTCGAAGCCATCGATACCAAGGCGATGAACGAGAACCTGACGCAAGCGATGGAATCTATCAGGCAGCTCACGCAGCGACTTGACCAGGTGGTGTACAAGAACCAGGACCAGGTGGGCGACGCCGTCGTGGAACTCAACGCCGTCCTCGAAAACCTCGAAGAATTTACGCAGAAAATCAAGAACAACCCGTCGGTACTGATTCACGCCGAAAACAAGAGCCGGAGAAAATAATATGATCAAAAAGAAAATCATCCTTATTGCATTTGCGGCCTTATTAGCGTTCTCGCTCACCGCCTGCCTGGGCGGCGGTTCCAGCGAACCGACAAAGTATTATACGATTGCGGTCGAAAACATCCAGGCCCCCACATCTAGCGCATACGCCGACAAACGCCTGCAAGTGCGCAAGTTTACCATTGAGCCCGCCTACCAGCGAGCAAACATCGTCTACCGCGAATCCGCCTACGACTTCATGTTCTACGACCTGGACCTGTGGGCCAGCCGCCCAGAACACATGATGGCCCAAGTAGCAAGCGAATACATCGCCAAGAGCGGACTTTTCAAGACTGTAGAAACCAAACCGACTGGCAAGCCCGATTTTGAATTCTTGGGAAACATCGTCGCTATCGAAGAAGTTGATGAAGGTTCTTCGCAGTATGCACGTCTCGCAATGCAGCTGACCTTCCGCAAAACCGAAAGCGACCAAGCCATCTGGGAAAAAAGTTTTGACGAAAAGCTAAGCATGGACAACCGCGAACCGAGAACCACGGCCGAAACCATTTCCAAGCTCTTTGGCAAGTACATGGAAGAGGCTCTCAGCGAAATTTCGTCCCAGAACTAGTAATAAATCTGCGCAACATCCAGAAAAGTGCCTCCCCAAAGGCACTTTTTTTCGTTCGTTTCGTCAAAATCCGTTTACATTGTTAAATTTCGTTAAGATTAACATCCATAAGGAGCACCTAATGAAAACCATGAAACTTTCTGCAATCGTGCTCGGCCTCGCCGCCGCAAGCGCTTTTGCTCAAGCCACCCCGGCTGCTGCCCCTGCCGCAGCACCCGCTACCCAGCCTGCCGCACAACCGGCCGCCGCTCCTGCAGCACAACCCGCTGCCGAAGCCCCGAAGGCTGAAACAGTCCAGCCCGCTACTCAACAAGCCGCAGCTCCGGCTGCCGACACCGCAGCAGTAGCCCCGAAGGCCGAAGAAGCCAAGGTTGCTGAAGAACCGAAAAAGGATGAAGCCGCCAAGGCAGAAGAACCTAAAATTGAAGAAAAGAAAGAAGAAGTTGCCAAGGCTGAAGAGCCCAAAGCCGAAGAAAGAAAAGAAGATGCTAAGGAAGGCGCCTCTTTCGTAGAACGTCTGAACATCACCAAGGCTGACCCCGCCCCCGAAGGCAAGAAGGCCATGGAATTCAAGGTCTCCGGCCAGGCAGAATTTGACACCTACGTCAACTGGCGAAATGACAACGAACGAGACTTCTATCATGATTTCTGGTCTACCGTCGACGTCGATTTCCAGGTAAAGTTTAACGACAAGTGGTCAGCTCAGGTTGAAATCGAAGCCGATGGCGAAGGGACCTCGCCGGAAGTTCACTATAACGGTGCATTCGTTCAATACCAGAGGAACGAAAACTTCGCCATCAAGTTTGGTGACATGACCTATTCCGAAGGCGCATTCGACTACTACGACTATAATGATCCTGCTGACTACGCCGTCGGAATGAAGGAACACGATGTCCGTGGTATCGAACTCGATCTCTACGGCCTGCAGCTCGCCTTTGGCCTTACCCGAAGCGGCGCTGACTACACCTGCAGCAACCAGTACTACGATGCAAACGGCAACCCGATTCCTGCAGATAAGGCCTGCAAGAGCTACGACGTGCATGCCGCTTACCAGTTTGACCTGGCCGGCCAGGCACTCCGCCCGTTCGTTCATTACCAGAACTGGCAGATTGAAGACGAAAGCGAATTCCACGCCGGTTTGGACGCCGCCCTCGAATTCGGTCCCTTCGCTATTCACGCCGTCTACGGGTTGCATAAAGACAACATTACCAAGTCCAATCCGAAATTCACTCATGCCTTCTTGGCAGAACCCACCTTCAAGGTTGCCAACGTAACTGTCAAGGGCGGTTTCTTCTATGCCCTGCTGGACGACAATCTGGAAAAGGCAACGATTCATGACACTGAAATTCCGGAATACATGTTTGCCTACGGCGAAGGCATCATCAAGTTCAACGACGCATTCGCCCTCGGTGCCGTTGGCGAACTGCACTCGAACTCTCTTGATGACGATACCGACCTCGGTTCTTTGAACTTCGGTTTGCGTTCTTACTTCACCCCGGTTGACGGTCTTGACGTTACCGGCTTCCTCATGGCGATTCTCCCCATGGGTGACGACTGGGAAAAGGACGGCCATCAGGCAGCCGTTTCTACGATTGACTACGGCGAAGACGTGAACCTCAAGTTCGGTGTCGAAGCCATCTTCAGCTTCTAACAGGCGTTCTTTTGCCCCTTTGTGCAGTAGTGTCATTTTTTTGACACTACTTTTTTTTATATTGTGTCCGTACGTTGAAATTTAAGCCATAAACGTCATTGCGAGGAGCCTTAGGCGACGAAGCAATCCATAGAGTTTTAATTAGAGTTTAAAATATGAGCGAAGAAACTAAAGATTCGACCCTTGGACTTTCAAACGTTAACCACCTTGAAAAACTCTACGACGGGTGGTTCCTGGACTACGCCAGCTATGTGATTTTGGACCGTGCCGTTCCTTACTATGAGGACGGACTTAAGCCGGTGCAGCGCCGCATTCTGCATTCCCTTTTCGAAAACCACGACGGCCGCTACCAGAAGGTGGCTACCATCGTCGGTCGAACCATGGCCTACCACCCGCACGGCGACGCATCCATTGGCGATGCTCTCGTGGGACTCGGCCAGAAGAATTTGCTGATTGACACCCAGGGTAACTGGGGTAACCCCTTCACGGGCGACCGCGCCGCAGCACCGCGTTATATCGAAGGCCGCCTCACGCCGTTCGCTATCGATGTGGTGTTCAATCCCGAAACAACCGAATGGATTCCGAGCTACGATGGCCGTAGCCAGGAACCGGTGACGCTCCCGGTCAAGTTCCCGCTCTTGCTCGCCCAAGGTGTGGACGGCATTGCCGTGGGTCTTTCGACCTCGATTCTCCCCCACAACTTCCGCGAACTCTGCGAAGCTAGCATCGCGATTTTGAAGGGCAAAAAGTTTACGCTGTACCCGGATTTCTTCACGGGCGGCATCATCGACGTGAGCGACTACAACGACGGCCAGCGCGGCGGCAAGGTCCGCGTGCGCGCGAAGATAGAAAAGGTCGACAACAAGACGCTCGCCATCCGCGAAATCCCCTACGGCACCACCACCGTAAGCCTCATCGAAAGCATCGTGAAGGCAAACGATAAGGGTAAAATCAAGATTAAGCACGTCGACGACAACACGAGTAAAGAAGTCGAAATCCTCGTGCACCTGCAGCCGGGCACCGACCCGCAGGTCGCCATCGACGCCCTCTATACCTTTACCGACTGCGAAAAGTCCATTTCACCCTGCACCTGCGTGATCGTCGACAAGCACCCGAAATTCCTCGGCGTCTCCGATATTCTCCGCATGAACACGGAGCACACGGTCAAGCTTTTGGAATGGGAACTCGCCAACGAACTCAAGCACCTCGAAGACAAGTGGCACATGACCACCCTCGAAAAAATCTTCATCGAAAAGGAAGTCTACGAGGTCATCAAGAAGGCAAAAGACCGCGAACAGATTATCAGCCTCGTGCGCGAAGGACTCACTCCTTACCTCAAGCGCCTACACCGCAAAGAAGTCACTGACGAAGAAATCGGCAAGCTCATCGAAATTCCGATCCGCCGCATCAGCCATTACGACCGCGAAAAGGCCGACCAGCTTTTGAAGGAACTGGAAGAAAGCATCGCCACCTGCAAGTACAACCAGGAACACATTACCGAATACACCATCGAGCACTTCAAGAATATCTTGAAAAAGTACGGCGAAGGCAAGGAACGCCGCACGCAGATTGCGGAATTCGGCAAGGTCGAAGCCGTGCATGTGGCTCTCGCCAACCAGAAGCTTTACGTAAACCGCAAGGAAGGCTTCCTCGGCACCGGCATGAAGAAGGAAGAATACCTCTTCGACGTGTCCGAATATGACGACTTGATCGTGTTCAAGGCCGATGGCAGCTTCAAGGTCGTCAAGGTCAGCGACAAGGACTTTGTGGGCAAGAACATCTTGCTCGTTGAAAAGTTCAAGAAGGACGACGACCGCCACATTTATAACGTGATTCACCAGGACGGCAAGGACGGGGCCTACTACATCAAGCGATTCAACGTGGGTGGCGTCACCCGCGACAAGGATTACTTTATGGGTAAGGGCAAGCCCGGCAGCAAGATTTTGTACATGTCCAGCAACCTGAACGGCGAAGCCGAAGTCGTGGAAGTCACACTCAAGCCGCGTCCGCGCACCAAGCTCAACTTCGAGGTGGATTTCAGCTCCATCGACGTGAAGGGCCGCGGCGCCATGGGTAACATTGTGACCAAGTACCCGGTCAAGAGCATCAAGCGCGTCCGCAAGGGTGTAAGCACCTTGGGCGCCCGCGTTCTCTACTTTGACGCCCTCGCCGGCATCATCAGCACCCAGAAGAAGGGCGACCGCATCGGCGAATTCGGCGAAAAGGACAAGATCCTGATTGTCAAGGAAAACGGTACCGCCCGCGTGCACGACATGGCCGACCCGATTCTCGTGGGTACCGGTGTCAAGTACATCCACAAGTTCGATCCGGAACAAGTCTTTACGATCCTCTACTTCGAAGGCGGCAACTTCAACTACATGGTGAAGCGTTTCAACCTGGAAGGCTGCCCCATGACCACGGAATTCAGCCTCGTGTCCGACCACAAGGACACGCAGATGATTGAATTCTTCGCGACCGAAGACGCCCGCGAACTCATGGAATACCAGGTAGGCCGCGAAGTCCAGAAGGAAGAACTTGACCTCACCGAAGTCGCCGAAGTCAAGGGTTACAAGGCTCTGGGTAGCAAGTTCACCGCGAAGAAGGTGAAGCGCGCCACCCGCATTACCCCACCCGACAGTTTCGACGACGGATCCAGTGAAGACGAAGGCTCCGACGAATCCGACCCGGAACTGTTTGACTAAGTAAAAAGGGGGACGCCTCCCCCTCGCTCCTGCCGCCCGCGGCATCCGCTACCCTCTCGCCTAGGGGTACACCCCTAAAACCCCTTGATAATGCGGGAGGGGCCCCAGCTCGGAGTGGACGCTATGCGTCCGTGGCTACGTTCAGTCATACAGGCAAGTAAACTTGCCTGTGCGACACTCACTTGCACACTTTTGCGAGGGCCGCACGGGCCCCTCCCTGCACCCTCCCCATCCTTGGCCGACGCTTTATTATCGCTTGCTAAGCGATTATCTTCTTACTTGTCTTGCCGGACTCGTTCCGGCACCTCCATTCCTCGCCTACTGTCATGCTGAACTCGTTTCAGCATCAGCATTTCTTTTTTCATTAGTTTATATTTATAGCATGACTGATAAGATGAAAGGTAGGCTATATACATGGTTAGTCTTTACAGGTTTTTACCTTGTAATGACATTATTCTTTTTATGTATAGGAGCCGATTTTTTTCTAATGATCATCCTATTTATCTTTTGGGCCGTCATCACCGGAATAACATGTTTAGTTTTCGGATTTATTCCCAGTAGGGGTAATTCATTTTTTGTAGACAATTATTTGAACGAAGAACCCGTAGATTATCGTGATTCATCCGATATTTTTGACGAAGCTTTAGGTCTAAAGAAGCCCGAAGAACGCGAAAAAACGTTCGACGAGCTTATCGCCAAGAAGCCTAACAAGCAATAGATTGCTTCCCCCTACAGGGTCGCAATGACGTAGTTCAATTACATCCAGTCACTGAAGCTTGAATCGCTGGGCATACGCCAGTCGGCGCGTGGCGACAAGGAGATTGTACCGACTTTCGGGCCATCAGGAATGCAGCTGCGCTTGAACTGTTGCGTAAAGAACCTGCGCACGAATACGGCTAAGGCCTTTTCCAATTCTTCGTCGCTGAACTTGCCGGCAAAGGCATACTTCGCGAGGAACAGGAGCTTTTGCGGAGCGGCGCCGTACTTTGCGAAGTGATACAAATAGAAGTCGTGGATTTCGTAGGCACCCAAGATGCTTTCGGTCTTCTGCGCAATCTGGCCGTTAGAATCGGCAGGCAAAAGTTCCGGCGACACCGGCGTGTCTAAAATATCGCGAAGGACGCTTGCAAGTTCCGAGGCCTTCGCCTTGTCGACGGTAAAGCTTTCGGCATGGTCCGCATACCAGCCCACCACATGGCGCACGAGCGTTTTCGGAATATCGCAGTTCACTGCATACATGGACATGTGGTCAGCGTTATAAGTGCTCCAGCCGAGAGCGATTTCAGAAAGGTCGCCCGTACCGATGACGATTCCGCCTACGCTGTTGGCAATGTCCATCAGAATCTGCGTGCGTTCGCGGGCCTGAACATTCTCGTAAGTCACACTCAGATTCTTGGGATCGTGACCGATGTCGGCAAAATGCTGCAGGCAAGCCTTCTGGATATCGACCGTGCGCAGTTCCGTGCCCAAAAGTTCTGCAAGCGTCACCGCATTGCTCTTGGTGCGCTTGGTCGTGCCGAATCCGGGCATCGTGAGCACCAGGATTTCAGAAGCAGGGCGCTTCAGGAGCTTGAATGTTTCGGCAACAACGAGCAAGGCAAGCGTAGAATCCAAGCCGCCCGAAAGGCCAATCACCGCGCGCGCAGAATGCGACGCTTCGAGTCGCTTCGCAAGTCCTGCGCATTGGATATTGAAAATCTCGGTGCAGGACTTGTCGCGAGTTTCGATGTTGCCCGGCACAAACGGCATCGGCGCCACAAAGCGGTACTTGAGGCTATCAATCGCACGCAGACAAGCGAAACTCGCCGCGCGCGCATAAAAGCTGCGGCTGTCGAAATCCTGGAACGAACCTTCGCTCAAGCGCTGCATGTTCAGGCGTTCCACGTCCACGTCTGCGTAAATAATTTCAGATTCGCGGCTAAACGGCTTGCTTTCGGCAATCATGCTGCCGTTCTCGGCAATCATCAAGTGCCCGCTAAAGACCATGTCCGTCGTCGATTCATGCACGCCCGCCGACGAATAAACGTAGGCCGCCATGCAGCGAGCGGACTGGTTCATCACCAGGTTGCGGCGGTAATCGCGCTTGCCCACCAAGGCATCGCTTGCCGACAGGTTCACAATCACGTTCGCACCGGCCAGGGCAAGTTCGCCACTCGGCGGCACCGCCGTCCACAAGTCTTCGCAAAGTTCCACACCCACGCGGACCTCGGAGCCTTCGCCATTCACCGTAAAGAAGTTCGTCACCGGCACATCGCCAAACCCTTCGACTCGGCAAACCGGCGCAGCCCCTGCCGCACCGCCGCGCAACAAGTCGCGACCACTCGAGAAATGACGTTTTTCGTAGAACTCGCGCTGGTTCGGCAAATGAATCTTGGGCGTCACCGCCACAAGCTTACCCTTCTGCACAAAGGCGGCGCAGTTGTAGAGGCAACCGAACATACGAAGCGGAAGTCCCACCGCAATCACCGTATCGCTATCCGCAAAAGCCTTCGCAATCTCCGAAAGCGATTCCAGGCTCTTTTTAAGCAACAGCTCCTGATGGAACAGGTCACTGCAGGTGTACCCCGTAATGCTGAGTTCGGGGAACACGACAAAGGCCGCTCCCCCGTCAATCGCCTCGCGGGCGCAACGGATAATTTCAGCCGTATTGTAGGCGGTATCGGCGACTTTCAGCGTCGGGCAAACAGATGCGAATCGGTAAAATCCAAACATAACCTAAATATAGATTAGTTCGGGGATTTCTGCGAGGCAGATCAATGTCCGGACTTGATTCCGAGCTTGTTCATGCGGTAATTCATCATGCGCGGAGACACGCCCAAGTCGCGACCCGCGGCAGAAAGGTTACCGTTATTGCGCTTGATGGCCTCGGTAATGATTTCGCGTTCGTAATTGTTCATCATCACTTCGAGCGGAGCGGTCTTGGCAGCCACGGCACCGGAAGGACCGACGCTAAGGCTCGTCTGCAGCGAAGGCGGCAAGTTGTAGCTGTGAATGCAGTCGTCGCTTGCGGTAAGCACCGCGCGTTCCATGCAGTTTTCCAGTTCACGCACGTTGCCCGGCCAGTGGTAACTCATGAGCAAGTTGATGGCCGTCGTCGAAAGGCGAACAATCTTCTTGTTGTAGCGAAGGTTCATCTTTTCGATGAAATGTTCCGCGAGCAAGATGATGTCGGACTTACGCTTTGCCAAGTCGGGCATGGTAATCGGGAAAATGTTCAGGCGGTAAAACAAGTCTTCGCGGAACTTGCCCTGCGCAATCAGTTCTTCCAAGTTACGGCTGGTTGCCGCCAGGAATCGCACATCGGAATGAAGTTCTTCGTTGCTGCCCACACGGCTAAAGGTGCGTTCCTGCAGGAAGCGCAACAGTTTCACCTGAGTTTGCATCGTCAGGTCGCCAATTTCATCGAGGAAGAGCGTTCCCCCGTCGGCAGCTTCGGCACGACCGATACGGCGATTCACCGCACCCGTAAATGCACCCTTCTCGTGACCGAAAAGTTCGCTTTCTACAAGGTTCTCGGGGAGGGCTGCGCAGTTGAGCGTAATGAAGGGCTTATCCTTTCTTGCAGACAAATTTACAATTGCACGGGCGATCATCTCTTTACCCGTACCACTACCGCCACGAATCAAGACCGTCGCATCGCTCGGGGCCACCTGGCGCACCTGTTCGTATATCTGCTGCATTTCGCGGCAGTTACCCACCAGTTCGCCGGGGTTGTTCGAAAGCATATCGCGAAGCTTGCGGTTTTCTTCGAGCATGGCTTCGTGTTCGTTGTGCAATTCAATGCATTCGTTGGCCGCATCGCCGGTGATGTTTGCAATAATTTCGAGGAGCGCCACGTCGCGGTCCAAGTCCGTAGAGCCGTCTACCGGGCGGTCAATCGAGAGCGTTCCGATGACCTGGCCGTCGTGAATCAGGGGCACGCAAATAAAAGCCACCTGGGAGTCATAATGGCGGCTACCCGTACGGTTCAAGAAGCGGGAATCCTTGCGCAGGTCCGGAATCACATGGCTAATACCGCGTTCGGCGACATGGCCCGTAATACCTTCGCCCATACGGTAAAGGCCCTTTTGCTTTTCCGATTCATCGAGCCCGCGGGAAGCTTCAATCTTAAGAGTGTCACCGAACAGGAGCGCAAAGGTCCCGCGCAACATGCCAAGTTCGGATTCCAGAATGCCAAGGACGTTTTCCAGCAACTTTTCCACATCGCGTTCGTGAATAATCGCGACGCTGATCTTCTGGATGACAGAAATTTCGGAACCTATTGGAGAGGGCATGGACATAAGATAGTAAATGATGTGAGATGTGAAATGTCAGATGTGAAATGAGATATGTGAGATGTTTAATTATTCATCACACATTCCACATTACACATTGTTTAGAGTTTTCCCCTGATTCTCCTAAGGGCTTCGCAGGTGCGTTCGTAGTCACCGAAGGCGGTCAGGCGGAAGTATCCTTCGCCGCAGGGGCCAAAGCCGCTACCCGGAGTACCCACGACTTCGCAGGTGGCAAGCAGGCGGTCAAAGAAATCGAAGGATTTTTCGCCATCTGCGATTTTCCACCAGATGTACGGGGCATGTTCGCCACCGAACACCGTGTAACCGGCAGCTGTCAGTTCCTTGCGGATTACGCCTGCGGTACGCATGTAACCCGCAATGACTTCTTTTGTCTGTAACCAGCCCACCGGCGAATAGATTGCCTCGGCGGCACGCTGGGTCACATAGCTTACGCCGTTGAACTTGGTGCACTGTCTGCGGTTCCACATGGCACGGAGTTTAGAAAGTTCGTGCGGAATCACCGTGTAGGCGCAACGCACGCCCGTAAAGCCGGCCGTCTTGCTGAAGCTGCGGAATTCAATGGCGCACGTGCGCGCACCCGGAATTTCGAAGATGGAATGCGGCAAGGTTTCGTCCTGGATGTAGCAGTTATAGGCGCCGTCAAACAGAATCAATGCTCCGTTTTCGTTTGCGTAGTTGACGAACTTCTGCAAAGTTTCGCGGCTAAGGACTGTACCCGTGGGGTTGTTCGGACTGCAAAGGTAAATCAGCTGCACCGGTTCCTTGGGCAAATCCGGCTGGAAATTGTTTTCGGCAGTCGATGCAAGGTAGGTCACCTTAGAAAAATGTCCGTCACTTTGCAAAACGCCTGCACGGCCAGCCATTACGTTGGAGTCCAAATAAACCGGGTAAACCGGATCCGGAATTGCAATCTTTACATTTTCTGTAAAAAGTTCCTGGATGTTCGCCACATCGCACTTGGAACCATCACTCACGAAGATGTCATCCGGGTCCATTTCGATGCCGCGGGCGGTGTATTCGCCACGCACGATTGCCTCGCGCAAAAAGTCGTAACCCTGCTCCGGGCCGTAACCGCGGAACGTTCCCTTTTCGGCCATTTCGTCCACAGCCTTGTGCATGGCCTTGATAACTTCCGGAATCAAGGGCGTGGTCACGTCGCCAATACCCAGTCGAATGATGTCTGCATCGGGCTTTTTCGCCTGATATTCCTTGATTTTCTGGGCGATCGTCGAGAAAAGGTAGCTGCCAGGCAGCAAGTCGTAGTTTGTGTTGATGATTGATGAATTCATAGTGTTAGTAGGAAGTAGGAAGTTGGAAGTAGACAGTGATTAACAGTGTGGGATGTGAAGTTTTGAATAGTCTTTCTCGATGCTCAGAGGGCGAAGCCCGTCCTCAAAGCGAGTTTACGAGCGACCTCATACCTCAATCGCCCCTCTAAATACTTCTTCTGCGGGGCCGGTCATCAGGACGGGGCCACCTTCTTCGTGCTTGATGTGGAGAACACCGCCGTCGAGGATTACGTCGGCTTCGACGCCCACGCGGCCCGTGCGCTGGGCCGCAACGAGCGTGGCGCAACTGCCGGTACCACAAGCCATCGTGACGCCACAGCCCCGTTCCCAAACCCGCATACGGATTTGGGTGGGCGCCGCTCCCGCAGCGGAAATCACCTGCGCAAACTCAATGTTGCAACGGTCGGGGAACTGGCTGTCAATTTCCAGAATGCTTCCCCACTTTTCTAGCTGAATCTTTTCGATGTCATCCACGAAAATCACCGCGTGCGGATTCCCCATCGAGACCGTCTCGGCGGTAAAGTCGAAGCTGTCTGCCGTGAGCTTGATCGAGCCCAGGAAATTCCTCGGAAGTCCCATATCTACGCACACGCGACCGTCATCTAAAAGCGCGGGCTTCACCAAGCCACTCTTGGTATGCAGATTAAAAACCTTCGTGCTATCGTCTTTTGCAAGACCGCGACTGCGAATGAACTTCGCCACACAGCGAGTGGCATTGCCGCACATGGCCGCCTCGGAGCCATCGGCATTAAAGATGCGCATTTCGAAATCGACACCGTTCGGCACGGATTTCGCAGCAGGCCCCACGCTAGCACCGACGCCCGAATCGCCGAGCACCAGGCAACCGTCCTTATCCATCGGCGTTACAATCACCACACCATCGGCACCGATACCGAAGCGACGGTCGCAAAGCTTAATTACCCTTTCTGTAAAAGCGGCGCCATATTCCGGCGTCTGCCCCGGTTCATAAAGCACGAAATCGTTGCCCAACCCGGTCCATTTTGAAAAATTAATTGGCATAATTCAGTTCTCTTTATAATTTTCCACGCCCCTATTTGCAAAAAATATGCCAACTTTACAAAAATTGTTAAATCGCGCTAAAAACGCCAATTTTGCTCAATTTTCAAGAAAAACAAAATTTTGAAATATTACAAACTATGTAAAACAACTGCTTTAACTTTACATTTTATGTAAACAATTTCTGCCAATCGCAGAATCGAAATTGGTACAGCAAAAAAAAACATATTCATCAAAAAGGGGCAAAATCAGACACTATTTTCAAAAGTGGCGTATTAGTATAAAGATAGGGGCGGTTCTCTATTCGCGAAAACCGACGCGTTCCGGTTGAAAAAACAAAATGGAAACAAAACATACCCCCTTTGAACAGCTTACCATCACCAATAAGTTCATGTTCGCAATGGTGTTTAGTCACAGGGAAATTGCCAAACCCTTCCTCGAAGCAGTACTCGGCATCAAGATTCATGAACTCAGAGAACCCGAACCGGAAAAGACCATCGACGTTAGCCCCGCCAGTAAGGGAGTCCGCTTCGACGTTTTCGTGAAGGAAACTGGCCCCGACGGCGAGCTTGTACGGAGTTTCGACATCGAGCTCCAAATGGAAGACACCAAGGAGATTCCTAAGCGGGCTCGTTTCTATCAGGCCATGCGCGACTGCGATGCCCTGAGCCGGGGCGAAAAATACCGTAACTTGAAGGAACTCTACATCATTTTTCTCTGCCCCGAAGACATCTTCGGGAAAGGCCGTGCCGTTTACAGGTTCAAGAATCTCGAAGTCGAAGACCCAAAAATTGAAATGTGTGATCTTTCTTTCAAAAACTTTTATATTTTTAACAAGTACCGCGAAATCGCCGAGAAGACCATCAGGGAGTACATGGAGTATTTCTCCACTAACAAGGTAAGTTCTCCGGAAACCGAGGATATCGACAGGCTGGTGAAGTGGTACCAAACCGACAGCAATACGAGGATACGCTACATGACATGGCAAGAAGAAATCGACGACATGAAAGACCTTGCTGAAAAAGAAAGGGCTCGTGCTGAAAAGGAAAAGGCCCGCGCCGACGAAGAAAAGGCTCGTGCCGACAAGTACGAGAAAATGCTTCGCGAACACGGAATACTGTAGCTTTACAAAAGTCCCCGTTTCCCGCCAAACGCCCTAAAGTTCCCTTTCGGGAACTTTTTGCTATTCCGGCGGGGCATTTTTTTTTGCTATATTTTGCCCCGAAAAATTATCTATCAAGGATACAACCATGAAACGTACACATAACTGCGGCCAGCTTCGCAAGGAAGATGTTGGCCAGACCGTAACACTCGCCGGTTGGGTGGATCGCCGCCGCGACCATGGTGGTGTGATTTTCGTTGACCTCCGCGACAAGTATGGCAAGACCCAGATCGTTTTCAACCCGGACTACAACGCCGACGTGTTGAAGACCGCCGAACAGCTCCGTAACGAATACGTTATTTACGTGACTGGTAAGGTCTACGCCCGCGAAGAAGGCAACACCAACGAAAAGCTCGCCACGGGTGAAATCGAAGTCAAGGCAGACAAGCTCGAAATCTTGAACGCCGCCCTCACCTCTCCGCTCGCCATTAACGACCCGAACGAAGAATGCAAGGAAAACGACGACTTGCGCCTGCAGTACCGTTACCTGGACCTCCGCCGTCCGTGGATCCAGAAGAAGCTCCTCCTCAAGAGCCGCTTCCTCAAGGCCGTGTACGACTTCTTCTATGCCAACGGTTTTGAAAACATCGAAACTCCGTGCCTTTGCAAGTCCACTCCGGAAGGCGCCCGCGACTACCTCGTGCCGTCCCGCGTGAACCCGGGTAAGTTCTACGCCCTTCCGCAGTCTCCGCAACAGTACAAGCAGCTCTTGATGATTGCAGGCATGGACCGCTACTTCCAGATCGCCAAGTGCTTCCGCGACGAAGACCTCCGCGCCGACCGTCAGCCGGAATTCACGCAGATCGACGTGGAAATGTCCTTTGTGAACCAGGACGAAGTCATGGAAATGTTTGACAAGTTCGTGACCGAAGTCTTGGGCAAGGTTTGGAACTTCGAACCGCCGCGCCACATCCGCCGCATGAAGTGGGCTGAAGCCATGCTCAAGTACGGGAGCGACAAGCCGGACCTCCGCTTCGACCTCGAAATTCACGACGTGTCCGAAATCGGTGCAAAGTCCAACTTTGGCGTGTTCAAGAACTGCGTTGCCGCCGGTGGCAAGATCCGCGGTATCGCTGCTAAGGGTTGCGTTGACTTTACTCGTAAGCAGATCGATGAACTTACCGCTTACGTGGGTAAGTATGGTTCCAAGGGCCTCGTGTGGATGCGCGTCAAGGAAAATGACGAAGTGGAAACCCAGGTCGGCAAGTTCTTTACTACCGAACAGCTCAACGAACTCCGCGACGCTGTCGGTGCCAAGTGCGGCGACATGATGTTCTTCATCGCAGGTCCCGAAAAGGTTGCAGCTACCGCCATGGGTCAGCTCCGCCTGGAAGTCGCCCGTATCAAGGGTCTCCGCGATCCGAAGAAGCGTGAATTTGTTTGGATTACCGAATTCCCGATGTTCGAATACAGCGACACCGAAGGCCGCTACATGGCCATGCACCACCCGTTCACCAACCCGCTTCCGGAACACCTGGACATGATGCTCAGCGGCAACCTCAAGGATTGCAACGCTGAAGCTTATGACCTTGTTCTTAACGGTGTGGAAATCGGCGGTGGTTCTATCCGTATTCACAACCCGGAAGTCCAGGAAAAGGTGTTCCGCCTGCTCGGCCTCTCCGAAGAACAGGTGAAGACCAAGTTCGGCTTCTTCGTCGACGCCTTCAAGTACGGCGCTCCTCCGCACGGCGGTCTCGCCTTCGGCTTGGACCGCGTTGTCGCTACCATGGAAGGTGAAGAATCTATCCGTGACTACATCGCGTTCCCGAAGAACACGAGTGCCTCTAGCCCGATGGACCAGAGCCCGAGCGAAGTGGACCTCCAGCAGCTGCAGGACATCCATATCTCCGTGCAGATGCCAAAGACGGCGGAAAAGAAGTAGTCCTTCTTTTTAATAAAGATTAATAGTTCCTCGGTAACCCCGGGGAACTTTTTTTGCATTCTATTCTTTGGTGCAAGCGAGGAAACAATTCAAATTAAAATAATAGTTGTCGTTTAGAAAATAAAGCGTCGGCCAAGGATGGGGAGGGTGCAGGGAGGGGCCCGTGCGGCCTTCGCAACTCCGAGCTGGGGCCCCTCCCGCATTTTTTTTCAAAATTTACCCCTAAACACGTATGATTGAAAATCTTGTGTGTGCGTTTTCGCACGAAAAAAATTTTTTCACATAACCTTGGGCAATTCCAAAAGTGCCTTTTTGCTAAATTAAGGCACGACTCTTAACCCTCAATATATGGAGAAAATTCAAATGAAACTTTCTACTCGCGCTATTGCCGAAGCAATCGGCACCTTCTGGCTTGTGTTTGGCGGCTGCGGTGCAGCTGTGCTCGCATGCGGCGTCCCGACCACCGGTATCGGTTACGTGGGCGTGTCGCTCGCGTTTGGCCTTACGGTGCTCACCATGGCATACGCCATCGGCCACATTTCGGGCTGCCACCTGAACCCGGCTGTCACGCTCGGTCAAGTCGCCGGCGGCCGCTTCCCCGCTAAGGAAGCTCCGGCCTACATCGTGGCCCAGGTGATTGGCGGCATCATCGCAGCAGCGCTTCTCTACGTGATTGCCTGCCCCGACCTCACCAACGCAGGTATCGGCGCATTCGCTACCAACGGCTGGTCCGATTCCCTCAAGGACGGCCTGAACGCCTTTGGCGGCAAGACCTCCGGCATGCTCTCCGCATTCCTCATTGAAACCGTGCTCACGGCTATCTTCCTGTTCGTGATTATGGGCGCTACCGACGGTCGCGCACCTGCAGGCTTTGCCCCGATTGCGATCGGCCTCTGCCTCACGCTCATCCACCTCATCTCTATCCCGGTGACCAACACGTCTGTGAACCCGGCCCGCTCTACCGCAATGGCTGTGTTCGTTGGCGGTGCTGCCATCAAGCAGCTCTGGCTCTTCTGGGTCGCCCCGATTCTCGGTGGCGTAATCGGCGGTATCGCTTACAAGTGCATCGCCGAATGCAAGTGCTGCAAGAAGTAATTTTTCGGCCTCTTTTTTAAGCTGATTTTGAATGTCCGGACACCCCGTCCGGGCATTTATTTTTTACACATAATTAACGAAATTTTTCAAAAAATCCGTTTTTCGGAACAATTCACCCCGTGAATTTTTTAAACGTTTGTGATTTACATCAAACAACAACAAAAAACTGTAAAGAATGCATTAACAAACCCCTTTTTGAAATAAATCTTGTTACTTTAGCCTATGGTGTTGCGAGATATTGCTGTATTGCTAGGGGCTTGCTATGCAAAAAAAATTAATTCTTTTTCCAGTTATTGCCGGAACAATGCTAATCGGCTGTTCTGACGATGCTAAAGACATCAACGCACTAACCGATCCGACTCCGTCTATAGGAGAAAATCCTTACACCACTCCCTATATCGACCCCAATACGGGCGATTACATCGACCCCTCCACGGGCGACACCATTCCGACCGTTCCTTACGTGAACCCTGAAACAGGCGAAACCGTCCCCGCAATCCAAGTTATTGACCCAAATACGGGCGACACAGCGACCGTTCCCGTCGTGATTCCGGACCCCGTTCAAAACAATCCGTCGAGCAATTCGCAGCCTGTTAATTCCAGCGCATCGGCAGATCCGAACGGTACTCCGAATCCGGACCCGAACAATCCGAACCAGAATATCCAAATTTCATCGGCAACGATGCCGTATTCTTCTTCGAGCGGACTCAAGGAATACGATGATAACCACAAGGCCAAGGAAACGTTCCTCCCGAAGGCTGGATTCTATTCCAACTTGACGATTGAACCGCCCACCCCGCAAAAGGGCGGCCAGATCAAGTGTACTTTTGACGGTTCCTTCCCCACCCAGAATTCTGAATCTATCACTCAGGCCAAGCAGATTACGCAAAACACCGTTGTCCGCTGTTCTGAATTCGTGAACGGTCAGGCGGCCGATACGACTACGCAGACATACTTTATCAACGAAAAGGTTTCGATGCCTGTGGTGGCCTTGACCGTGAATCACACCGACATGTTCGACTCTTCCAGGGGTCTTTACGCAACTGGTGACTTGAACGGAGGCGGCATGCCCGGCGGCATGAACTTTGGCGGAGGCAATGTTTCGGACAACAACAACCCGAAATGCACCGAGCCCTGCCAACAGGCAAACTTCTGGAAAGACACCGAACTCCCCGTGCACGTGGAATACTTCGAAAAAGGAAGCTCCACCACCGAAAAGACTTGGGAAATCGACGCAGGCATTTCGATTATCGGAAACTGGAGCCGCTACAAACCCAAGAAGAGTGTCGCCATCAAGATGGATAACGACGATTACGGCGACAAGGTGCTCAAGTATTCGTTCTTCAAGACTCGCCCCGAAGCAAAGAAGATGAAGAGCTTTAACCTCCGCAACAATGGTAACCGTTTCTGGACGGACTACTTTGGAGACCCGATGCTTGTAAGCCTTATGGAAGGTACCGAAGTAGATTACCAGCGTAGCTTGCAAGTGGTGGTATTCTACAACGGTGAATATTTTGGCATTCACGACTTGCGCGAACGCCTGAACAGGAGCTTTGTAGAAACAAACTATGGCATTGATTCTAAATCCATTAACGTGGTCAAGAACTGCAGCAACGGCGACCAGGGTTGCGTCAACGGATGGGCGCCCAGCGGCACCAATGGAGCCTCAAGCGCAGAATTTGGCCAGCTGACAAACATGATTACCAGCGGAAACTTCGCTGGAGAAAACAATCCGTCTTACGAAGAAGTCAAGCAAAAATTAAACGTGAGCAGTTTCGCCCAGTACATGATTGCCGAAATGTATATTCATAACGGCGACTGGCCGAACAATAACATCCGCGCTTGGGGCAGCCCCGAAAAAGGAATCCCGTTCAAGTTCATGATTTTCGACGTCGACCACGGCTACGGATTCTCTCCTGGCATTACGGGATTCGATACCGAAAGCCACAACATGTTCCAGTGGGTGCTGGGTAGCGCCACCATGGATAACGGTCAGGGAAATGGGCAACCGGGCGGACAAGATCCCGGACAAGGTCAATGGCCCGGCATGGGCGGCGGCTGGGGTGGCGGCTTCGGCATGGGCGGCGCAAATACCACCATCGGAAACATGCTCAAAAAACTTTTGGCCAATCCCGATTTCAAGCGCTTGTTCATCAACCAGGGTTGCATTCTCTTGAACGACTACCTGACTTACGAAAAGGTCCAGAAGACCGTGCAGGCTATGGCCGCCATGATTCCGAGTTCCGAACAGCAACGTGACGAACAGCGCTGGCCGCGCAATCAGTCGGCATTCAACTGGTCTCCCAGCGGTAGCGACCTCTTAAAATTCGCACAAAACCGCACGCAAACCTTTAGACAGGAATTGGGTAACTACTTCGGCCTCCAGGGCGAAGCAACCGTGAGCATTTCTGCAAGCGGAAACGGCTCCGTTCTTGTCGAAGGCATGAAGCTCCCGAGCAGCAATTACCAAGGCAAGTTCTTTACCGGGATGCAGATGCAGCTCCAAGCCATTCCTTCGGCTGGCAGCGTATTTAGCGGATGGTCCGATGGCAGCACCGCCAACCCGCGCCTGATTGACATCAGCGGCAATACGAACATAACGGCTCAATTCAAGTAAGCATTTCTCTTTTCATATGAACCAAAAGGTGGAAACACAACGTTTCCACCTTTTTTATAATATCACGCTCTTGCTTCAATACGACAGAGCCGAGCAACCTTACAAAGTCTAGGGATTAGTAGTCCTTGACGCAGCGGACGAAAAGCGACCTACGATTCAATTCAGTAGTAAACTTAAAGTTGTTTATCATCCAATCATACTGAACATAAACATGACGCTTCGTTTCGATGCGAGTTGTATCGAGAATAAACTTTCTTTCAGGAATCGGTTCAACCACATTTGTATCTGTAAGAATGGTATCTACCAAAGCAACAGAATCAACCGGCAACAAAGAGTCAACATACACGGTATCTATTTTTATTGACACTTCAAGCGAATCCGTGCTAGTCCAAAAATACGTCTCATTAAATCGAGTCTGAGACCCATCCGTAGCAATCGCAGTAAAACCCGTAGAATTTGTAATTTCGTTCTTATTGAATAGACCATCCCCTGCAGGCCAATTTCCATCCGTTGCTAAATAACTACCGGCATTAGAATCAACCGAAAACAAATCTTCCCATTCTGCCTTTGAGGGAACATGCCACCCCAAAGGACAGACTTGATCCAGAAGTGAATCAGAATAAGCAAGGCCATGCTCATAATACGCAATAGAATCTTCACGGGTAGGATATCGACAGGTCAAAAGAGCCTGTATGCATTTGTAGGAGAAAAAGTCAGTTAAGTCAACCTTCATATTTTCGGCCATCCAGGTATAGTTACCGATTTGCAGGTAACCATAAGTCTGACCATCGCGGGTATCCACAAATTCCCCATAGTTCAAGTCAGGATTAAAGTATTTCTTTGCACCTTGCTGCACTCTCGCCCATTCGGCGGCAGAACTACTGCTGAGATACGCCTGGTAGGCGGCAGAACTGCTCAAGTACTCAATCATATTCTCGCGGCCCTTTAGGTAGTTATCCATGTAGGCCGCAGAGTCCACCTCGCTGCCCTTGACGCAACGCACGTAAAACAGATTCACCTTGGCCGCAAAATCAGCGCCGAAGGTATCGTAACCGTACGAATCCCGCAAGACATACATCACGGCATCGCTGCTGTTGGATCTATAAGTATACCCGTGGTCCGTATTGATACGCATGCCGGCGTCAGCCGAATTACTTGTCCAATAACGGGCTATGTTCGTTTCAGAGGAATGTTTTGCATTAAAACCGAACCTGTCGTTACCCGCAAAATCCCAACCCTCCGTAGACCTTAGGCAACTATCGACGGACGGGCAAAACTCAGAGACGAAGTTTTTCAAAACGTCAAATTCGGCCATAGAGGGCAAATGCCAGCCAACGGGGCAAATGCCTTCGTTGTAGCCGGAATCGATATAATCACGCCCGGCCATCGCCGCGCCATAAGTATAAAGGCGGCCGTATTCATCGGCTTCGGAATAGTCAGGAAGCGTAGGACTCCAGAGAGTATCGTAAAAGCGCAAGTTCTCGGCCATCCAAAGCTGGTTACCGATTCGCACCGTGCGATACTGTTCGCCATCGCGGACATCGATCAGCACAGACGGGTCCGAAGAACTATCCTTTTTCCAGTTGCTGTTGTTGGAATCGCCGGCATCGGCACCGCTGTCACCACAAGCCACAAATGCAATTGAAAATAGTGACGAAGCAATCAAAGCAAGAATGCTTTTTCTCATAGTCCTAACCTCATTTCTTTTGAACGCAACAAATATAGATTTTCAATTTCAGTATTGGCGCTCCACTCGCCTTTTACTATATTTGAGCATGTAATTTTTTAACCCGGCCCGATAACAGGGCAAATCAAAAGGAAGATACAATGGCTGACAATCTGTCCGTCCTCGGCAAGGCCCGCAAGGCCTACCAGCCGAAACTCCCCGCCGCTCTCCGCGACGGCGCTCTCAAGGTCACCCTCAACAAGGGTAAGGCTACCGAATCCGTGCGCGACCAGGCCAAGATCAAGGCTCTGTTCCCGAACACCTACGGCGCTCCGTACATTTCCATGAAGAAGGCTACCAAGGCTGCTGCCGGTAAGGCTCTCAACGTGGGCGTGGTGCTCTCCGGTGGCCAGGCTCCTGGTGGACACAACGTGATTGCAGGTATCTTCGACGGTATCAAGAGCATCAGCAAGAATTCCAAGCTCCTCGGCTTCCTCGGCGGTCCGTCCGGCCTCGAAAACGGCAAGTTCATCGTGATCAACGAAAAGATCATGGACTCCTACCGCAACACTGGTGGATTCGACATCATCCAGTCCGGCCGAACCAAGCTCGAAACTGAAGAACAGTTCAAGAAGTGCATGGCTGTTGCCAAGGCCCAGAAGCTCGACGCTATCGTGATCATCGGTGGTGACGACTCCAACACCAACGCTGCTGTTCTCGGAGAATACTTCCAGGCCAACGGCGCAAGCTGCGTGGTTTGCGGCTGCCCGAAGACCATCGACGGCGACCTCAAGAACGAATACATCGAAACCTCCTTCGGTTTCGACACTGCCGTCAAGACCTATTCCGAACTCATCGGCAACATCATGCGCGATGCCAACTCCGCTCAGAAGTACTGGCACTTCATCAAGCTCATGGGCCGTAGCGCTTCTCACATCGCTCTCGAAGCCGCTCTCCAGACCCACCCGAACATCTGCTTGATTTCCGAAGAAGTCAAGGCCAAGAAGATGAAGCTGAAACAGGTCATCAAGTACGTTGCAGACATCGTCGCTGCCCGTGCTGCTGACGGCAAGAACTTCGGCGTCTGCCTGATTCCGGAAGGCCTCCTCGAATTCATCCCGGATGTCGGCGTGCTCATCTCTGAACTCTCTGAAGCCCTCGCCCACCACGAAAAGGAAGTCGAAGGCCTCGACACCGCCGCCAAGGTGGAACTGCTCTGCAAGTGGATTTCCAAGGCTTCTGCCGAAGTCCTCAAGAGCCTCCCCTCCACCACTCAGGGCCAGCTGATGCTCGACCGCGACAGCCACGGCAACGTGCAGGTTTCCCTCATCGAAACCGAAAAGCTCGTCATCGAAATGGTGAAGAAGGAACTCAAGAGCCGTAAGTCCTTCAAGGGCAAGTTCAGCGCTCTCAACCACTTCTTCGGTTACGAAGGCCGCTGCGCCGCTCCGTCGAACTTCGACGCCGACTACTGCTACAGCCTCGGCTTCACCGCCTCTGTGCTCGCCTTCAACAAGATGAACGGCTACATGAGCTCTGTGCGTGACCTCACGAAGGGTATCGAAAAGTGGACTGCCGGTGGCATTCCTATCACCATGATGATGAACATCGAACGTCGTCACGGTGCCGACAAGCCGGTTATCCAGAAGGCTCTCGTGGAACTCGACGGTGCTCCGTTCAAGTTCTTCGCCAAGAACCGCGAAGTCTGGGCCAAGACTGAAAGCTACACCTACCCGGGTCCCATCCAGTACTGGGGTCCGTCTGAGGTTTGCGACGTGACCAACTTCACGATTAAACTCGAACGCGGCGCCCTCAAGGTGAAGTAATACAAATTCAAATTCTTGATCCTTATTCCTGCAACATCTGTTGCAGGAATTTTTTTTGCATTTTTTGTCGGTACAGGTTAAACGAGAGCACAGCCCCTATTTAGCCTGTACAAAATTAGTTTGTCAACAGCAAAAAGACGTGTTTTTACTCAACAATACAGGTCAAAAGGATTTCATTCTCTCTTTTAGCCTGTATAAAATTAGTTTATCAGAAACAAAAACAGGTGTTTTAATCCAATTGTACAGGCCAAACACACTCACAAGCGTATTTTAGCCTGTACAATTCAGCTAAATACAACTTTATCAACCACTACTTCTGCCCTTCGCTGGTGCTGAGCAGGTAGGCGTTGATGAACGGCTTGATTTTGCCGTCGAGCACGCCCGCGGTATCCGAGGTTTCGACACCGGTGCGCAAGTCCTTTACCAGCTGGTAAGGCTGTAGCACGTAGCTACGAATCTGGCTACCCCATTCGACCTTTTTCTTTTCGGCCATACGGGCATCGCGCTTGGCTTCTTCTTCCAGGCGGTAATGTTCGGCGACCATGGTCTTGAGCATCTTGTAGCAGGTTTCGCGGTTCTGAATCTGGCTGCGTTCGGTCTGGCAGCTCGCCATAATGCCCGTCGGCAAGTGCGTCATACGCACGGCGGAGTCCGTCTTGTTGATGTACTGGCCACCGGCACCGCTACTGCGGTAAGTATCCACACGCACATCAGCCATATCCAAATCGAATTCGATGTCTTCGTGTTCGGGGTACAGGTACACGGCGGTAAAGCTCGTGTGACGGCGGGCGTTGGCGTCGAAGGGACTGATGCGCACCAAGCGGTGCACGCCGATTTCCGAACGGAGGAGCCCATAAGCGTTTTCGCAAGTGACTTCGATGGTCGCACTCTTGAGGCCGGCGTCTTCCGCTTCCTGGAAATCGACCACCTTGAAGTCCATGTTTTCGCGTTCAAAGAAATGCGTGTACATACGGAAGAGCATGAGCGCCCAGTCTTGCGACTCGGTGCCACCTGCGCCCGGGTGAATGGACATCAGGCAGCTGCAGGCATCATCGGGGCCGTTCAGCATCTTCTTGAATTCCATCGCCTCGATTTTCGATTTGAGTTCAGCGATGTCGGAATCGATCGATGCCGTCAAGTCGGCGGATTCTTCCGCCTTGCTCATTTCATAAAGTTCGGCGAGGTCATCGCAGCTCTGCGAGACTTCTTTCCACGAGTCCAGCAGGGCGCGCAGATTGCCGATTTTTTTCATCATGGACTGCGCCTTTTCCTGGTCATTCCACAGGTTCGGGTCGGCGGAGTCCTTTTCCAAAACGTAGAGTTCTTCGGTCTTGGCTTCTAAGTCAAAGATACCCCCAGAGCTTGTCGATGCGCGTACGCAAGTCGATCAGCCCGGTGTGCGTAGTATTAAACATAAGTAGTAACTCGAAGAAATTATGAATTCAGAATTCGGATTTCAGAGTTGCAACATCAAGCATGTCAATAAAACACGACAACATTTAATTCTGAATTCCGAAATCAGAACTCTGAACTATATGTTACTTTGCTGCTCCGATAGCCTGCGGCGGAGTGTACTTCGCGTCGAGGTACTGCACCTTGTAGACCTTTCCGAGGCCATCGAGGTAAGCCTTGAGCTGAGCCTGACGGTCCTGTTCGGCCTGCACACGCAGAATGTAGTCGATCTGGTGCTTGTAGCTTTCGTACTTGCCGTCGTTCTTTTCGGTCAGCATGAAGATGGCGATACCGTCCTTGTCGGTATACGGTTCGGTGATTTCGCCGACCTTGACCTTGTTCACGGCCTTCACAAAAGCATCGCCCTTGGACTTGGCAACAAACTTAGCCATCACGCCACCAGTCTTCTTGGCGGTCTGGTCGTCGCTGTACATGGCAGCGAGCTGTGCAAACGTAGCCTTCTTGCTGCGCACCTGTGCGGCAAGGCCCTGCAACATCACCTTGGCGTCTTCGATTTCCTGCTTGGACTTGCCCTTGGTGTAAATCACGATGCGGGCACCGCTAATGGAATCGTTAATGGCCACCTTCGTCTTGTTGAGTTCCCAAAAAGCTTCCTTCTGCTTTTCGGTCGGATCCTTCGGGTACGGCACCTTCTTTTCGAGGATTGCTTCGCTCTTCAGCTGGTCTTCGATCTTTTCCTTGAACTGGGCCATGGTGGTGTTAGACTTCTTGAGTTCCTTCTGGAAGGCGTCTTCGCTCGGGAACTGGGACTTGAAGAGTGCGGTCAGGCTGTCGACCTTGCCCTTGGAGACCTTGATGCCCATCTTCTTGGCTTCGAGCTTGATGAGTTCCTGACCGACCAGGTTGTCGATCACGGCATAACGGAGCTGGGTCATGGTCTTGTCGTCGATTTTCTTGCCGCGGAGCTGCTGTTCGCCGAGCATCTTGGCGAGGCTATCGATTTTACCTGCAGAAATACCGACTTTTTCCACACGGATTACATCCATGCTTTTGGAATTCAACAACTGAGCAGAAGCGACACCTGCGGCCAGAGCGACCGTCAGAATACCGCGAGAAACAAATTTAAAAGAACGCATTTTTATTCCTTTTTAAAATTTTCCGTACCAAATATAGCAAATTAGTTAGTAGAACACCATAATTCTAAGACTTCACAACCTTTTGTGAGCCATAAGCGACTCGTCTTAAGGAGTCGTGTTGGCGAAAGCGAGGCGATATCATAAGTTCTTATATGAAATAGAGCCGAGCGGTCTGTCGTGAGCCAAAGAAGACTCATATTAATGAGTCTTTGAAGGCGAGAGCGAGGCGATATCATAGGTTCTAACAAGAAAAAGAGCCGAGCGGTCTGTAAAGGGGGGACGAATCCCCCTGCTTGCAGCCCCGGCTTATGCGCATGGCCTTCGCGATGTTGTTACCCGCTCAAGGAGCGACCGATCGGCTTTACAGCCTCTCTCTCGCAATCGCCCTCGCTTAACGCTTGGGGCTTATTGCTCACAGACGGAAAATTCCGTGGCTCGTTCGCTTGCTAACAACATTCGCTTCGGCTTGCACGTCATTGCGAGGAGCAAAACGACGAAGCAATCCATAGCCGGGTCTTCCAGCACCCCCTCGAACGGGCGCTCAATCGCCGCGCCCGTAACGCCCTGGCTGCAAATGCCCTCGGCTCCAGAAATGTGCTCATCTCGCTCACATGACCGTTCCGGAATGTTCGCTCAACGACACATTTTCTTCCGCCTTAGGGCATTCATTTCCGGTTGTCTTGCCGCACTTGATGCGGCACCTCCTTTCCCCGCCCGCGTCATGCCGATGGAAATCGGCATCAGCTTTTCATGTCCGAAAAAAAGCGCTCCGGCTCAGCCTGCTCCGCACGAGCCCAAAGACCGTTCGTCTTGCGCCTCACTCTCGCAAACATGCTTGGTTAATACCAAGCATTTATTACTCACAGAAATTACGGCCTTCGGCCTTTACTGTCCGCTTAGCGGCCAGGCATTCGCCGCCGCTTTCTTCTTTGACATAAATAACTCCCATAGGACTTTTCTCTAAAGTCCTTTTTTTTGTTAAACTTTTTACAAAATTAAATCAGGTTAGATTGTAAAGGAATAATCTTTAACACAACGAACATAATGTCCATTCTCTTTAGGACGAGAATTTTGAATTATATTTAACAGTTGCTTATCCGATATAAAGATGCTTCTCGCTCTATTATCTGACTTCTCATACTGTAGCCAAAAGGATGCATTTTCAGACAAACCTCGAAAAACAATTTCTTCAAAATTTTCAAATCCTGTGCCACAGGCACCCCCATACAAAGCTGAAAATCCATTTCCGTTACTTCCTTTCGAAGCCTTAGACGTTGCCCTATAAGCAGATTCATCGGCTCCAATCATAGCCCGCCATTCGTTTTCATTCATAACGTGCCAACCATCTGGGCACACACCTTGAATTTGAAGATAATCCCAATCAAAATCGGAATCTATTCCTGTTGCTATAGAATCTGGACAATTCGACGTTGTACCTGTCCACACACTATCGCATGCCCTAGGAAGACCAAATGTTTCACTCCACGAATACAAACCGCCAAAATAATTGTCGCAATACCAGGGATCATCATCATAGCAGAACTTTTCTACCTTATTATCGTCAAAAACAGAGGCTCCAAGATTCACTTGGCTACCATAATTCAAATTTTGCGCAAAGACTTCAAATTCTGGTGACGTTGCGGATTTAGTTTTTATAACGATGGTCCTATATATCTGTCCATCACGCGGATCCTCGAAAGTTCCATACGTTTTTTCTTCATTAAAGACACTATCTTCTTTGAAACGTTCCTTAAATGGACGAACCTGCACAGACGAACTTGATGGAGGAATATAAGGGACAAGAACACTATCTTTACAAACAAACTCTTCATCCCCAATATGGTAAATTACATATTCAGGCTTATCACATGGAATCTTTTGATCGGCAATCGACGCTGAACTACTTGATTTAGGCAAAGCACTGCTGCTTGATTTAACAGTTTCTGTTTTTGAACTTGAGCTAAAGAAATCGCTACTAGAAACCGAACTGCCACCGGAAGAGGTTCCTTTGTCCGTAACGGAACTCGAGGAGAGATTTTCGTCATCACCGCCACTGCTCGAAACTTCCGCAATCGGGTCAGGGTCAGTACTGCTGGAACCGCTGTCGCACGCAGTCAATACAGCAAAGACAAGAGCCATGGCAAGAAGTATGGATTCCCTACGCTTCACTTCGAGAATGACAGGCCAAGAATGACGCAATGAAAAAATCTTCACAGAAGACCTCCAAATAAGCCCCACCGATTTTTTGCGAAATATAACAAACTCAACGAAAATGGCTGTTCGTTTTAAACCGCAAACATATTTTTACACCAAAATTTGCCCACAAACGCCCCAAATTAGCGTGTATATATATGAATAGGGACAGTTTCTATTCGCCCAACGGAGGTTCATCCGTTAAAACCGTTATGTACACACGAATCAATTGGAAAATTAAAAAAAGTCCTTAAGCAACTCAATATTGTTCAAAAGGAAATATTTGCTATTGACAAGGAATTCGCTTGTATATATATTATATATATCACATATATGATTTTCGAATGGGACGAAAACAAAGAAGATGCCATGAAGAAGAACTACGATTTCAGCAATGCAGTCAAAAACCCGTATGCAAAAAAATTGAAGAAGACAATTTGTATAAACATCAGTGAATCGGTTCTCGCTTATTTCAAGGAACTGGCGGAAAAAACAAACATTCCATACCAGACATTAATCAATATGTTCCTTGAACAAGCAAAGGCTGATAAAATGGAACCTAAATTTGTTTCGAAGCCCACTCGTAAAAAACAAGTGGCTTAAACGGCTCAATTTTAAAGGCGGTCATTTGACCGCCTTTTTTGGAATGACTGCTACGACGTCCGTTTCTTCGTCGCCGTTTGGAACTCATTCAGCAAACATCTTTTTACATCGAAAATGGCTTTCAAACGCCAGAAAAAAGCGTGTATATATATGAATAGGGACAGTCTCTATTCGCCCGCGGGGGCGTTCCCGAAGAAAAAATAGAACATGAACATGTATTCTGTTGCATTTTGCAAAAAATATAATTATATTATAATTATACCGCGAGGTTCTGCATGGAAGTAGAATTCGAGTGGGACGAACATAAGAATGCGCTAAACCAAAAGAAACACGGAATTTCATTCGAAGAAGCCAAATCGTGCTTTGAAGATGAACACGCTAGAGTTTTCTTTGATGTAGAACATTCAAAAAACGAGGATAGGTCTATTCTGATTGGATTGTCAGAAAAACTTAGGACTCTTATTGTGGTTTATACGGAACGAAACCTTCTTGATGCCGAGATTATAGTCAATCGAATCATCAGCGCTCGCAAGGCAACGAAAAAAGAATTCCAATACTATTGGAATGAACGAAAAGGAGACGGATTATGAAAAAGGAGTATGATTTTGCGAGCATGAAGGCGGTTAAAAATCCCTATGCAGCCGCATTGAAAAAACAGATAACGATTCGTCTGAATTCAAGTACCATTGAATATTTCAAGAATATGGCGAAAGAAGTCGGCATTCCTTACCAGACGCTCATCGACTCATATCTGACAGATTGCGCCCAATGCAAGCGCAAACTGACCATGCATTGGAAATAAAATGAGGCGGTCATTTGACCGCCTTTGCTTTTTTACAGTTCTGTTGCGAATTCGCTCATGGGCTTGCGCACGGGGTGGCGCGGCGAGGGGCCGCCTTCGGCGGGGTCGGCATAGCCCACATCCAAGAAACACGCGAGTTTCAGGTTTGCCGGGAAGTCGAAGGCCTTTTCGATTTCAGAGGCGTTGAAGCCACGGGCCCACAAGGTCGCAAGGCCTAAGTCGGTGGCCTGCATCATCATCGAGGTCGTTACGATGCTCGAATCCATGTCGCCACTCACAAAATCGTCGTGGTAGGTCACGGGAGAATAGCACTTGTCCTTGTCGTAGCAGACCATGAGCACCACGGGGGCATTGTAGGCCATGCGAGTAATGCCGCGGAGTTTGGCGATAGCGGCCTCGGACTTGAGTACCTTCACCGTCACCGGCTGGCCATTCACGGCCGTCGGAGAAAGGCGCCCCGCTTCGAGCACGAGGGAGAGTTTTTCGGGTTCCACAGCCTTGTCGCTAAATTTGCGGCAGCTGTAACGATTTTGAGCGAGTTTAATGAATTCCATAGCATAATTTTAGCATTTTATTTCGCCCTTTTCCGCCATTTTCAGTATAGATTTATATAGAAATCCGCCCCCAAAACGGTATCAAAGGAGTCTTTTATGGAAACATTCAGCATTCCTGGTTTTTGGTACACTGTTCCGGCAGCGTCAATCCTTGCCCTTGTAGCGGCATTCCTGTTTTTCAAATCCATGATGAAAATGGACGAAGGGACGCCGCGCATGATAGAGATTGCGGGTTATGTCCGCGAAGGGGCTCTCGCCTACCTCAAGCGCCAATACAGAACCGTTTCGGTCGTATTCGCCATTTTGTTCCTCATTTTCGTGATTCTCGCATTCCTCGGAATCCAGAACCCCTTCGTTCCGGTCGCATTCCTCACCGGCGGTTTCTTTAGCGGACTCTGCGGATTTTTAGGCATGAAAACGGCAACGCAGGCTAGTTCCAGAACGGCCGCCGGCGCAAGCAAAAGCCTGAACCAAGGGCTTGTCACGGCATTCCGTTCCGGCGCGGTCATGGGGCTCATTGTCGTCGGTTTCGGCCTGCTAGACATTTCCATTTGGTTCTACCTTCTGAACTTCATTTACGACCATAATATTTTCGGCATGGGAGCCACCCTGGCAAGCAAGATTTCGATGGAATTTTCGGACAGCTTGATTACGAATTCTGCTTTCGGGCACGCCAAGATGGCCGAAGTGACAACTACCATGCTGACCTTTGGCATGGGCGCCTCGCTGCAGGCGCTCTTTGCCCGCGTTGGCGGGGGTATCTACACGAAGGCGGCCGATGTCGGTGCCGACTTGGTCGGTAAAGTCGAAGCGGGAATTCCCGAAGACGATCCGCGTAACCCCGCCACCATCGCCGACAACGTCGGCGATAACGTCGGAGACGTTGCGGGCATGGGCGCAGACCTCTACGAATCCTACTGCGGTTCCATCTTGGCGACAGCGGCCCTCGGCGCGGCCCTTCCCGGCATGAGCATGCACCATGTCATCGCCCCGATGCTTGTCGCGGCAATAGGCATTGTTCTTTCGATTGTCGGCATTTTCATGGTGCGCACCAAAGATGACGCCAATACCAAGTCGCTCTTGCATTCCCTTCTCGTCGGAACGCTCGGATCTTCGATCCTTATTCTTTTGGCGCTCCTTGTCTTTGTCAAGTTGGGACTCATTTCGTGGGGCATTTTCGGATCTGTCGTCGCAGGCCTTGCCGCTGGCGTCATCATAGGGCAGTTTACCGAATTCTACACCTCTGACGCCTACAAGCCCACCCGCGCTATCGCTTCGCGCACGCAGATGGGCCCCGCCACGACCATCATCGAAGGCATTTCGGTCGGCATGTACTCCACCGCCCTCCCGGTAATCACTATCGTTCTCGGCATTCTCGCCTCCTTCGGTTTTGCGGGCGGTTTCGAAAACATTTCGCAGGGGCTTTACGGAGTCGGTTTCGCGGCCGTCGGTATGCTTTCAACCCTCGGCATCACGCTTTCGACAGACACCTTCGGGCCCATTGCCGACAATGCGGGCGGTAACGCCGAAATGGCAGAACTCCCCAAGAAAGTCCGCGAACGCACCGACGAACTCGACATGCTCGGCAACACGACCGCCGCAACAGGCAAGGGTTTCGCCATCGGCTCTGCAGCCCTTACCGCCATGGCACTACTTGCCTCCTATGTCGAAGAAATCAAGCTCTGGCTCGGCAAATTCGCCCACGACGGCGCATTCGAATTCGGCAACGTTACCTTCTTCAGCAGTTCTACCGCGCTCACCTCTGGAGCAGCGGCCAGCAACACGCATTGGCAAATTCTAGAAGGCGGCATCAAGGCCATCGCAAACGACGGTTCGCTCGCAGCGCTCTCTATTGCAGACGCTTCGTTCGGCGATTTCATGAACGCATTCAACCTGAACCTGATGAACCCCATGCTTCTTGGCGGCCTCTTTATCGGCTGCATGATGGCCTTCGTCTTCTGCGCCATGACCATCAAGGCGGTCGGCCGCGCAGCCTCTTCCATGGTCAAGGAAGTCCGCCGCCAGTTCAAGGAAATTCCCGGCATCATGGAAGGAACGGGCAAGCCGGACTACGCCAAATGCGTTGAAATTTCGACTCACGGAGCCCAGCGCGAAATGCTCCTGCCGTCGCTCCTCGCTGTCATTGTTCCGGTTGTTGTTGGCCTGTTCATGGGAATCGCGGGCGTATTCGGCCTGCTCGCCGGTGGGCTCGCTTGCGGATTCTCGCTCGCCTGCATGCTCAACAACGCAGGCGGCGCCTGGGATAACGCCAAGAAATATATCGAGAAAGGCAACTTCGGCGGGAAAGGCTCCGATTGTCACAAGGCAGGCGTTGTCGGCGATACCGTAGGCGACCCGTTCAAGGATACCGCAGGCCCCTCGCTGAACATCTTGATTAAACTGATGACAATGGTGAGTCTCGTTTTCGCAGGCGTCATCGTCGCGGTCGGCGGACTCTAGCCAAACGAACTCAAGCTTTACAGCACATAAAGCGCAAGCACGACAATAATTCCCGCAAAGAGCAGGAATACGGGCAACAGCAGCAACAGGCAAAGCAGCCCGATTTTCAGGTCATAAAAGAACATGCGCCAGCGACCGCGCTTGGTCTTGCATGTTTCTGCACGGCAATCCGGACAAATGTTCCCGACCTTGTTCCGAACACGGATAGCAAGGTTACTCTGCATCGGGGACATCCCGACCTTGTCGTTAAATTCCTTGTTGCAAACAGAACATGTGCACTGCATGTCGGTAATATAGTAAATAGTAGACAGTAGGAAGTAGACAGTAGGAAGTAGACGGTAGGAAGTAGACGGTCATTAACGGTCTATTTCTTTAACGCAATCAAAATGGTGGAACAAAGGATCAAGATGATGCCCGCCATGATGCGTGTCGTCAAGGTTTCGGCAAACACGGTCACGCCTATCGTCACGGCGGTCACAGGCTCCAGAGCGCCCAAAATCGCCGTCGGCGTAGAACCCACGATACGCACCGCCTTCACCATGAAAATGAGCGAGAGCACCGTCGGCACAAGGCCCAGCATAAAGCCCCAGCCCCACGAACTTGCCTGCGTAAACACCGGCGGGAGGCCCGAACCGAGCGTCACCGAATAAAGTAACAAAAAGAACATGCAGAAGCAAATGGCGTAAAAAGTCATCTTGACCGACCCCATCTGCAAGTTGATGCGATTTGCCATCACCATGTAAATGGCGTAACTGATGGACGACAGGAACACAAGCAGGCACCCCACCGTGCTGAGCGTTGCGCCATCTCCCCCGCGGTACAAGAGGGCTATGCCCGCCATAGAAACCGCAATAGATACAACCGTCCAGATCTTGATTTTTTCCTTGAAGAAAACCGCCATGAGCACCGAGACTTCGAGCGGATAAAGGAACAAGAGCGTCGAGGCTAGCCCCGCATCCATGTACTTGAACGAGGCGTAATACGTGAGTGAACTCGCGGCAAACAAGAAGCCGAACGCCACAAGCGCACGGAACTCGCGAAACGAAATTTTAAAGTGCGAACCCTTGGAAAGCATGACGACCATCAGCAACAATGCCGCCGTAAAGAATCGGTAAAAAAGCACCGTCTCGGGCGAATAGTTCTGTGCATACAAGTGGAGCGCACCCAGCGGATTCGTGCCATAGCAAATAGCCGAAATGGCTGCAAAAATAAAACCCTTGAGAGAGGCAATCACACGCTCAACCATATTCAATACCGATAAAATAGAAATAACATTATTTAAGATAACAGACTACTTCTTTTTTCTCAAAAAATAAAAATCAACAACAAATGTAAAACAAATTTTTCTATCTTTGCGTCCAAAAAAAACAGAACAAAGGAGAATAAGGTGAATTTTAAACACCTTTCAATGGCTGCATTGTGCGCAGCATTTGCAATCAGTGTTACATCTTGTAGCAACGAAGAAACTATCACTAACGACAACCTCAGTATCGTCAGATCCCTAGATCCAGAAGACTGTAACGACAAAACCGAAGGAACCATGAACTTCGTGAAGCCCAAAGCCACGATGTACATCTGTTCCGAAGGCGAATGGGTCGCCATGAGTGATCACGAAGCCATCCAGTACCGCTGCGAATCCAAGGAACTGAAAGACAAGTCCGGATTTGCCATTATTTGCGACGGCGATACGATTGGTATTGTCTACAATGGTAAGGACGGTGCCGACGGCAAGAATGGTGCCAATGGTAAAAATGGTGCTAACGGTACGAATGGCACAGACGGTCAAAACGGTGTAAGTGCTGATACGGTCGCCATCAATAAGTTTATCAAAGATGCCTTGAACAGCACCTCGACAAAAAACCAAAAAGAACTCAACGACGCTATCCAAAAGTACAGTGAAGCCACTGACGCAAGCCAGCAGGAAATTGAGAAAGCTCTTAATGAACTGGACAATGCCTCGGCCAAGAACCAGAAGGATGTCGAAGAAGCAATCAAGAGCCTGAGCAGCGCCTCTACACAAAGTCTGAAGGACATCGAAGACGCCCTCAAGAACTTGAGCTCTGCAACGGACAAGTTCGGCGAAGATATCGACAACAGGTTCAACGACGCCTACAGCAGCTGGAATGCAGAACTTGAAAACAAGGCTTGCGCCATCGATTCAATTGTTCGTAACAACGAAAAGGCAATCATCACCGTGTTCATCAAGTGTGGCGAAGCCGAAACCGAGATGGAAATCCCGTTCACGCCCGTGAACGAGAATCTTGCCAAGGTGTACAGGAAGCATGTGGTGGTGCGTTTCCCGGTGCAGGCCAACAAGGAAACAAAAACTGACGACATCTATGAAGAAATCTGGAAGAACCTCAAGGGTGGCGACAATGCAGAACTTACCGTGACGGACCTTGACGAAAAGTTCGCCCCGAGCGGCAAGGTGTTTATGCAGGACTTGTTCGCCTCTGCCAATAAATCCTTTGTGACAATCGAAGAAACTAACGAAAAGACGGTGGAATACAAGGTTGCACGCCTCGAAGGGGATCTCGACATCACGAACCTTACGACCCCGGTTGTGAAGTTCCGTGTCAAGCTGAACTTGAGTAACAACGCTTTCGGCGCCTTTGGCGGATTTGGCTCGAACGCAACGGATGTCATTTACAACGCCTATGCAGACTTGTCCGATGCGTCCGATACGATTGTCATCGACTTCTTGACCGACTACAAGGCCGCCCGCGTAAAGAAGTTGGTTGACGATGGTAACGGTTTTGGTGTTGCAAACGAGCAGGCAAACAAGGAACTTGCCGGTGCCCTTTATTTGGAAAACAGCGAAGAATATCCGTCTTTCGAACATTATGCCCCCGATCAGATTGGCCTGGCCGAAAACTTCAACAGCATCGTGTGGGTGATGGCCCTCATTGACCAAAAGGACAAGACTCCGGGCTTTAACCCGGTCTATAACGCTTTCCGCAATGTCTTTGCCGAAAACGGCAACTTTAACACCGCCGTCAATACGACTTACGCAGGCAAGGAACACAGCATGTTCTTTGTAGACTACCTCGCTTTGCTTATTGACGCGAACTTCTTCAAGTGGAACCAAATGCAGCATGGCGACTCTACTGCTGAAACGAATGTCTGGAGTGGTACGGATGCCGTCTATTACAAGATTTTGCAGAATGGATTTGTGGAAGCCTATAAGCTTAAAGTCGAAGACGCAAAGGATTTCAATGATCCGTCTGGCTATAGCAGCAAGGTATATAAGTCTGATGTCAAAGGGGGATATTTCCATTACTTTGAATATATCGAAAACGAACAAGGTTGGTATCCTGTAACACTTTGGGCTGTAGGTGTTGCAACGGTGGAAAAAGTTTGCGATGCTGACGCTGTTAATTCGACCTTCTTCTATAGCTTTGACGGTCTTGATGATAATGCCGTTTGTGTATGCGACGATGAAAACTGTGGCTGGCAATATACTGACAATGTATGCTTGGGCCGTAGTGAAGGCGATAAGGGATCGGCGTTCTTTGACGGGGAAATTCAAGAGTATGAGTGTGTCAAAGAGAAATGTAATCTGCCTGATTCTACTGCTTGCAATAATCTTGGACTTGTGCCTGGTGATCCTAGTTCTTCGAGTTCTTCCGGAGAATATTCTGAACAGGACGGCATGACCCCGGAAGAACTGGCTAACAATCCGGAATCCAAGCTTTACCTCGGTGAATGCAGCGCTACTGTAAACGAAGGCAAAGAAAAGCTGTTCGACACCAAGAATGCGGAACTTGCCACGACAACGAGCAAAAAGACCTTTGTATGCGACGGCTCCAAATGGAGAGAGAAAGATGATCATGACGAGAAATATGGAACATGCTCAAAAGCCGTGATGGAAAAGGGCGAAGTCAAGGCAGAATCTGGTTCCGAACATTATAAGTGCGATTACCTTGATAAACAGGAAAAATACGAATGGGTTTCTACAGCTAAGGTTGACTTTGATTTACATAAAGCTTGCCATTATGGCTATGTCAATGAAAAAGTGGTTACTGAATCCGGTTATGCATATGTTTGTGAAACAGTAGAGGATTTAGACAACGACGGTAACCATATCCATAATTGGCGTGAACTTACCTTTGAAGAAATCTATGGCGAATGCGATGAAGATAAGATGAAAAATCAAACCAAAGTAGCAGTTTACGGAGGAAAAAAATACAAGTGTAACTACATTTCTGGATTTTCTTCCAGCGGATACTCTTGGGTTAAAGCAAGCGATTTGGATGAAAACGCAACGCTTGGAATTTGCACGAAAAATCGAAAAAAAGATGCCGCTATAGTCGGTGACGCATACTATGAATGTCTTGCTAATGGCAACGTAGAAGGAATCCCCGTAAGTTCTTCCTCCACAGATTGGCTAGAAATTAATGAAAATGAGTACCTTAACGCCAAGTTTGGTGATTGCGAAACCGATAGAGGTGATACTAAAAACATTGCAGACATTAAGAGCGAAACCCTCAAGGATGGTGAAAGCCACAGTTTCAAGTGCTCTATAGCTAAAGAAGTCGTAAATGACTATGGTAAGTGGGTTGACGCCTCCACAGACATTGCTCTCGACAAGATTTGCAACAGAGATAACGAAGGTGCAACTGTTACCAAAGAAAGCGTAATCTATGTCTGTGCGTACAAGGATGAATCATCCATGTATCAGTGGATTACTTCTGATGAGTACTGCGAAACTAATGGTGAAAATCTGAAATATGGTGGGTATCTTGACAATTCGTCTAATTCTTCTAGTATGTCTCACTGTGGTGGACGTCTTGAATGTCAAACGGAAACCGACAAGAAAATCTGCCATGTCGGTACCGAGTCTTTCGTCAAATTGGATAGCGTGTGGCAATCTGTGGCAGAATATTGCGATAAACATTCTACAGGTTACGCCTGTGAATTTCCAAAACACGTAGGTGATGATTTGGAGGCATCAACTCTTAAGTATTACGAACTAACGGAATACTACGTAAATACAGAACAAGGTTATAAGAAAGCAGAAACTGCAGAAGAATATTGCGAAGCGTTTAACCCGAATCATGATGGGTTCTGCGTATTTGAATTTGACGTTTATTCTTATTGCGAAAGTTCCAAGAAATGGATCCTTTTCCGTGAAAACTGCCCGACCCACGAATAGAATTTGTACTAGAACATGAAAACATCCCCGCAAATGCGGGGATGTTTTTTATAAGAGAAAAGTTCGGACGAACCGAGCGGTCTTTCGTGAGCAACAAAGCCCTCGGGTGTTAACCGAGGGCGGTTGCGAGAGTGAGGCGATATCACATTCTTGCGAATGATGTAGAGCCGAACGGTCTTATATCGCAAACTTGGTTGCGTCGGCGAGCTGCACGCTCGCGATGCGAGAAATACCCTTGATTTCCTGCGTCACACCGTAGAGCATATCGGCTTCGGCCATGGTACGCTTGTTATGCGTCACCACAATGAACAAGGTTTGCTTGCTGAATTCGCGGAGCAGCGCCATGAAGCGGCCCACGTTAGCGTCATCAAGCGGACCGTCGACTTCGTCCAGCACGCAGTACGGCGACGGCTTTTCCATGTAAATGGCAAACAGCAAGGCCGTTGCAGTCAGGGCGTGTTCACCACCGGAAAGCGCCTTGATACCGCGCATCTTCTTACCCGTGGGGCGCACGTTGATTTCGATGTCGGCATCGAGGATATCCATGGGCTTGCCCATTTCGTCTACCTTCTCGACAAGGCTCATCTTGGTTTCGCCGTTCAGGAACAGCTTGCTGAACACGAACTGGAAGTTCTTCTGAATACGCGCAAACGTATCGAGGTAACGGCTGCGGGCAATATCGTCGAGCTTGGTGATGGTGCGGTCGAGCGAGGCGCGTGCGCGATCCAAGTCGTCGAACTGCGCTTCGACTTCCAGAAGACGCTTCTTTTCGTCTTCGTAGTCTTCCATCACGTTCACGTTGATGGGGCCCAGTTCCTTGATCTTTCCGCGGAGTTCGCGAATTTCACGGTCGGCTTCGGGCTGCGAATACTCAACGCGTTCCACGTCTTCGGGGTTCGCAAGGTCCACGCTGTATTCGTTGGTGATGCGTTCGGTGAGGCGGTCGAGGTTTGCCTGCAAGGCTTCCTGCCTGCGGCCCACGTCGTTCAATTCCTTCATCTTCTCGATCATGTCGTCGCGGAGGCGGTTGACTTCGCTGCGCCATTCTTCGAGGTCGCCCGATACAAGTTCGTACTTTTCGCGGGCCAGGTCACGCTGATTTTCCAGTTCGCGCAAGGCTGAATCCTTGCTCTGCACCTGGTCGGCGACTCCCCTGCCGTCTTCCTCGTTCTTCTGGATGGCGGCCTGGTTCTTTTCAATTTCTGCCTTACGGCCCTGAATCGCGTTTTCCAGGAATTCCACCTGTTCGGCGATGTAATTCAGGCGGTTCGTATTCTGCGTGAGCTTTGCCGTCTTGTCCTGAGCGCTGCGCTCCAGTTCGCGAACGTCTTCTTCCTTTTCACGGAACAGGGGATCCTGTTCCGAAAGTTCGTCATTCACGCGGGAATATTCTTCTTCGATCTTTTCGAGCGCAGCCTGGGCGTCCATGAGTTCCTGGTCGCTGTTCTTAGAGGCTTCTGCCGCCTGAATCTTGGATTCGGCGTTCTGCATTTCGCCCTGCAACTGCGCAAGTCTGCGGTCACAACCGGCGATAATGTTATTCTGGATCGAAATGCCGGCATTTCCGCCGCGCTTCATATCTTCTTTTTCGCGGATTTCGTCGACCAACGAGGCAAGCATCTGCGTGTCTTCGTCGACCAAATCCTGCAAGCGGCCAATTTCTTCTTCGGCTTGGGCCACTTCGAGGTTCACGCCTTCCAACAGGCTATTCGCTTCGGCAATTTCGTTCTTGCGGCTGAGCGTTCCGGAAGTCGCCGTACCGCTGCTCATCAGGCCGCTCGTACGCACGATGCCTTCTGGAGCCACAAAGCAAAGGTCTTCGCCGCGCATGGCTCGCGCAAGGCGCACCGCCGTCAAGAGCGAATCTACGACAAAGTAACGGGAAAGCAGCGCCTTGAGCCAGCCTGCAATCTGTTCGTCGGCAGTCACATAATCCTTAAGGCAACCCACTACGCCATCGCCCTGGAGCGTGCCGGAATAGGGTTCTGCACCGGCACCCACCAGCGCGAGCACCGCCTTGCCTACGTTTTCGCCCTTCATGGCGTCCACCGCGGCAATCGCGGCATCGTCGCTAGCAACGACCACGGCATCCATCAAGTCACCGAGGGCGGCCTCCACCTGGGTGGCATATTCGGGAGCGGCTTCGATACGTTCCGACAGGAGCCCGCCCACCAGGTCCGCCTTATGCTCCATGAGCCAGCGGCTAGCGTCGGTGCCCTCGTTGGCAACGCTCTGTAAAACATCAATTCTAGAGGTGAGCCTTGCCACCTCGTTCTTCAGTTCCTGCAGTTTCTTCTGGGCTTCGAGCAAGTCGGCGCGTTCGGCATCGAGTCGCTCTTCGCGCGTCGAGCGCTGTTCCGTGAGGCGTTCCAGGTCGGCATCGGCGGCTTCAAGACCAGCGTTAATATCGGCCAGGGCCGATTCGGCGCTCGCCTTCTGCGACTGCACCTGTTCCATTTCGCTACGCCACTTGGCGAGGTTCGCCTGCAAAAGCCCCGATTCGGCATCCATACGCTCGAAACGGCTCTTGAGGGAGTTCACCTGGTTCGTCTTCTGCAGGCGTTCGTTCGCAAGTTCCCTTGACTGGGTACGCAGGTCATCCACTTTGTCGCGCATGACCTGTAAAATTTCGCGTTCGCGATCCAGCAGCGCGTTCATCTCGTCTACGTCGCTGTCGGAACTGAGCACCGCATTTTCTTCTTCCAAACGGGCGCGTTCAGAAAGGAGCTCCTGCACCTTGCCCGTGTTGCGGTCAATTTCTTCCTGGGACTTTTCGTTCGCGGCTTCCAAGTTCGAAATCGTATCGCGAATGCGGCCCATGCTGTTATTCAAGTCGTTGAGCTCGATGGTCGCCTTCTGCACCTCGCGTTCCAAGTCACGGTAGGCGTTTTCGTCTTCGGCAATCAACAGCTTCTTTTCGTCAATCTTTGCCTGCAACACCGTCGCATTCGTCTTCGAATTTTCCACATCGTGGTTCAGACGGCGGGTCGCGGTATCGAGGGTAGCAAGCCCCTCTTTCATGTCTTCAAACTTGTCGATACTGACCGAGAGGTCCAGTTCGCGCAGGCGCTTGCTGAGGCGCTTAAATTCGTTGACCTTTTCGGCCTGGGTTTCGTACAGCTTTACGGAACGGCGCACGCTGCGCAGGTTGTCTTCGACACGTTCCATGTCCATCTGCACGCGTTCAAGCTGGCGGCGGGTTTCCTTGCGCTGCTGCTTGTACTTACTCACGCCGGCGGCTTCTTCAAACAGCACGCGGCGGTCGTCGGCCTTGTCAGAAAGAACCGCCTTGATCATGTCGGCGTTCATCTGCGAATAGGTGCTGGAACCGAGGCCCGAGTCAAAAAGCAAGGCATGCACGTCGCGCAGGCGGCATTCCTGGTTGTTAATCAAGTATTCGCCCGAACCGTCTCGGTGCACGCGGCGGGTCACAATCACTTCGGAATATTCAGAATTCAGGGTGCCGTCGCTGTTATCGATGACAATGGAAACTTCGGCAAGGCTCATGGCGGCACGTTCTTCGGTACCGCTAAAAATCACGTCCTGCATCTTGCTCATACGGAGGGATGCAGCCTTCTGTTCACCCAGAACCCAGCGGATAGCGTCGGTAATGTTCGACTTACCGCACCCGTTCGGACCCACCACGGCGGTGAGACCCTTCGTCGGGAAGTTGATTTCGGTCCTTTGCGCAAAGGACTTAAAGCCAAAAATCTTTAGTTTTGTAATCTGCACTTCAAGGCGAAAGATAAAAATGATTTTCCCGTACAAATGGGCAAAACAGGCAAAAAAGCCCCAAAAATGCTTTTCGGCCCAATATATTCCAAATTGGAGTAAGTTTTTCGTAAAAAAAGAAAATTTACCTCACTAATAGATATATTATATGAAAGAAGGACGAATTTTCCATGAGACTTACGTTTGCAATTATTTATGTCTTGCTAATAATCCTTTTAGGGGTTTTTGGAGTAATTGCGCGTAAATCGAAAAAGTCGATCGGATACGCCGTATCCCTTCTCCTGTTTTCGTTCATCGTTCCCATTATGGGAAACCTCTTTATTGTCCTTTCCACCAACCAGCTTCTTTCGACCATCGGTAGTTATATCTACTTCATAGGCATGGACCTGATGGCGTTCTGCCTGTTTGACTTTACCTTGGCCTATTGCAGCATATCTTGGCGAAAAAACAAAAAGAAATGCTATGTCATCTATGCGCTTTTAACCCTGGACATCATCCAATATTTCTTTAACCCCTTCCTAGGGCAAGCATTCGGTATGGAAGCCATCACGGTAGACGGATCCCCCTACTACAGGCTCATTCCTTACATGGGGCAATTCTTCCACCGTATTGCAGTCTATCTAGCTTTCTTCGTATCGCTTTTCATATTCTGCATCAAGGCCATACGCGTTCCCCGCATTTACGCCGAAAAGTACAACGTCATTTTCTTCACCATGGTCGTGGCCGGGGTATGGCAATCGTACTACATCTTCTCGAGAACACCCATTGACCGTTCCATGATCGCCATGGCCGTTTGCGGGATGTTCATTTTCTATTTTTCGCTATTCTTTAGGCCCTACAGGCTCCTGGACCGAATGCTTGCCAAAATCGCCTCCCAAATGCCCGAAGCCATCTACTTCTTTGATGCCAACGATCGTTGCATCTGGGCAAATAGCAACGGCTGCAAGCTCCTCGTTATCCGTAGCGATAACTACGAAAGCGTTCAGCACAGGCTTGCGGCCATGTTCGATGACTTTGGCGAAGGCATGGACAGTTGGTCGTCCAGGCAAACCGTAGGTTCCGAAAAGAACACACGGTATTTCATCCTTAAAAAGCAACTTGTCGCAGACGAAAAGCACAAAAAAATCGGATCTTTCCTAACCATTCATGACAACACTGCCGATATCCTCAGGCAGCAAAAAGAAATGTACGAGGCAACCCATGACAAGCTCACAGGTTTGTTCACCAAGGAGCACCTGTTCAACGCCATCAGGAGCAACCTTGACAACAAAAAAGATATCGACTATTCTATAGCCTACTTCGACATCAAGGATTTCAAAATGGTCAACGATATCTTCGGTAAAGATGTAGGCGACCACGTGCTTGTAAGAGTTGCAAACTGGATTCGCGAAAACGCCAGAGACAACTGGATTTACGGACGTATTGGCGGAGACGCCTTCGGTATTTGTTTTCCGACAAACCAAGTCCGCTTGCCTTTAATCGAAGACAAACTTGCGAAATTCGTCATTTCAAACGGCACTATCGACCAGCACATCCTAATGCATGTGGGCATTTTCTGTGTAAACGACCCGAGTATCGACGTGTCGATCATGTTCGACCGAGCGCACCTCGCCCAGACAAGCATCAAGAACGAATACAACACGCACATCGCCATATACGACGACAAAATGCGTGACCAGGTGCTTTGGGGCCAAAAGATATCGGCAGAACTCAGCGATGCGATTAAGCAGCGTCAGATTGTCCCCTACCTACAGCCTATCGTAGACAACGAGGGCGTTATTATCGGAGCCGAAGCCTTGGTGCGCTGGATTCATCCCAAGGAAGGATTCCTCCCGCCGTTCACGTTCATTCCCATATTCGAAAAGAACGGCATGATTGCCGACGTGGACAAATACATTTGGCGCTGCGCCTGCGAAATTCTCTCCTCATGGACAGGCGAAAAAGAAAAACTTTTCATTTCGGTCAACATTTCGCCCAAAGACTTCTACTTCATGGATGTCTACGCAGAAATCAAGAACCTGGTAGACGAATTTGGGATTGACCCCGCGCGCCTACGAATCGAAATCACCGAAACCGTGATGATGGCCGACGCCGAAAGCCGTATGGCCATCTTGAGCAAGTTCCGCGATTCCGGATTCATCGTAGAAATGGACGATTTCGGAAGCGGTTACTCTTCGCTGAACCAGCTCAAGGACATGCCGCTCGACGTCCTGAAAATCGACATGAAGTTCTTGAGCAAGGCCCAGGACAACAACAAGGCAGAAACCATTCTGCGCAATATACTCAGGCTTTCCAACGACTTAGGACTTTTCTCGCTTACCGAAGGCGTAGAGACCGAAGATCAATACAAGAAATTGAACGAAATGGGTTGTAATCTGTTCCAGGGTTATTACTTTGCAAAGCCCATGTCTGTTACAGATTATGAAAAACTTCTAGGCACCCAGCAATTGGACAAAAAACGCTCCAATTGAATTAAAAACAAATTAAATAATCTTTAGAACAGAAAATTATAACAAACGAATTTACTTTATTAGTCTATATTCTTCTCATAGAACAAAGTAAAAAACATCTATGAGTAAGATTTTATCGTTTGCGTTTCTTTTTTTGGCTGTCGGGCTACTGGTTTTGCAACTTTTCGTTGGAAACTATTTAATGCTAGACCTTACGGCAGCCGCCTTAATCATCATAGCAATTTTACGCATTGAAAAGCTCCAGAAAGAAGCTTCCATCGCAAAAGAAAAGGTTATCAAACGTCAGCGTGAAATCTACAATGTCACCCATGACAAATTGACCGGCTTGTACACCAAGGAAGCCCTTTTCGAAAAAATCAGGGACAGCATCGCCAAGCACCCCGATGTCAACTACTGGATTGCATACTTCGACATCAAGGATTTCAAGATTGTGAACGACATTTTCGGCAGCGACATGGGCGACTGCGTTTTGCTAAAGGTAGCCTCCTGGCTTCGCGAAAATTCCACCAAAGAATGGGTGTTCGGGCGCCTCGGCGGCGACGACTTCGGCATTTGCCTGCCGGCCGGAGACGCAAACCTTCAGCACCTTGAACGCCGATTCACTCGATACGTCATTTCCAACGGATCCATCGAGCATCGCATTCTAATGCACATGGGTATCTACAAAATTACCGAGCGCGACATTGACGTATCGATCATGTTCGACCGCGCACAGCTCGCCCTCGCCTCTGTCAAGAACGAATACAACAAGCATATCGCCTTTTACGACGACAAAATGCGTGACCAGGTGATGTGGGACCAGATGATTTCAGCACAAATCGAAAAAGCCATCGAAGAAAAACAAGTGCACCCCTATTTACAGCCCATCGTAGACTGCGACGGTAAAATTATCGGGGCAGAAGCGCTCATCCGCTGGGATCACCCCAAGGAAGGTTTTCTGCAACCCGAAACATTCATTCCCACCTTCGAAAGAAACGGCATGATTGCCGACCTGGACAAGTACATTTGGCGAAGCGCCTGCGAAATCCTTTCGACATGGACCGGAAAAAAATCGAACCTGTTTATTTCCATCAATATTTCGCCGAAGGACTTCTTGTTCATGGATGTCTTTGCCGAAATAAACGCCTTGATTAAAGAATTCAAGATTGAACCATCCCGCCTGCGCATTGAAATTACCGAAACCGTGATGATGACCGAAGTCGAGAACCGCATGGCTATTCTAAACCGATTCCGCGAATCGGGATTTATCGTCGAGATGGATGATTTTGGCAGCGGCTATTCCTCGCTGAACCAGCTCAAGGACATGCCGCTTGACGTCCTGAAAATCGACATGAAGTTCCTGAGCAGTTCCAAGAACAGTCAAAAGGCAGAAATTATCTTGCGCAACGTGTTAAAGCTTTCTGGAGATCTCGGACTTTCTTCCCTTACCGAAGGCGTAGAAACCGAAGACCAGTATAACATGCTGAGCCAAATGGGCTGCAACCTTTTCCAAGGTTACTTCTTTGCCAAGCCCATGACTGTAAATGAATTCGAAAAAGTCTGCGACAGCAGAGTCGCTTAAGATCTACTTGAATTCGTAGTGTAGAGAACCGTCTTCGTCATCCGAAAGAACCATATATTCACTTCCGCCGTCAAACGACAAGTTCTGAATGTCGAAATCGGCGCCCAAAGTCCTGATACGCAAGGTGAACGTTCCGACCCAGTCTTCTTCGTACACGCGGCTCTTTTCGCCTGTGCGGAGAGTATCTTGAATCCATGCCCTGTAAGAACCGTCTTCGGCAAGAATATCGACTTCGACAACCGTCTTAGACGATTTGTTTTCGATCTGGAGTCGAGTGGTCGAATCCAGGAACCAGTGCGTAAGGCAGCCCGAAAGCGTAATGCAGCAGGCAATCAATACCGCAAGCACCGAAATCTTTTTCATAGCACCCTTCATTAATTGCCTCCTTCAGAGCCGACCTTTTCGTAGCGGATTCCCTTGGCTTCGATAGTCTTGGGAGCCCCCTTAGCAGAGCCAATCGGGGTGATTTCGTTGGAGCCGGCCTTCTTATCGAATTGCTTAACGACATCCGTTTGCATCGGAGCGCTACGTGCAGCACCGCGGTTGAACAACCAGCCGTCAATCGTGGCGAGGTTGAACTTGAATTCAACAAGGAACGTGCCCTTGGCGCCAAAGAAGTTTTCGTAATCGTAGGCGGCATTGTAGGCAAAGCGGGCAAACAGCAAGTCGATTGCACCACCCCACAACAAGTCGCTTTCTTCTTCAACGAAATCATCGGAAAGCTGTTTATGTCTGACACGGTTCAAGCATGTCGCTTCAAACCCGATCATGCGGGAGGGATCCGGGTAAAACTTGAGGGAGGCACTATGGAACCAAGTGTCGTTCAAGTCTATCGCGACTTCGGCATAAAGGCGTTGGTCGTATAGATTCTGTTCCCAATTAATGCGCATGGAATCGATATCGTTTTCGTCGTCGGTATTGTACATGGAAAGCGACACGTTCGGCAAGTACGTAAGCAGGCCGGATTTTCTGCCGCCGTAAATGGCGCGGCTTTCCAAGTCAAGCGAAACACGGAACAGACGCCAATCGGTGCGGTAGAAATTCGCCTGGGCGCTCAACTTGCTAAAGCGCAAATGAGCCCAGCTGTAAGCCAGGGAGTCGCTTTCGTCGGGGTAAAGTTTGCCGCGATGTTCCAGATTCTGGTGCTGCATACCGGCTGCAAGTGTCCAATTCATACGGGCATCTGTAAAGGTCAAGCCCCAGGTAACAACCGAGCGTTGCAGGCCGAAATCGTTATACTGCGGGAAAAGGAAGAAGTCTTCGCCATCCCAGCCGGAACGGTCAAACCAGAGGAGCGCGCCCATGTGGCGGTTTTTAGCCACTTCGCCTGCACCAAAGGCCGCAAAATGATGATTGAAAGCAAAGCCGTCATGTTCGCCATACAGACTTTCCAAGGGCAACTGCTCACGGCTCGGCGTGTAATAAAATCCAAAGTCGATATAGCCGCCTCGCCCACCGCGCATAATATCGCGGATTTCGGTAAGGTGACGGTCACGCGTGACGGCACCATCTTTAGCTAAAGCGTCAGGTTTGATGCCGTCGGCCAAAACAACCCCGACAAGCACAAGCGAAATCAAAGCGGACTTCAAAACAAACTGCATACGTGAAATGTAGTAAAAATGTGTGATGTGTAATGTGTGATGTGGAATGAGAGAATCTCACATTTAGCATTGCCAGTTATAGTTCTAGTTTATAACGCTTATTGCTATATTTGGACGCATGAATGAACAGGAAAAGGCATTAATTGCAGCGTGGAGCAACCACCCCCGCGAATGGGAAAACAACACCTGGGTGTACCCGGTGATTAGCCGTCGTGCAGGCGGTCTTTCTTTGGGCGTCAACTTAAACCCCGACCACCACTGTTCTTTTTCTTGCGCCTACTGCCAGAGCGGTCCGCAAGAGGGCCACAAACGCATTCCCGTCGACATCGATGCCGTGGAACGCGAACTGCGCAATTTTCTCAACTACTACGAATCCGGCGAATTTTTCAAGTGCAAGGCTTTCGAAAACGTACCCGAGCAGAACAAGCAACTCAAGGACATTTGCCTTTCGGGCGACGGCGAATCCACAATCGTCAAGGAATTCCCGGAAATTTGCCAGCGTATGCGCAAAATTCAAGAGGAATACACGCCAAAGCTAGGTGCTTTTAAGTTGCGTCTCATAACAAACGCTAGCCATCTCGAAAGCCCTGCGGTAGAACTTGGGCTTTCTCACCTGCTGGCAAGTGAAGGCGAAATCTGGGCAAAGCTTGACGCCGGCACCGAAGAATGGTTCAAGAAAATGAACCGCTCTCCCCTGCATTTATCCAAGATTTTAGACAACCTAACTAAGACGATCAAGATTTATCCGATTTGCATCCAGACCATGCTCTGCGACTTGCAAGGCGAAATTCCGAGTGACCAGGAAATCAAGCGCTACATCGAAAACCTGGCAGCTATTCATTCCGCAAATCCGGACCACCTTGTTGAAATCCAGCTGTACACGGTTATCCGCGACACCTTGCTAAAGGGCATAGAACCCTTGCCCAAGGAATTCCTGGAAAGCGTCAAAACAAAAATCACCGACGCATTGCCGGTGAAAGTAAGATGCTTTTAATTGATAAAAATTAAATCAGTTCGTCTGGCGGCAAGTGGTCGACACTTTCCGGTTCCTGGTAGCAAGTTTCAGGCACCTGAACCTGCATCTGGAAGTAGGCCTTGTGTGCGGCAATCACCTTTTCGCGGGCAAAGGCGGCATTCTGCCATTCGCCAATCTGAACGTCCTTGCCTTCCAGTTCCTTGTAGTTCTGGAAGAAGTTACGCGTAATGCGCAGGAACATCTGGTCCACGTCGGTAATGTCCTTGATCGGGCGCGGATTGAACACGGGCACGCCCAAGACCTTATAGTCCTTGCGACCGCCGTCGGTCATGTCAAGCGCACCAATCACGCGGCAGGTGCAAACCGTCCCCGTCATCATCGAAGCCGGGCTATAAATCAGCATATCGATAGCATCGCCATCGTCAGCCTTGGTACTCGGGATAAAGCCATAAGTACAGGGATAGCTCATGGAACTGAGCAAGCAACGGTCCAGGCGGAACACGTGCAGGCGTTCATCATATTCGTACTTGAGATTGGTGTCTTTACCGATTTCCACGACGCAGTCCACTTCAAACGGGTACTTGCGACCAATCGGGAGATCCAGATAATTAATTGCCATTTATACTCCAAAAGGCCCACTTTGAGCCCATATTATCTTTTTATTATAAATATGAGTCCTAATTTAGTATTTATTAGAAATTTGTAAAGGGTTGTTTACTTTATTTGCGTCGGAAATGGTCATCTACTACGCCAGCGAGATGTCGAAACCTTTTCAATCATGCCAAAGAAGAACTTGGGTTCCCCCCTGTCGGGGCTGTATCCCACTTCAAAGCGCAGGCGGTCCACGGCGGGCACCACTAGATGAACGCCGCCGTAAACGGCTCCTTCGTAATTTTCCCAACCAGGACGGCCAGAATCCCACAACAGGCTTCCATCAAAGCCAGCCACCAGTTGCAGACCATAGAAGAAATTCACGCCCGCGATACTCGCCGGCTGACGGTCTAGCAAGATAAAGCGTTCTTCCAAGTTGAGCAAAGCCTCATGCACGCCCAGGCGTTCGCCATCGGCATAACGACCCCGGTAGGTATTCACGCCACCATGCGAAAAATAATCATAGAATTCGACATCGCCCGGGCGGTAACGCACAAGCGCCGTCGCTCCCGTCACAAAGCGACTGACGGTATAATAGGCTCGGGCATCCGTCAGGAGCTCCCAGAAGTTTTCGCCCCCCATCCCCTTGCAGCTAGAACCTTCCTCAACAAGGCAATTGGAATCGCTATCGTCGCCTTCGCCTACGTGAGTAAGCATGTATTCAAAGTAAACTCCCTTGCGGGTATCCAACTTAGAGTCGCGGTAATCAAAGGCAAATCCCATCCCCAGTTCCGGCAAGAAGGCGGCATCTTGCAAGTCGCGGCCAGCCGCAGTCCACAAAAGCGAAAGGTGCGGTAAAATCTTGTAGTCCAAATCAAGATCCACCAAGATGCTCTTTTCTTCAAAATCGTGAATATCGTCGTAACTGTCGGTCACGAGGAATTCAAAATTCCAGCCGAGCGGGAGCCCGAACAAATAAGGCGAACTGACATAAACCGCATATTCATTCTTGTCGAAAAGCGGATCCAGGGCCGTACGGTACTGGACCTCGGCACGGATATCTTCGCCAAGCACATTCAGGTTCGCAAGCGCAACGCCAAGCATCAAGCCGTCGCGGTCAGTCGTTTTACCTGCCGGGGCCGGAATCCAGCGGAAGATTTCCACGAACGAGTATGTCAGAGTTCCGCCATCACACCTAGCCGAGACACTCGTAAACAAGTCCAGGTCTTGCAGGCGGCGCTTTTCAAGTTCAAACTTTTCGGCAGAGAACGTCTCCCCCGCCTTATTCAACAGTTCGCGATCCACCACGCGTTTCTTGGTATGCTCCAGTCCTTCGTACTGAATAGACGAAATGACCGTGCCTTCAGGACAACCGACAGACGAATCCACGCCAGCAAAAGCTGCAACAGCAGCTATTCCAAAAGCAAGGCAAACTATTTTCACATATTCTTTCACTTTTTGAAAATATAGAAATCTCCCTTAACAAGCACTTATTTTTCACTGTCTACTGTCTACTGTCTACTGCCTACTTTTCTATATTTGCGAGCGTAAAACAGAATCCCGAGGTTTTTATGTTAGATTTTCTCGCCAACTATTGGCCATTCATTGTTGCCCTTGTCCTGATCGTGCTCGGCGTGTTTGCATTCCGCGGTGTCCGCAAGGCTCTCAAGGAAGGCGGTGGTGCATTCAGCCTTGAAACCATCAAGAAGAACACCGAGCCCAACTTTGCCGCCCTCAAGCAGAAGTCCCGCGCCTTGCTGGCCGATGCCGACATGATTTGCGAAGTCAAGGAAGGTTCTCACCTCGTGGTGCCCAAGAAAGAAGACCTCAAGTTCTTCCGCCGCGCCGTGTCCCAGAAGTACAAGCTCGCCATGTTCCTGGTGCCCGGCACCAACAAGGTCGCTTACTTCTTCTGCAAGACCGAACAGGGCCTGCGCCGCCGTATCGACAATTTGGTGATTAACCAGAAGTTCCACGAAGGCAAGAAGCCTTACAACGACGTTGCCACCGGCGAAAAGCTCAAGTTCCCAAGGTAGTAGCGAGCACGGCGCAAAGCGCGACCCATTAGGGGAGCGACCTCACGCCTCAATATGAATTACAAAGACTTAGCGCTCGCCGAAGAAGAAGGCAAACTGGAAGCCGCGATAGCGGCTTCTCGCAATTTATTGATCGAAGCACCGACCGGCTCGGGCAAGTCGCTATTCATCCCCTACTTTTTAAGCAAGCATTGCAAAGGCCGCGTCGTCGTACTGCAGCCCCGCCGCATTGCGGCGCTCGCACTCGCGCAGTTCTCGGCAAAACTCCACGGAGAGCCCTGCGGCAAGACCGTCGGCTACCAGTTCAGGCAAGACAGCTGCAAAAGCGCAGACACGCGCATTCTCTTTCAGACCTACGGTAACTTTCTGCAAGAGCTCTTGCACGGCAAGCTGGACGCCGACTGGATCGTGTTCGACGAATACCACGAACGCAAAGCTGACATGGACTTGTTGTTCGCGTATTTCAGACGAGAGAACGCTCGCAAGCTCGCTACAGACGAGAGACGAGAGGGGCCGAGAATTGCGGTAATGTCGGCGGCGTTGAACCGTTCCGAACTCGAAACGGTTCTCGGCGTCAAGTGTCTGAGTCTCGGTCACCCGCTCTACCCCGTGCAAATTATCAACCAGACACCTACCACGGGGAGTTCGCTTGTTTCGGGCGTTGGACTTGACGCCGAAGTGGTGCGGGCGCTCCGTACACTTTACCGCAACAACATCTGGCAGACCACGCTGGTATTCTTACCGGGCAAAGCCGAAATCGCCCGCTGCCACACCGCCGCCGCCGAAGCACTCGGCAACAACTGCGCCGAATTCCTGGAACTCTACGGTGGCCAAGACCGCGAAACGCAAGACCGCATCTTCGAAGTCACCGAACGCCCGCGCGTGATTTTCACGACAAACATCGCCGAAACATCCATCACCGTTCCAAACGTCACGGGCGTTGTCGATAGCGGCATCGAACGTGTAAGCATCTACGACGACAGCGAAAAGGTGAACGTCCTGCGCACGCTTCCCATTTCGATGCAGAATGCAATCCAGCGCAGCGGCCGTAGCGGCCGCACACAAAACGGTTGCGCCATTCGCCTCTGGAGCGAAGAAAGCGAAAAGCGCATGCCTCAAGGAATCGTGCCCGAAGTCTTGCAAATCGAACCCTCGGAATTGATTCTGCAGAAAGCGGCGTTAGAGGATCTCGGCGAGGAGAGGAGATCCCGGATCAAGTCCGGGATGACAGATGGCATAGTACTTCCGACGGCGATTCCGGAAGCACGCGAAAAGACGGCGACAGCACTCCTTGAAAATTTCGGGATGCTTCAGGACAGCGCCATCACCGAACTTGGCCTCAAGGCAATCCGCACGCCCGTTTCCAGCATTCCGCTTGCGCTGCTCCTTGCATCGGCAAAAAACAAAGAAGACCTTCCCGACTTGCTCCTCGCCGCGCTCGCCTGGATTCACTCCGGCACCGAATTTTTGCAGAAGTCCAAAGTCGCCTACGACATTCTGACTCTCGCAAGCGACACGTTATCTAAAAGCCGCGACATTCCCCGCGAAGTCAGCTTTACGCTCCGACAATTGCGCGACTACCGAGACAAAATTGCAAGCCCCACACCCCAAAGGTGCGAAGCACCGACCTCAGACCTCATAGCGCATAGCCTTCTTAAGGCTTTCCCGGACAGGCTTGCTACTCCGAGCGGCAACGCCTATAAGCTCGCCAACCAGAACGTGATTCGCCTGCAAGTTGCAGAACCGCCTTATGCGATTCTCGCCCTCAGCATGCTCCGTACCGGCGGCGGTAGCAAATCGGAACTTAAAGTTAATTTATACGCACCTATCGCCAAGGAACTTCTCGGCGGCGAAAGTGCCAAGACCCGCTACGAACTCTTGTGGCGCAGCGGTCAAGAAAGATTCATCGGTGTCGAAATCAGCGAATCCGAAAACGCCGACGGCTCCACTACCGAACTTTCCCGCAAAGAAATCCTCACACAAGAAGCTTCGCCTAAAGTTCTTGAAGAACTCAAGAAGCTTACCGTTGATGCCTGGCGCGAAAAAATCGAGAAAGAAAACTGGAGCGGCAAGTTCCTGACCGAAGCCGTGCAAACGCAGCTCATCAAAATGCGTCTTGCAGCCAAGCTCTATCCGGAATACGGCCTTCCCGAATTCAACGAAGAAGACATGGAACTCATCTTCGATGAATTCGCAGACGGCAAGTTCCTGCTCCGCGACATAAACGAAGACCGTTATAGGAACATTGTCGAAGATTACTTTGGCAAGTCCATGCTGCAATGGCTAGGCAAGACATTCCCCGACCACTACGTGCTCCCCAACGGCAAACGCGCCCGCTACAGCTATCAAGAAGTCGCTGTCAGTGACGACGGAAAATCCGTGCAAAGCATCGAAGGCGTCCTCGTCGAAATTTCGGCCCGCATCGAAGACTTGATGCAGCTCCGCGGCGAGCACAGAATCGCCGACGGCAAATTAAAAGTCCGGTACGACATTCTAGCACCGAACTTCCGCACGATTCAAAAGACATGGGACTTGACAGGATTCTGGCAAAACACTTATGCCGAAGTCCGCAAGGAGCTGCGCGGTCGCTACCCCAAGCATCCCTGGCCCGAGCAGGTAATTCAGAATTAGGAATTCGGATTTCGGAATTATTTTCAACTCTGAATTCTGAACTCTGAATTCCGAATTATTTCACCGTATAAATCGTCAGGGTCTTGCTGTATTCATAGCCGACGACAAGTAATGCTTGGCCTTTCATCGGGCTATTTTCAGCAGGAATGAAGAGAATGCCTTCGGGGCCGCGGTCTAGCGGATCCAAATAGTAATCCACCAGCTTAGGTGCTTCCGGGTCCGTAATATCGAACACCGCTACACCGCTCGTACGTTCCAAGCCTACAAAAGCGTAGCGACGTCTATCGACCTCACCCACAGTCACATTCTCGGGTTCGCAACCCTTATCCGAGCTGCGCTTGTCCATCTTCGCCTTGCCTTTCTTGGAATTCCAGTTAAAGTATTCCGGCGCAATTTTTGCCAAAACACGTTCAAACATTTCTCCGGAATCCCAGAGCAGTTTTCCCGTTTCGCCGTCAAAAATGCTCACGGAGCGAGAACCGAACGTATAGGCGTAAGGACACTTGCCGTTATGGGTGCGGTACTTACCCTCATCGCAACGCTCCAGCGCGCTGACAGAAAGATCCTTCAAGTCTGTCGTTATCTTTTCTGTAAACACGGTTTCATCCAAACGGCCCTGTGCCACAAGTTCCTGCACGCTCGTTACATCGGTCCATGCCTTGTAATCATTTACAGGAGCACCTTCGTTTGCCGTCAGCACAAAGTGTCTGTCGCCTGCCGTAAAAGCGGCAATGCCATCAGGCTGGCGAAGTCCACGCAGCGGGTAATAATTCTTGATATCAATCTTTCCGTCGCTCACGGCATCAATTGCAAAACCATTTCTGGAATGGTCTACAAAACCCAACGGGAAAACCTTCTTGATTTTCTTGGCCGGCACATCGATGATCGCCATGGCGTTATTTTCTTGCAGGCTCACCCACGCCAGTTTGGAATCGTCAGAAACCGTAATGTATTCCGGTTCCAGTGATTTCAAAAAGCCCTGATTTCCGGGAGCACGTACGCCAGCATTCTTAAGTCTATTCGTGTCGAGATGATCAAATCCGGCCACAGCAAATTCCGCAGTTTTCCACGATTCGGCGTCCGCCTTAGCAACTGTCAAGAATCCAATACCGCCATCAGGGTCTACCGCAAAATCCGTACTCGGCGAGCCTTCGCAGGCCACCAGCAAGTTCTTGCCATCGGGCGTAAACTTGATCATGTCCGGCTGGCTGCAGACCGTATACAATCCAAGCACTTCGAGATTGTCCGTGTAACGCATCACCTGTACCTGGCCATTGCGCCATTCTTCGACTTCAAGCATACTGACCGCGACCAAGTCTCCATGAACCGTCACGCTAGAGGCATTACCCGGAATCTGTACTTCAGAAATCTTTTTGGCTTCGCTCGGATTGCTCAAGTCCACCACTTCGACGACATTAGCATCACCTACGACAAACAGTTTTTTCTTGGCAGGCATATAAGCCGAAATTTCTGCCGTAGACATTTTAGTCGTCGAAAGCGGTTTAAGCGTATGCCCCCACTGGAACGGTCCGGCGGGCACTGCATTTTTAGCAAAACAAAAGCCTGCGCACAAAAGCAGGCTTGCACTCAAAAGAATCTTATTCATTCACTCCTCAACACAAATCCAATTATTTCATGATCAGCCACATGATCAGCAGGCCGATACCGACACCGCCCAAGAACGAAGACGAAGCCGCCATGGCAGCGGACCTACGATCCTCCTGCTCCTTTTCTTGCTTCTTTTCATTCATGCCAATCGAGGTGACAAGCATTTGGGCACAAGTTTCATTATCTTTCTTGACGGTATTGTAGCTCTTTTCCCAATTTTCGCTTTTGGCTTTTTCCGATTCGATGACAGAACGCAAGGAATCTTTTTCAAGCGTACAGGCATCTCCCTGCACCTGCATCACGCTGTCGCGCACTGCAAGTTCCTGTTTCAATTCGGTTTCTGCAGTCGATGCCTGAGAAGCTACGGCAGGTTCTTCGGCTAGTGCCATTGAACCACAGAACAAAAAGGTAATCGCAAGAATTTTAATCAAACGCATCATGCCGTAAATATACAAAAAAAAGACAAGTTCCCGGCAAACGCAGCCGGGAACTCGCCGTAAAAGAATTTTACGCGATCAAAATCTTACGGCAATTCAACTTGCTTTTTCCAGCGGCCATCCAAGCCCTTCACGTAGTAAACGCCAGGCGCAAGCAGTTCGCCCGACTTAACCACGGAACCGTCGAGCCTGCGGATCGCGCGAGCCGTACCGAATGCACGCGGAGTTGCCTGCAAGCGGCCAATCGCTGTCGACGATTCCGAAGATGCCGGCTCCACAGAGGAACTGGATTCAACAGAGGAACTCGACACCACACTGCTAGACGACTTCGCCTCGGACGAAGACGACTCCGCCACAGAAGAAGAACTGTTCACCGCTTTTTTATTCGGGTCAGTCAAGACCGAGCGTAAAACCTGAACCTGTATTTTAGAAAGTGTATCTGGAATTTCCGTCCTTTTATTTAAAGAAGCAAGCGCGGCAGCAACGGCTTCCGCAGAATCAAGCCTGAATGCCGAGCCAGAATAGAGCGTAGCGCCCCCATCGCTTTTTTTCACTCTAGCCAAAGCAATGGCCTGCCATGAATCAAAAGCGAACTCAAAGGTTCTAGACACCATCAAGTCTTCTGCCGAGAACGACAACTCATCGGAAACGCCACCTTTTTTTACCACCAGGACATTATAGGAATTGGTTGAATCAAAGCCGGGAATATTATAGAGGTTGACATCTATAATCCATGAGCCGTAATCGTCATTTTCATCGTTCAGAGTCCATTTTTTACCATTCTGGTCCCATTCCCCATACTTGAAAAGATTATAATTGCTAGTTACGCAGCCTGCATTGATAGAATAGGGAATTCTAAGACTGATTTTCTGCATAATCGGCGTGATAGAACCATAATCTTCATGCAGATTCACCTTAACGGAATCAGTCTTCTTCAAATCACGGGAACCATACCAAAGGGTTTCCTCAACGCGTTTCAGCTTGAGTTCCACCTTCGGAGTCGCCGAATTGGACAACGTATCGCAAATATTGCGAATATAGGTTTCCGTCTCTTCCTGGGCAAAAGAGAACGCAAAGGCAGCAAGGCCGGCTAGGCATACTTTCTTAAACATAATATTCTCCTAGCCTTAAATATATACAAAAATTTACGAAAGCGTAGCTAAAATTCGCTTCCAGCCGTCTTCCGGAATCTGGGCACCCATCACCTGGACCACTTCGTTACTCACGACGCTGCCCAAATTGCCCGATTTTTCCATATCCCAGCCGTTCATGTAGCCATACAGGAATCCCGATGCCCACAAGTCGCCGGCACCGGTTGTATCGATAGCCTTGGCAGGGCCCGCCTGCACATGCACCACCTTGCCGTCTTTGGCAATCAAGGCACCGCGCTTGCCGATTTTCACCACGGCGACTTTCGCCTTCTTGGCAAGCACATCGAGAGCGGCTTCTTCCTTGACGCCCGCATAGGCATAAGCTTCGTCTTCGTTCGCGATAATGATATCGATCATTCCTTCGGCAAAGAGTTCGTCAAAGAGCTTGCGGCAGGCTTCCACCACGCCGAAACTGCTAAAGTCGAGAGCGGTTTCGACACCCAGGCTGCGGGCCAGAGTAAAGGATTTCTTGAAGCAGTCAGCGTTAAAGGCACGGTAGCCTTCGGCATACAGCAGGCCAACGCCATCGTAAAGGGCCGGCACAAAATCATCGCTACCAAGGAAATCGGAGGCGCCCAGGTAAGTCCACATGGAGCGCTGCGCATCGGGCGTCACGGCGCTAAAGACGCAACCGGTAGCGGCATCGGAAAGACCGAGCTTCGATTCCACGCCGTTATCTTGCAAATGCTTTTTGAAAATGTTGCCGAGTTCGTCGTTGCCAATCTTCGAGATAAAGGCAGCCTTGCCTCCCAGGCGAGAAAGGCCCACCATGGTATTGCAGGTAGAACCACCCGGCACGCGCAGCGGATTCTTGAGGGCACCCAGGAACTTTTCCATCTGGGACCAGTCCACCATGTTCATGCCACCCTTCTGCACGCCCTGGGCCGCAATCCAAGCGTCATCCACATTGGCCAAAATATCAACGAGGGCTGCGCCCATACCTAAAACTTTCTTCATTAGAAGCCTCCTCTGCGGCGGCGCAACTTTTCGCTCGCCTGTAATAGAAATTGACGTTCGGACTCGTTCAGCGAGTTGATTCCTTCGCGATTGACTTTCTTGAGGATTTCGTCCATCCGCTTGTTTTCGTCCACATAAAAAACTTCACCCTCGATGGCATCGGAATCTTCACGCGGCTTGCTTTCGGAACGGCTGCCCTGATGCACCGTAAACTTTGGGCCACGCATTTTTTCAAAAGCCTTGCCGAGGTTACCGAAGCCACGTTCGTAAAAATGCATATAAAGGAATCCGCCTACGACACCGCCCAAATGGGCAAAATGCGCCACGCCATCTCCCGAATGCGCCATGAACACGTCTACCGCGACCATGAACCACATCGCGTACTTGATTCGCATCGGGAAAAAGAAGAACATCAAAAGCATGCGGTTCGGGAAGAACTTGTAGTACGCCACAAAGATACCCATGAGGGCTCCCGAAGCGCCGATAATCGGGGCATTCGTCATACCGAGCCAGAACATGACCAGGCTAAAGACCGCCGCAAAAATTCCGCAGAAGATATACATTCCCGTAAAATGCTTGGCGCCCATCATGTCGGCGACTTCGCTACCGAACATCCAGAGCATGAGCATGTTGAACAAGAAATGCCAAAAATCCACATGCACGAACATGTAGGTCACAAAGCGCCAAGCCTGCTCCGGCGCAAATGGCCAGAAGGCTCCAAAGTAAGCGATGTATTCGGAAATGCTACCATAACCGAGGCCGGGCAAATTCAGGTGCAACCCGAGAATGTTGCCGCCAATGAACGCCAGTGCAAAAACGACCGCGTTAATGATCAGCAGCACTCGCAAAACTTTAGGTAAAAATCTAAAAGGTCTCATGGTTAGTAGGAAGAAGGAAGTTGGAAGTAGACAGTGGTTAGTGGTTGGTGGTTAGTAAAGGTACAGTTTCAGCGGGAACGTATTTCGCAAGTTTTGCACAGCCCTGCTTTGTTTTGGCGATTCCCACCTTCAAGAGTTCACGCACCACGGTGCTAGACACATTCAAATGTTCGGGAGCGCTCGACAAGAAGATTGTTTCGCATTCAGGGTAAAGCACCTTATTGTTCCAAGCAACGGTCTGCTCATATTCCACATCGGCACTTCCGCGGATTCCCCGCACCAGGAACTTCGCTCCCACACACTGCATAAAATCAACCGTCAAGCCGTCAAAGCAATCCACCTTCACGTTCGGAATTCCCTTGACCGCCGTTTTGACAATTTCGACTCGAGCCGATTCGGTCAGCAAATATTTCTTGGAAGCATTCACCGCCAAAAGCACATAAAGTTCGTCAAACAGCGCCGCAGCGCGCTTTACGATATCGAGGTGACCCAGGGTGAACGGATCGAACGACCCTGCAAATACGGCGATTTTCTTCATGACTACAATTTAGAAAAGTAGGAAGTGAGAAGTAGGAAGTACGAAGTTATATTCAAGAAAAACTGTCTACTTCCTACCGTCTACAGTCTACTTTCTATAGATCACTAGCGAGGATTCGCCGTAGCGGCGGACTTGCACCATTCCCGTTTCGTCAGCTTCTTTCACCCAGGCTGGTAAATTCCGGCTGGGGGCTTCAAACACGGCAACGCCACCCGGATTCAGCCAATCCCAATAGGGGCGCAGATCCGGGTATTCCAAGTCCTTGAAGGGTGGATCCGCATAAATCAAGTCAAAACCTTCACTTGCGCAAAGAGATTCTTTATCAAGCGTCAAGGCATTTTTTTCTAACAAAGTAAGCTTAGATTCTAGGGACAGCGCCTTATAAGCCTGCAGCACCAGTCTCGCCTGAGCATGCGCCATTTCGACAGCCACCACACTTGCAGCACCACGGCTCAAAGCCTCGATTCCCATAATGCCGGTACCAGCGAACAAGTCGAGCACGCGAAATTTTTCAACACCCTGCAGAATATTGAAGAGAGCTTCTCTTGTACGAGAAGCTGTAGGTCTTGTCTTGGAGGTATCCGGGGACGGAACGTTCCTTCCCCGCATCAGTCCACCCGTAATGCGAATAGGCATCTGGTATTACTTTATCACAAGCATTTCAAAAAGGACTGTCGTGAACATATCCTTCTTGGCAAGTTTCATTTCGATGTTACGAATACCGATACGAGACGGCGAGTTCACAAACGCAGTGACAAAGCCGTTGAGTTCGGCAAAGTCCGCAGTCGTGGTAGCCTTAAGCGTATAGCGCTTGTACACACCAAATTCTTCAATCGCCGGTTTGTCAAGTCCGGAGAACTGCACCTTCTGGGTTGCCGCCAAAGCCTTCATGGACTTGATTTCGTTGTTCACTTCGGAAGACGGTACAAACGAAGAAACTGCAGCCAGATTCACGTTGTTCACGTTGTACATACCGAAAGCGGTAATGTCGGTAGCCGGAGCGTTTTCGGGCAGAGGCGGAGTCCTGAAATCGGAACTGACCGCGCGCATACGATCGAGGAAAGCCTTCTGGGAATTCGGGTTACCGGCCACGCCGCGTACATAGAAGTAGTTCGGAGCCTGGTAAATACAATCCGAGAAACCCACGTCATCAGGTGTTGCCGTATTCAAGAATGCGAAGAACTGGCCGACAGAAGCCTTCTGGAACGAAAGTTTTTCGAGCGGCAAGTAGCTATTGTAATCCGAGCGTTTGTTGTTGAACAAGGCCTGCGGATTGATTTCGCCCACGACCTGCTTGACCGTCACATTGTCTCGTTGACGGATCATGGCGGCAGCGGCAGCAGCTTCGGCTTCAAGCGAACCACCAGCGGAGGTACGCTGTCCAGCACCAATAGCAAGAGCGGAACGGGTCGGGTCTTCGGCGCCAATCAAATCCAGATAAGGCGGCGGCAACAAGCCCTGCAACTGCTTGGGAACGCCAGCAACACTCAAGAAGCAACTGAAGGCAACAAACACAAACAGGGCGGCCACAAGAACCGTCATAGCCTTCTTGCGAGACTTTTTCTGCAGTTCCTTAACGCTCGTGACGTTGACCGGAGCCACAGTTTCGACTTCGACCAAGCGCTCGGCAGCGTCAATCAAGTTCAAATGAATCATACACCCTCCATCACATTCAAGGCAGCCCCGATTGCACCTGCGCAAGAAAGCACGGCGGCAGAATCTTCTTCTTCAATCGGGAGCCTCAAGTTAGAGAAAGAATCCATCAAAGAAAGCTGGTATTCGGGCAACTTAGCACGGACGTCTTCCACGAACAGCAAATCGCTAGCCATTTCACCGCACAGACGGATTGACTTCGTCGAGACCGAGGCGTTTTCCTGTTGGGCAACCGCAATCTGTTCAGCAATTTCCCTAGCCAGAATCTGGTAAGCTTCTTCCTTGGTGTTGTTCACCAGCGAAAGAGTGGACACGCAGCGGAGCGCATGCAGGTTGTCCTTAGTGAGCCAAAGGAGCGTCACACCGGCATAGTCAGCCTTGACTATACATGTCAGTTCGGACACATTTTCGGCATAATCCATCAGGTTCATGAGCGAGAGCACGTCCACATCCATGGCCTTAGGAGCTAAAGCCTTGTTACGGAAGCCTTTACGTAAATTATCGACCCATTGTTCACGGACAGCAATCAGCATAATCGTGTATCCGAGTTCGGGGTCACCGCTCATGATTTTGTAATCAATTACATACGCATTGGATTCAGCGTTCGTAATCAGCGAAACATACCACTTTACATAGTCGTCAACGTTCTTTGTGGCTTCAGCCGGGACAAAGATTTGGCGGATAATCGACCTAAATGCAGGAATTGCCACCGAAACGGCTTCGACAGATTCAATCTGGTTGAACTCCATCCATCCCTGGAGGACGGTTTCAAAAGTATAGACATCGTCAAGGGGGGCGGTTTCCGTATCGAGAACGGCCGTCTTCAGAACACGGCGTTCAGCCGCATCCACAAGGGCAACTTTCAGAGAAGCGTCCCCTGCTTCTATACCCATGTAAATCTTCGTATCACTCATATTATCAACGACTTATGAAAAAAACTACACTCTAAAACTAATCAAAAATTACCCCTGGAAGGAGCTTTTCCAATTTTTTCTTGCCAATTCCAGGCACTTTTTGCAAATCTTCGGCATTTTTGAAGGCTCCAAGGGCATTTCTGACCTCCAAAATCTTCTCGGCGAGCTTCGGACCGACCCCATTCAGGGCGCAAAGTTCGTCCAGGGAGGCCGTATTGACATGGACAGGCAAATTCACTTTTTTTGACGGTTTTCGCTCTTTTTGAGGTCGACTTACTGAATTAGCGTCATTTTTTGACACTTGCGAACTATCTACGGCAACACGGTCCCTAACGACTACCAGGGGGGCCTCGTTCGCCACAATGAACGTCTCCCCCACCTCAAAATGCTCGATAGACGGGAGTCCCCACGGGAGAACCCGGACAATGATTCCAATGACCAAAAGGCAGAACGCCAATCGGACTACGTTTTTTTCAGGTGCATTCATAAGGACAACCTCCGTTGGTTATCCTCGACCAAAGGGCTTCTTAAGCGCCTCCTCCACCGCATTCACGTCTGAAGGGACATCCACCGAAATCGACGGGTACTTGCTCTGGACAATGCGAATAGGGCGTTTGCCCAGAATCCGCATCTGCTCCAGGGAGCGTTCCTTTTCGACATCGGTTTGCGGCAAAGACGAAAATTCGTCGCGGCACACCCTGGAATAAGCATAGATTCCCTGGTGCTGGAACCAGCGGGGAGCGTCCTCATTCGCCACCCACCGGGTAAAGTCCACCGCGTAATCGTCTTTTACCAAAACCTTGACTACCGTCTTGAGTCCCGCCTCGGTAGGATTCAAGGGGCACGCGACCGTCACCCATTCATCAGGGTGCTTTTCGAGCGTCATTGCCACTTCGCACAGCACAGAAGGTTCCACCAACGGTTCGTCGCCCTGCAAGTTCACCACGAGGTCCAAATCGAGGGCCCGGGCCGCAAAGGCGACGCGGTCAGAACCAGTTGCCGCATCTGGAGTCAAGATAAATTCAAAACCCGCCCGAGAAACCACGTCTGCAATTTCTTCGGAATCGGTAGCACAAACAATGCGTTCAAAACATTCGGCCAAAAGCGCACGTTCCAGGGTGCGCACAATCATTTCTTTGCCTGCAATCTTGATCAAGGGTTTGCCCGGAAAGCGGGACGACCCCATTCGGGCTGGCACAACGCAATGAACTGCCATGGGCTAATTTTTCAAGCCGAGAATTTAGCCGCCGATGACCTTCGGAATGGCGAAGTGATCGTTTTCCACAGCCGGAGCGTTCATGAAGGCCTTTTCAAGCGAGAGACCCGGCACAGGCACGTCTTCGCGGAGAATCGTCGCACCGTTTTCGACAGCGGTCATCGGTTCCACGTCGGAAAGGTTCAAGGCCTTAAGAGCTTCAAGGTGGTTGAGCATCTTGTCCAAGTGACCCTTCACGGATTCAATATCTTCTTCGGCAACTTCGAGCCTGGAAAGCTTCGCGAGTTTCAAAACTTCTTCACGTTCGAGCATAAAACCTCTTTTCTTACGTCCACAAAATAGCAAATTATTTTGGCGAAAAAGCAACCCAGAGTTGCATAATCAATTCGGATTTCAGATTTCGAAGTTCGGAATTATAATTTTCAGCTTAAAAATCCGAATTCTGAATTCCGCATTCCGAGTTAACCGACTATTTGCAGCGCCGCATACTTCAAAATAATCGTACGGACCGTCGGGTCGCTACCGAAACGCACATCTACACGGGCATTGTCGCCAGAACCATAGCACTTGACAATCGTGCCCACACCGTACTTCATGTGGCGCACGCGTACGCCCGGATGGTACGGATTCTCGCTGTATTCGTCGTAGACCACGCGCGGGCCCGAAGGTTCGGCCGGCTTGACAGGAGCCGCGACCTTCACCGGATTACGGTAAACGATATGCTTGTCATTTTTCTTGACAGAATTCGGAATCGCCGAGGAGCGGTTATAACCGTAAGAGCCAAAATTACTCGGGCGAGACGAAGCTCCACCGTAACCACCGCCAAAGCTTCCGGACGGTCTACGCGGATAAGACGGAATGTTCGGACGCGGCGGGCGCGAAAATCCCGACGAGCCGCCCGCGAAATCCTGATTGAAATCGCTTGCGCCAAAGCCGAAATCGGTGCAAGGCGTAAAGTCGACTACCGACGGATCCAGTTCCTTAAGAAAACGGGACGGCGCAAACGGGCGAATGTTACCCTGGAAGAATCGGCGTTCCGCATGATACAGGTACAATTTCTTTTCGGCGCGAGTGCAGCCCACGTAGAACAGGCGGCGTTCTTCTTCCATCTGCTCGTTCATCTCGGCGCCAGACAGAGTAGAAGACGCACGAATCAGCGGGAAAATTTCTTCGTCGCAGCCGGCGATGTGCACGGTGTTGAATTCCAGGCCCTTCGCCATGTGAATCGTCATGAGCGTCACCTGGCCCTTGGAATTGTCCACCTTCTTGTCGGCATCGGTGAGTAGCGAAATATCCTGCAAGAATGCGTCGAGTGTGGCCCCCGGATGTTCTTCGTCGAATTCACGGATGGCGTTCACCATTTCGTCCAAGTTACCGATGCGTTCGTCGGCGGTAAGTTCGTCTTCTTTGCGCAGGAATTCCTTGTAACCCACGTCATTGATGATTTTTTCGGCCAAAATCGGGAGCGGAGTTTCGCCTGCGGCAAGCAAAGATTTCCAGCCCTGCACCAAGTCCGTAAAGCCCTTAAGCTTGATTGCCGAGCGGCTTCCGCTGTTGACTTCGGCAAGCAAGTTATCCCAGAAGGAGCCTTCGCCTTGGCGTTCTCTTTCCAAGATGTTTTCGACAGTCGTCTTTCCAATGGCGCGAGGCGGCGTATTGATGACGCGCAGGTAGGCGGCATCGTCACGCTCGTTAGCGAGCAGGCGCAAGTATGCAAGTACGTCCTTGATTTCTTTGCGGTCCCAGAATCGCATGCCGCCAAAAATGACCGACGGTATACGGCGGTCATTCAGCGCCTTTTCCAAGGCGCGGGACTGCGCGTTGGTGCGGTAGAACACGGCCGTTTTGGCATAAAAATCCTCGCCCGCTTTTGCAATCGTGTCTGCAATGGTAGACGCTTCGGAGCGGTCGTCCATAAAGTGGCGCACGTGAATCAAGTCGCCCGCATCTTCTTTAGAGAACACGTTCTTCTGCATTTCTTGCGGACGGATGTTGTGCGCAATCACGGAGCCCGCCCCCTTCACGATGTTTGCGGTTGAGCGGTAATTGCGTTCGAGCTTGACAATCGTCACCGGTGCAAAATCGCGGTGGAAGTTGCGGATAATCTTGATGTTCGCGCCGCGCCAGCCGTAAATACTCTGGTCGTCGTCACCCACCACCGTCACGTTCTTATTTTCGTTTATCAGCAATTTTAACAGTTCGTACTGAACGTCGTTCGTATCCTGATATTCGTCCACCACCACATAGCGGAATCGCTGTGCCAACTGGCTTGCCAAATTCGGAATCTTCTGCAGCATGTAAACCGTGTTGAACAACAAGTCGTCAAAGTCCATGGCGTTCGATTCTTTAAGGCGTTTCTGGTATTCGGCGTAAATCTTTGCACGCAGCTCTTCGTCTGGGAAGTTTGCCAATTCCTGCGCCACATCGGGAGTCTGCAGCTGAGCGACCTTTCCACGGTACAAAATCGTGTTCTTGTACTTCGAAATCGCGCCATGCATTTTCTTAACTTCGGAGGGTTCAAAATTGTCGCCCACCTGCTCCTTCATGATTTCTTTCAGGAGGCGTTTCTGGTCGTCGTCATCGTAAATCGAGAAATTGCCGTCGTACCACGTGCCGCCCAAGGCATCAAGCACGGACTGCTTAGAAAGACAAAGCTTCAAAAGGCGCAAGCACACGGAATGGAACGTTCCCATCCAGGCAAAGTTCATGTTGCTGTCGAGTAACTTCTGGATACGCGACTTCATTTCGCGCGCAGCCTTGTTCGTAAAAGTCACCGCCAAAATGCGGTCCGGTTCCACGCGATACTGCGAAACGAGGTGAGCAATCTTATAGGTAATGCAACGCGTCTTTCCCGAACCGGCACCCGCCAAAATCAGCATCGGGCCATCAATCTTTTTAGCCGCCGCGGCCTGTTCCGGGTTCAGTTCTTTATCTAAAACAGCATTATCTACAATATTCGCCATGGGGGTCCCTTTTAATACACATATGTGCAATATAGAAAAAAAGAAAGACTCTCGAAGAGAGTCTTCCTTTAAATTTGAATCAGGGGCTTCGACTAGTCATCCGACGTAGAGGCGCCAATAGCCTGTTCGAGCGTCGTGTGTCCATCAAGTGCCTTCTGGATACCGTCCATACGCAAGGTAATCATGCCGCATTCCTGCATGGCGGCGCGTTTGATAACGTCGCCCGAAGAACGCTTGATAATCAGGTTACGCACGGTTTCGTTCGGCACCAGGAATTCGTAAATACCGCAACGCCCCTTGTAGCCCGAACCATCGCACTTGTCGCAACCCTTACCATGGTAGAACTGCATGTCGGGACTCAAGTGGAATTCGTCGCGCATGGCCTGCGAAATTTCGACAGGTTCCTTACAATACTTACAAATGCGGCGCACAAGACGTTGTGCAAGCACGCCCTTAATAGCGGTAGACACAAGGAACGGTTCCAGACCCATTTCGAGCAAACGCGGGAATGCACCGGCAGCATCGTTGGTATGGAGCGTACTGAAGACCAAGTGACCAGTCAAAGCTGCTTCGATAGCCATGGACGAAGTTTCTTGGTCACGCATTTCACCGATCATAATCACATCCGGGTCCTGACGCAAGAGGGCGCGAATGCCCGCCGCAAAGGTAAAGCCAGCGGCGTTGTTGATCTGTCCTTGGTTCACACCATCAATATTCAATTCCACCGGGTCTTCCATCGTAGAGATGTTGATGGTGGAATCCAAAATTTCTCGAATAGAAGCGTAAAGCGTGGTAGACTTACCGGAACCGGTAGGACCGGTCACCAGCACAATACCGTTAGGAGCATTAATCGCATCGATAAACTGCTTGAGTACGCGCGGGTCAAAGCCCATGTCCTTCAAGGGGAACTGACCCGAGTTCGGGTCCAAGATACGCATAACAATCTTTTCGCAAACGCCGCGCTTACGGAGCGATATCGGGAAGGAGCTCACACGAAGGTCCACCTCGGAGCCCTTGTAACGCACCGTGAAACGACCGTCCAAGGGTTTACGCTTTTCAGCGATGTCCATCTTGGAAAGAAGCTTGATACGGGAAAGAATCTGAGGCATCAAGCGGGCAGGAATGGGAGACATGACCTGCAGGTCGCCGTCAATACGGTAGCGGAGCTTGAGGAATGTCTCCTGGGGTTCCAGGTGAATATCGGATGCGTGACGGGCGATGGCTTCGTGAATCAGCGTGGTCACGATTCGCACCACCTGGCGGCCTTCTTCGTCGGTCAGTTCCGGTTCGTCATTACCGCCCTGACCGCGTTCCACGGTTTCAAGTTCTTCACCGTCCTTAGATTCACTGATAAGTTCGGCGAGAGACTCTTCGGTAGGACCATGACCTGCAAACACGCGTTCAATGGCCTTCATCACGTCCGCTTCGGAGGCCATCACGATGTCCACGTCCATACGGACCTTGAACTTCACGATGCTAATCGTGCGCATGTTCGTCGGGTCCGTCATGGCAATCGTCATCACAGAGCGGACCTGACGACGATCATCTTCACCCTTCTGCACGAACAGCGGCACCACCTTGTACTGCTTGCACATGTCTTCGGGCAAGAAGGTATAGGCGTTCGGGTCAATATTGAAATTGTCGAGCTTTACATACGGAACTTCGAACTGCCTCGAAAGAATTTCAACAAGGCGTTCCTCGGGCATGTAGCCCAGGTCCACCAATGTACGGCCAAGGCGCTTGCCGGTCGTCTTCTGCGTCTCGAGCGCCTTGTCTAGCTGCTCCTGCGTAATGTACCCTTGAGCGAGGAGCATTTCACCGATACGCATCTTGGTCGAAGACTGCATCTGCGACCCGAGGATGTTCGTTAGCGTTTCTTCGCTCACCATGCCAAGGCGCACCAGAATCTTACTGAGCATAAGCCCGGTACGTTTGTGTTCGGCCATGGCATGAGCCAACTGGTCTTCGTCCAATACGCCTTGACGAAGCAGCAACTGGCCCAAGTTCATCTTATTGCTATTTATCATAAATGCGACCACGCCCGAGGTTGAACGGGCATTTTTTCTCCATTTTTGCAAAGCATGTTGACCGGGTCGCCCGCAGATTTTTCTACGGCAAATCCAATTTCACACACCTCGCCCAATTGGGTATTTGCTTTAAATATACTTTTTGGGCTAGAATTTGCAAACAGCAAGTGATATTCCTCACCCCCATTTAATGCAAAATTTAGGGGATTTTGGCCATATTTTTCGCACAAGCGCGTAACTTCGGGGTCTATCGGGAGTTTATTTTCAATAATTTGCAAATCAACATTGGAAGAAAGAGCCAAGTGGTTCAGTTCCGACGAAAGTCCGTCGCTAATGTCCATGCATGCGCCGCACGCCCCCAAACGCAAAAGTTCAGCCCCGGCAGATTCGCAAATTTTAGGAGCCAAGTGGTATTCCACCAGCGTCGGGAATTCGTCTTTGGCCTCGGGGTGGTTCACCAAAAGCCAAAGGCCAGCACCCGATTTACCGAGCGTTCCGTTTACATACAATGTATCACCGGGCTTTACAGCCGAGCGCAACAGAGGTTTCGAATTTTCATTTTCGAGCGTTCCCAAGAGCGTTGTCGAAAACAGACCCACATCGCCCACCACGGTGTCGCCGCCAATCAAGGTGATTCCACGCTTGGCAAAGCCCTGCGAAAGAGCGGCCTGCACGCGGGTGCGAGTTTCCGGCGACCAATTCTTGTTGATACAAAGCCCAAGCACCGCAAAGCGCGGAATGCCGCCCATGGAATTAATGTCCGACACGTTCGAAACGATATGCTTTTCGACCGCCTGTTCCGGCGTTGACCAATCCAGCCTGAAATGCGTATTTTCGACTGACAAATCCTTGGTCACGAGCCAGCCGTCGAATTGGGCGCAGTCATCGCCCACACCGAGCCAGCCTCTTGTTGCGGGAGGTTCTTTTTTAAAGGCGGCAGCATCTTTTAAAAGGGCCTGAATAAAATTGAATTCACCTAAATTAGGAAACATCTTTTTAAATCATCAAAAAGCTTTTTCTTTAAAATATAATTTTTAATGAGGGAGGGGCTTTTTTACGCTCCCCATCCTAGGCCGACGCTTCCATTTCCTCTCCGCATAAACCACTTTTTTATTCACTATCATCCCCACTTTTTCTATTAAAAAAAATTTCAAAAAAACAGTTTGGCGGTAAGTTGTTGATAAATTGAGTGTTTCTTTTTGACAAAAAATATTTTTTGAAAAAAGCGAAAAAATCTATCCACAATTTGGGAGAATTACCTATCTTTTAGGCCATGGGACACATTTTCTTCATCGCTCCGTCCTCCCCCGGTAGCTTAGACCGCCTCAGTCAATGGACTTTCCGTTGGCTTTTGGAGCACGGCGATTTGGCAGAAGATTCCACCATGTACACTTGCAATTCGATCGAAGACGCAACGAACCTACTGGAATCGGCCCTGATTATCGGACAGTCCCCCGCACTTATCATTCTCGACCACGCAGACCGCCCGCACGAACAGAACCTCAAGTTCAGCAAGCTCTTGCACGACGGCATTCCTGAATCGTGGATTGTGGAATTGGTGCCCGACAACATGCCGCTCCCCCAGTGCGACGAAAATTATTACTGGGTCCGCAAACCCGTGAGTGAAGACGAATGGTACAGCACGCTCGAACAGGTGTTGCTCAAGAGCGGATCGCCCCAATGGGCTAATAACTAGTGCCTGCGGCACAGTTGGTAGAGCTTAGTTGGTAGAACTTAGACATTTTCTAAGTTCTAAGCTCTAAGTTCTAAATTCTAAATACTACATTACCCATTATGATTAAAGGCGTAAGTTATTTTGGCGTGCGTTCGCCTAAGCATGTTCTTGCCGATATGCAAGACATCAAGGCGGCGGGTTTTAACGCGGTGCTCCACACCTGGAGCGAAGAAGACCAGCAATACTACTACGGCACCATGAAGGATATCGTGGACCAGTCCGCAGACCTCGGTCTGACAGTCTACGTGAACCCATGGGGCGTGGGCCGCGTGTTTGGCGGTGAAGCGTATTCGGAACTGACTGCACGCAACCACGACTTATGCCAGGTGGCGCTCGACGGCAAGCCCAAGGTGGCCGCCTGCCCGAACCATCCGGAGTTCCGCGCCTACATGCACAAGTGGATTGAAAGCGTATGCGCCACGAAAGTGAGCACGATTTTCTGGGACGAGCCGCATTTTTACTTTGAGAAGGGCGGGCTTAGCAACTGGAGCTGCCGCTGCCCGCATTGTCGCGAGAAGTTCCGCGCCCAGTTCGGCTACGAGATGCCCGCCGAACTCACCGACGACGTGAAGAAATTCCGCGAGGATTCGCTCATTGACTTTTTGAGGGAAATGACCGAGGACGTTCATGCCCGCGGCAAGCGCAACTGCGTTTGCATGCTGCCGCCGTGGTTCCCCGCAGGTCTTGACGACTGGGGCCGCGTTGCAGGCCTTGAAAGCGTAGACGAAGTCGCATCTGACCCGTATTGGGAAAAGGGTGCCACCGAAGAATGGGTCCGCGAAAAATACGCCGAGACTGCTCGCAAGCTGACCGAAGCCGCCGCCAAGTACGGCAAGGCCGTGCAGATGTGGATCAAGGCGTACCAGATCGAGGCCGGCCGCGAAAACGACCTAGCCATCGCCGTCGAGGAAAGCCGCAAAGCAGGTATCGACAACATCTTCGCGTGGAGCTACCGCGGCACAGAAACGCTCAGCTGGCTAAAAAGCGACAACCCGGACGAAGTCGCCCGGGTGTTCAGGAAATCGCTCAGTCTCTAACGGAACGCGCGAACGCTAATTACTTCATCACGCGTATCGTCGTGGAGCCTGCGCGGGATTTTGCGATGAACGTGCCGCCAGTTTTCACGAGGGCTTTCGCGCTGGCACGGAGTTCCTGCAATCCAGAGGCTCGCACCTTTCCCAAATAGTTGCCGTTCATGTCGAAGATGCGGTAGCTTTCGGTTCCGGCCGCATGCGATAGCGCGGGCTTTACAAAGGCTGTGCATTCATCAACGCAAACGACTTCATCCTCTCCGAACACAAAGTAATCCACGTCCATCCAGGAACCGGTTACCGTAAAGCGCAATATGTGTTCGCCCGCAGGGAGGTTCACCGTCGCCCGCACCTTGTTGTAGTCGTCGTAGTTGTCCTCGCCTTCGTTTTTCGGGACAGAGATTACGTCCGTGATGTTCTTGCCGTCAAGCGACATCTGGAAGTCCGAAGTCTCGTTTGCGGATGCGACCGACGCATAGAAGGAATATTCGCCCGCTTCCTTCACGTTCACGGTGTATTCGAGCCATTCGCCTTCCTGGTTGTAGCCCACGATGTAGCCCGTCGCCTTCTTGTAAATGTCGACGCCCGTCCCTTCGCGGTAATTGCTACCGCCATGGTCTTCGGAATCGTTTTCCTTGTAGGAGTCATTGCCCGAGCCGACACCCGGAATGTCGAAGTCTTCCGCCTCAATTTTGCCCGGAATTTCAAACGCCTTACCCTTGAAAGGCTTTTGCGGTTCGGGAACCACCGGAGCGCGGTTTATTGCCTTGAGCATCTGCTCCGCATAGCGCTTGCCGAACGTCACGTAGGCATCGTGACCGAAGTGGTAGCGGTCCACGCCATTGCCGCCAAGGCCCTCGGACGACGCGTAGTAAGTGTTGTCCATCGTATTCGGGAGTTTCGACACGCGGTCGGAATAGCAGCAGCCCGAACGCAGGAGCTCGCCCGCCACGAACGGCACCGTGTCGGAACTCATATTGAGCGCCTTCAGAATATCGTCGCGGGTCTTCTTCACGATTTTCGGCCAGTCCGGGTAGCCGCCGTCGGTTTCGCCCTGATGGAAGATGAATCCCTTGATGACGCCCACCTGCTGCGCCTTCTTCGCGATATCGATAATCGTCTTCGTCACATTGCCATCGCTGGCGTATTCTTTCGCGTAATTCTGGAGCCAGCTTTCGGCGCCCGCGAGGTAACTTGCATACTGATCTTGATCAAAGAGCTTGATGCTAGCGCCGCCCACCGCAACCGGGATAATCCCGATGGTCACGTCAGGCATGCTGTCGGCCATCGTGCGCCCGAACCAGTCGGCAATCGAAATCGTGTTGCCGCAGTTGAAGAGCGAGGGTACCGCCGGATAAACCTCACCCAACGTGTTGCGCCCCTTACCCGAGCACTTTTGCGTCGCAAAAATCTTGAACCGCGAATTTTCGACCTTATCGGCGCTCTGGGCATCGGCAGTGCCGCCCATGTTGGACTGGCCGTATGCGATGTAAATGTGGAAATTCGGGTCCGGAGCGGCATTCGCCAGAATTGCTCCGAACGACAACAAGCCCGCAGCAAAACATGCTGCCGGCACGAAACCTGAGAATTTATTTAAAAATCTCATGACATCCCTTCTTTTTCAAACATCCTTCTTAAAGATATCTTGAAAAAAACACAAAAGGCGCCCCCGGCGCCCTTATTCCATAGACAGATTGTCAATGCGACTTCGTCGCAGTAGGAAGTAGACAGTAGATGTTAGGAAGGGGTTAGGGATTGTCCTTTAGACAACGAACTGAATACCCGATGTCCTTGAGGACGTCGTGCAGGTTCGCACTCTCGCGCCCGTAGCTCAAGAGCATGCCGTAGGCGTAGTCTCTATTGAGCTCAGTGGCACTCCAGTAGTAGGCGTAGCCAACGCCGTTGAAGCTGCCAACGTAGTACCTGTAGCCGACAGGCAGTGCGGAAAAGCCCACGCCATCCGTACCATTGCCATTGTTGTACCAGCCCGTCTGCGACTTAAGAATCTTACCAGCAGTCGAGCTTCCGCCCACTTCGGCAAACAGGGAATCCCATTCTGTGTTAGTCGGCAGGTGCCAGCCTTCCGGGCAAATGCCCTGCACCTTTGCCGGGAGCATACAGGTTCTGTTATAACCGCAGTCCACACCGTTGCCACCATCATACAAAGCAACCGAGTCAATCGCCGCCGCCCAGGTGTAAAGGCGACCGGCCACGGCACAGTTTTCAGCCTTGTTGTTATAGCACCAGCTGCGTTTCAACAAGCTCGGAGTCTTCGTACTGTCGGCGTAATTCAGGTTTTCAGCCATCCATGTCTGGTCACAAATTTTCACCGTCTTGTACACCTTCTTGTCGCGACTGTCGGTCATGGTGCCGTAGGTTATATCAGGGTTCAGGCGACATTCTTTAGGAACATCCCAGCTCCAGCCGTCAGCTCCCTCCAAGAGCGCAGAACAATTCTGTTCAACTGAAGAGGAAGAACTCATGACTGAGGAAGAGGATTTCGCCGAGTCAATGCTACTGCTGGATTCTATCGATCCTTCGGAACTCCAGGATGACGATGAAAGAACACTACTTGAAGAAGCAGTCTCGACACTGCTACTAGATTCATTCTTGACGCTGGAAGAGAAATTTACCGTGGCGACGCTACTACTAGATTCCTCCCCACAGAGGATAACTCCACTAGCGCAACAAGTTGCGCAGTCTCGTATATCGCTGTCGTTCGGGGTAACGGGGGAAGAACTGCTGTCGTCATCGCAAGCTACAAGCTGAGTCAGAAAAATAGACAAAGCCAAAATGTTAAAAATCTTCATACGTCAAATTTAAATTATAAAAACAGGAATCACGTTAGTGATTCCGAATCAGTGTGGCTCCATTAGGGGTCTTAGGGGGCAGAGCCCCTTAGGAGAGAGGGTAGCGGAAAACGCCAAGGGCGGTTGCAGCGAGGGGGACTCTTCCCCCTACATACAAAGAAAGCTCCCAGCCGGAGCCAGGAGCATTTCTGAAATCTTTTTAAAGATTACTTAGCTCTTTCGAGGTAAGAACCGTCGCGGGTGTCCACGCGGATCTTGGTGTTGTTCTCGATGAAGAGCGGAATCATCACCTTGGCGCCGGTTTCAACGGTGCATTCACGCATCACGTTACCGCTGGTGTTGCCCTGGACTGCCGGAGGAGCGTCGATGATCATGAGGTCAACGAAGGTAGGCGGAATCACTTCGATCGGAAGCGTAGCGCCGGACTTCGGGTCCTTCCACCAAGTGACTTCGACAGTAGCGCCGTCGAGGAGCCAAACTTCGCAGCCATTGAGAGCTTCCTTGGAGATTTCTTCAGTTTCCTGAGTTTCGTTGTTCAAGAAATACCAAGTAGAACCGTCATTGTAGAGGTAGGTCATTTCGGTGAAGGTCACGTCGGCTTCTTCAACCGTATCGCCACTCTTCCAAGTGCGTTCGAGGGTGCGGCCGGTCACCAAGTTCTTGATGCGAACGCGGTTAAAGGCCTGACCCTTACCCGGCTTCACAAACTGGTTTTCGATGATTTCGTACGGCTGACCATCAACCATGATTTTAAGTTTCTTGCGGAATTCGTTGGTGCTTACAGTACCCATATTATCCTCTTGTTGATTTTGATTCTAAATTTAGCAATATAATGGAAAGCCCCGTTACCGTTTTTACGCAAATCCCTGACTTTTTGGACTATTTGGGATCCGATTTGGCGACAGTCATTGCCAAAACGACCGCACTTGCCGACCTTGACCTGAACCCGAAGTTTCCGTTCCTTTGTTCTAGGCATTACGCCGACCTGATCAAGAAGGCTGGCGACCCTGCCGCCCTGTTGCGCGAAATTTTGCCCACCAAGGACGAACTCAAGAAGGTCGAAGGCTTTGTAGACGACCCCGTAGGCGATTTACCGGCCGGAAAATCCGACTGTGTGATCCAGAAATACGACCAACGAGCCCTGATTGTCTCGACCGCCACCTGCGGTGCCCGTTGCCGTTTCTGTTTCCGCAAGAACTACCCTTTCCAAAACACACCCGACGTTGCACGCCAGGTGGGCCACTGGCTCGATACCCACACCGATGTGTGGGAAGTGATTCTTTCGGGCGGTGACCCGCTGACCCTTGGTCCCGGCACCTTCCGCGAACTGATTGAAGCGATTGCGACGCACCCCTCGGTCACCACGCTCCGCATCCACACGAGACTCCCCGTGATGCGCCCGGACCTGGTGATGCAGCATTTTGAACTGCTGCGCGAACTGCCGGCCAGGTTTAGCTGCGTGCTGGTGTCGCATGTAGACCACGCCGACGAACTGGACGAGGAATCTGCAACTGTTTTTGCACAATTGCGCTTTAGCGGTTGGACGCTTCTGAACCAGAGCGTACTCCTGCGGGGAATCAGCGATGAAGCCATCAAGCTCACCGCCTTGTGCCGCAAACTTTTCGAGCAGGGAGTGCTCCCCTACTACCTGCACCAGCTGGACCACGCAAACGGGGTCGCCCATTTTGAAGTGAGCGATGAAGAAGCCCGCAAGCTGATTGCAGAAATCCGCACCAAGCTGCCCGGCTATCTGGTGCCGAAACTCGTACGAGAAATCGCCGGCGAGAAGAGTAAAACTCCTATTTAGCAATGAGCTCGTGCCAGAGGCGATCGACCTCGCTGCTCATAGCTCACACCTAAAATAAAGTTTTTAGTCCGAATCCTATTATGCCGTCAAGGTAATTCTCGCCGTTGCGTAGCGCGTAATACAGGTTCACGCTCCAGTTGCCGCGGTACTGCGTAAAGGCCACGCCGTAATCATGTTCGCGCTTCCAGCCATGTTCCGGCGCAAATGCGCGGTAAAGTCCCGGCTGGTAGAAAGCCTCGATGCTCAAGTCGTAGCCATCTTGCCATAGAATCGCGAATTCGGAATACCCGTAGGCGCGGCTCCGCATAAAGCGTACGTCCATGCCCTTGAAGCTATCCATGCCGCCCAGCGCGAAATAATCGAAGCGGTCCAAGTCCGCATCGGTCGGGAATATTCCGCCGGCAGCCCCGCTAAAGCGAGTTATCCAGTTGCCATAAATCGGCAAGTACCGCGAGAATTTGGCTGACGCCTTCAGGTAATTGTCCAAGGAATCCGGGCGGTCCATATTCCAAACAATCGAGCCGTTGAATCGCGTACCCGAGCGCGGCAATACAAATCGGTCAAGCGACACATAAGAGAGTTCAAAGGTCGATGTTTTTCGGTTGCTACCGATGCCGAGGAACACGCCCAAGGTAAAGTCAAAGCCGATGTCGCGGGAAATTCCGATTTCGCCGTAGGCATCGCGTTCCGAAGAATCTTCGTCGAAATAGCCACGGGCAAACACGTTCCATTCAGAACCGAAAATCCACGGTTCCTTGTACGAACCTTCTAGCCTGCGGGCATTATCTGCAGTATAGCCTTCTAGAGTCAAGTCGCGGGCTGTTCCGCGAATGTTATAGAGAGCCACATTCACGTTGCCTTCCCACTCGTCGGTTTCGCTGGAATACGTGAGTAACGCATATGCCTCGGAAACGGCAGCCGCCTGCATGTGGTACACCGGGATTATGCGGTTGCGCACCGGGTCACGGAAGATTTGAGCCGGAGCCGTACGGTTGTAATAGCCCAAGCTCGCAAGCTTCATGTCGGAGCGTTCCAATTCCAGCGGTGACACGAGTTTTCCCGGTTCGATTTTCGTTTGCCGGCGGAACACCTCGATGTCGCTACCCGAGGAATCCATGTTCTCGGGATCTGCCCACACCCAAGGAATGCCGCGGTCCAATTGAACGGTCAGCACGCCGGCCGAATCCAGTTCGCCCGAAAGTTTTGCCGACAAGAATCCCCGATTTTCATAATAGCTTACGATGCGGTCTCGCGTCAGCGGCCAACTTTCGCAGGATTTGCCCACCAGCGCCTGCACTTGGGATTCTTCGTACAATTCGCGCTCGCCCACCCACTGCACCGCCGTAATGCGGCACCCTTCCGAAGCAGAAGATGCAACAACAACGAAAAGCATTGTTGCAATAAAAAGGAAGCACTTCACCATACAGATGCTATGCACACAAAACAAATTCCGAACTCTGAATTCCGAATTACGCATTAGAAGTACGCCCTCGCTTCAGTGCTAAGCTTCTGGAAGATATTCTCTTCGGCGTCGCCAAACCGCAAAATGTAACTGCAACCCATCGTCAAGAAATCATTCAAATCCACAGAGAGCGAAAATTCAAAACGATACGTACGGCCATCGCTGTAGCCATCCATCACCTGGTACGGGATTATGTCGCCATGGCTTTTGACTTGCACCACCGAGAAGTTCGCATAAGAATTCACCTTTTTCTGGCGATTGTAACCGACACGCAAGGCGCCTTCCCAAAGGTCGGCATCAAACAGGCCTTCTTCGCGACCAGAGCCATCGCCCCCTTCGCCAGTGCGGTAACGCCCGAGCGGTTGCACAAAGAATCCCTGCAAAAAGTCAAAGCGGTAGCGCAGCGTTCCGTCGTAAATATCCCAGTTCCATTCCTGCATGGCCGAAAGTTCGTTTTCTTGAATCAGGAGCGTGCCGCCCACAAAATGATCCAGATTGATGCGGTAGCCCGCTTCGAATTCATGCGAGTAAGAGGTCTCGTAATACGAAATCGAAGAAAGTTTTTTATCGAATGTGGCGCCCGGCTTGTACGTAAGCGAAACGCCCGAAGGATGTTGCCAGTCCACCAAGCCCTCCACCGCCATACGGCCCGATGTCATGCGGTGCAGTTGCGAAGTCGTGACCGGCGGGAAGTATATTTTTTTGCCCGTAGTATCGCTCCCTTCGCCCTCATACGAACCGCCGAAAGTCACATCGCGCAAGAATCCGTCGCGCACGCCAAAGACAAGCCCCGGATTAAAACGAAGTTCAATATTGAATGCAGCATCTGACGAAAGAACGGCGCCCACGGAATCGTTGCGGCCCATGCCTTCGTACACAAAGTCGCCGTTATCCACTCCTTCAATGTAACTGGATGTCAAGCTGTCATAGCGCACATCGCCCGTACCCGGCGCAACCGCCTTGTAGACGGCTGTATAAATCTGTTCTTCGGTCAAGCCCAATTTATACGCCACATTGCCCTGCCAGCCCAGTTCTTCGCCACCAAAGCGAGAATTCAAATTGGCAAGCCAGCTATTTTCGCTTTCCGAAGAATCAGTGCGCATGCGTTCGTATTGCAGCAAGTGCACCAAGGTAAAGTAGCGGCTATTGTAATTTGCCTCTTGCACCCAGGTGGCAGCCCACAAGGAATCAGCCCATTCATCGCCATAGGTATCGCCACGGCGCTTGGCCATTCGCCCGCCTACGCTTTCACGTATCTCGCCGCGGTCAAAATAAATTCCTAAGCCGCTCGAAGACTTGCCGTAAACCACCTCGTCTTCCACTTCGTCCAAATTGATTTTCGTAAAACGCAAGTCGCCGGCACCAAACGGGCGAACCATTCCCTGCAAGAATTCGGCATTCGCCGTTCCTTGATAGCGTTCCATTTCGCGTTCTTGCAAACTCGCCACACGAATCAAAGCGAGTTCTCCCAAGGCATTCCGGTTGCGGTGCTGCACGCCTAACTGCACACGCGAAGAATTCCAGTCTTCTCCGGCATTACGGCGGTAACCCCACTGCGCAGACCCGTACCATTCTTTTGCAAACCGCGCACGCATCGTGAATTCATCGTGCAACAAGTCGTCATCCAGGAAAGCAGAATCACTATACGCCAAGTCCCAGCTATCGCGCAGGCCGTAAAGGTTCCAGTCCAAATCAGCCCCCGGATGTTTCAGAATATCAAAGCCCTGATGCACGCGGTTTCCGTACACCGACATCGCAATCGGGAAATGCACCAGGTCGCGGGTAGAATCACTCGATACATACCAACGGAAGGCTTTGCCCTCGCTTCCGCCAACATGCTTTGATACGATGTTTGTGTCAGTGCGGTTCATCGCCATTTCAAAGTCGGCATAGAACTGTCTATTCTGTTGCACACGAATGCGGGCGTTCATGCGTTCCGTCCTGTCGGGCCTGTTCAAAGGGGGCAACGTATCATCACGCACAAAATCGTCACCGCGGTCTGCCTTAAGCATTGCATAATCTTCATCGGTCCACACGCCGCGCTTTAAGCGGTCTACATCGTTTTCGAGTCTAAAGCCCGACACATCCAAATACAGGTTCGGGTGTCTGTAGTTTGCCGCAGCGCCCTTGAGCATGTAGATATTGTCATTTTCGTAAGCGTCGTACTCCACGCGGATTTCGTCATCGAAACTCGGCAACACCGAGCCCTTGAAATCGAGCATGCCGCCCGCGTAATTCACCAGGTAATCCTTACCGCGCGTGAGTTTAACGCCATTCAGCCACACGGTTTCGGACTGCGGCACCACCGCAACAAAACTGCCGGAGCCGTCCAGCGAATAGCCCAATTGTTGGCCACTTACACCGTTAAACGTCCGCATAAAATGTTTCACTTCGTCAGTACCGATAACGCCACGCACCTGCGTGTATCCGCCACCAAAGTCGCCGCGCACTCCACCCATGGCGCCAAGAGACGCTCGAGAAATTCCGGTGAAACCCATCGAAGAATCCACCCAGGTCAAATCGCCCAAGTGCAAAAAGTAATGCGGTGATTCCACGCGAAAATAAATCTGGTCCACCTCGCGGAGAGTCGCCGTCGTCTGGTCGCCCGCGCGACGCCCCACATCAGAAAGCAAAGCGTCAATATACACACTGTCGGTCAAGCGCCCCGTAATCGAAAGGCGCAATTCCTGATCCACTTGCGTACCGCCATCGCCAACAGTCACTTGGACCATTTTGTAGCCGTGCGTTTCAAGGGAATCCTTGCGGGCCGAAGTATCCGCATTTTGAGCATAAGAATTTCCGCGGACAAGTAAGGCCGGATCCCATACCGGCAAAGAATCCGTATCCATACCCCATGCGAGTACAGAAAACAGAAAGAGTCCCAACCAGAACTGCCGGGACATGGGGCTTACCTTTCGTTAGGTTCTACGATAAACTGGCGGGTTGCAAGCAGCTTGCGCCCGGCCACCAGGTCCACACTCCACTCGCCCGGTTTCAAAAGATTCGGAACAATGGTCGTGAGACATACATCCTGCGACATATCACAGGCAAGCTTTTGCACCGTATCGGCTCCGTTAAACCAAATATGCATTAGGGAGTCGTCCCCGAGTTGCAACGCCGACGAGACCGTGGAGTAGTAGTAAAGACGCATGCCCTCTTCGAACACGCTATCGACACCGAACGGAGAGCCATTCACAATATGGCTACAGACAACGCTTTGCGCCATGGAAAGTTCCGTATCGGCAGAATTCCAAATGGTTTCGGCGCCGTGCAAGGCAACCACAATTCGGTGAATCAAAAATCCAAGAAAGACCACCATCACGACAATCGTCGTTTTCCGCAAATTGCGAAGCGGAGGAAGTTTTGTCACAAGGCAGTCCTAGATCAAAAGTTTAACGAACCAGGCGGCTTGTATTCTGCGTAAAGGCAGGAACAGCATCGACCAGTTTTTCGACCAACAGGCGGTTAAAGTCTTCGATACGGTTCGGAAGCTTGGAACCCGGGAAAATCTGCACCAACAAGAGCGCCTGGTCTACAGGAGCAATGTAAATGGAACGGGATTCACCGCTGAAAGAAACAGCCTGGAAGTTTTCGCCACCGAGCATCATGCCCACCTGGCGGGCAGAGTCGAAAGACGCCGTGCTAAGCACGGCAAGCGGAGTTGCATCGATTCCCAAAGAACCGACTTCTGCAATAATGGATCCGTCACGATGGCAAAGAACAATATATTCAGCTTTGACGCTCGCCTGGTATGCAGTCATTAAACGCTGGACCTTGGCGGCATCATCGGAATAAATGGTAAAATCGCTCATTATGCACCCTCGTTAAATTACTTCTTCTTAGGTACGTACGGACGCAATTCAATTTCGTCATCGGCATCGGCAGCGGGCTTAGCGACATCGCGACCGAAGGTCGGCATACGAGGTACTGCAGTTGCTGCACGCGGGCGACCGAACGGCGACGACGTAGCCCCCTTTTGGAACAGACCGGCGCCGGCAGTCGAAGGCTGGGCAGGAGCTGCAGAAGGCGGTCTTGCCGCAAACGAAGGCATGCGGAACGGGGATGCCGGCTGTGCAGGGGCGGCAGGCTGGGCAGCATGCGGAGCCGGAGCAGCGGGCTGAGTTGCCTGGACCGAAACACCTTCCTTGGTGAGCGACACATCGTGAACGCCGGTATTACCGACATTGGCAGCCGCCTGACGGAGGAATCCCTGCTTGACGTTAAACTTTTCAATCACGAGCATGGCAATCGTCTTAAGCGTCGTCACGACACCCTTACCATTGTGGGCGGTAGCCGGGAAGAAAGGCACATTGCGCGGATTAAGTTCGGCATTCAGTTCATCGAGGGTGAACACGTTGTCCATATCGCGCTTGTTGTACTGAAGCACAAAAGGCATATCGTCCAGATCCATGCCATAGTCTTGCAAGTTCTGGCGCAGGTTCTGCAAACTTTCCAGGTTTTCGGCCTGACGGGACCTCTGGGAGTCCGCCACAAAAACAATGCCGTCTACACCACGAAGCACAAGCTTACGGGTACTATTATAATAGACCTGACCAGGAACAGTATAAAGCTGGAACCTTGTTTTGAACCCCTTGATATCCCCCAAGTTCAGCGGCAAAAAGTCAAAAAAGAGCGTACGGTCACCTTCAGTCGCGAGGGACACCATGTCGGTACGCTTGTCCTGAGGCATCTTCTGGTGGATCACCTGCAAATTGGTGGTCTTACCGCTAAGGCCCGGTCCGTAGTAAACGACTTTACAACTAATTTCTCGTGTAGCAAAGTTTATCGAAGACATTACACATCCTTGATATATCTACTTCAAATCTAATAAAAAAAATAATTTCGTAGACCACAAAATATGCTTTTTTAGCATTCTAATCAGGAATATCGGTCAAACAGGACCTTGGGGGCGATCCACGAAATGGACGACGCGCTGCGGAAACGGAATTGTAATTTTTTCTTCAACAAAGCGTTTCTTGATTTCAGCAGTATATTTCCAGCGCAAGTTGAAGTAGTCCTGGGTTCGGGTCCAGGCCCTGAAAGTCACGTTCACGGCGCTGTCTTCGAGGCCCGAAACAAAGAACTGGGGTTCAGGCTTGCGCATAAACAGGGGCTCGCCCGCCACCACGTCGCGCATGATATCGAGCGCCTTTTCCGGAGAATCTCCATAGTCGATTCCCACCGTAATTTCGAGCCTTCGGAGCGGATTCTTGCTAAAGTTCACGATCGGCTGTCCCCACAAGGAGGTATTCGGTGCTGAAACATAAAGTCCATCCAAAGTACGGAGCGTGGTATTAAAGAGGCCGATTCCCACGATGTTGCCCTTGATATTACCGCATTCGATGTAATCGCCGGCTTTAAACGGGCGCAAAAACAGCAGCAACAGACCCGAGGCTATGTTTGCCAGGGCATCTTTCAAGGCGAGACCCACCGCCAAGCTCGCCGCACCTACAAGAGCAACAATGCCTGCGGTATTCACGCCTAGCACATGCAGCACTAACAACAAAGTAACAATGTAGATGCAGTACGAAAATAGCGAATAGACCAGCGGTTTTGCCGAAGAATCGAGCCCCCGGTTTTCTGCATGGTTTATGACATGCTTCAAGAAAATCAAAAGAAGACGGGCCGCCACCAGGAGCAGCAACGCAATAAACAAGCGCTGAATCACGGAATGATCGAACACTCCGCCAAAACGAGTTTCTAGAAAAAGCCTAATCGAATCTATCATTATAGACAAATATAGAAAATTGAATATACACGAACAGCCGACACACATAGTGTATCGGCTTATTCAAATTCGCACTAAATCGACTTAACGATTAATTAGGCGAGACCGTTAATGACCTTAGCGGCCTTGGCCTTGTAGTTAGCGACGCGGTTAGCGCAGAAACCGGCACGACCCTTGGCAGCAGCCTTGTCGAGCATGCTGAACAGAGCCGGCATGGCCTTGAGGGCTTCTTCCTTAGAAGTTGCGCTACGGACAGCCTTGAGGGCGGTGCGGATAGCGGAACGGGTAGAACGGTTCATGGCATTGGCCTTTTCGGCCTGAAGCAGACGCTTTTTGCAAGATTTGTGTTGAGGCACCTTATTATCTCCGGGTGAAAACCTACTTAAAAATGTTGGTTCAAAGTTAGTAAATATTGGAAATTTTTCAAGGGGTGGGCAAAAATTTATATCTTTGGGCGCATGATTTCCTTTGTAAATTTAACTGCACAACGCGAAAAATATCGTTTTGAACTCGAAAAAGCCGAACGAGAGGTGTTGGACAGCGGTTGTTACATAGGAGGCCCCCAGGTACAGGCTCTCGAAAAGGAACTTTCGGAGTATCTGGGCGGAAAAATCCACACGATAACCTGCGCAAGCGGCACAGACGCCCTCACGATCGCCCTGATGGCCATGGATTTACGCCCTGGCGACGAGGTGATCGTCCCCGATTTTACCTTTATCGCCCCTGCAGAATGCGTCGCCCTTCTCGGCGGGACCCCCCAATTTGCCGACATTGACCAGGAAACGCTGCAAATTGCCCCCGAAAGCGTAAAAGAACTGATTGGGCCGCATACCAAGGGAATTATTGCGGTGAACCTATTCGGCCAGTGCGCCCCGTTCAAGGATCTGCGCGAAATCGCCACCGAACACAAGCTCTGGATTATCGAGGACTCTGCCCAGGCATTCGGTGCCCGCACCAACCAAATGGCATGCACATTCGGAGATATTGCCATCACCAGTTTTTACCCGAGTAAGCCCTTGGGCTGTTACGGTGACGGCGGCGCCCTATTTACCGAAAACGAAGAATTCGCCCAAAAAATCCGCATAATCGCAAACCACGGGAGCGCCGGGCGTTACCGGCACGAAATCATCGGCATGAACAGCCGACTTGACGCACTGCAAGCGGCGGTCCTTAGAGTCAAGCTTAGGCACCTCGATGAAGAGCTTGCGGTCAGGCGCCAAAACGCGGCCAAGTACGACGCCTACTTTACCGAATACAACAGCACCGCGGCTGCAAGCGAGAAGATTGTTCCTCAAAAAATCGAAACCGGATGCAAGTGCACCTACGCCCAGTATACAGTTTTGGCCGAGAACCGCGAAAGCTTTATTGAGAAATTGAAGGCCGCAGAAATTCCTTACTGCATCCACTACCCCGCCCCGCTGCAAGAGCAACCTTGCTTTAATATTCCCGTCACCTTATGCGGAATGATAACGACAGAAGAATGGTCCGCAAACCGGACGACCGGAGCAAAATGGGCCTCGGAGCACGCCATCAGCTTACCCGTTTGCGCTTTCACCAATGTAGATGAAATTATCGAAAAGCTAAAGGCTCACCTGTAGCTTTAAAATCTACTATTACAATTCTTTCATTCGCTGCACCGCATCCTTGAAAATCGCGGGCTCTTGCAGCAAACTGATGACCACCCAGCCGTCTTCGTCGAAATCGAAGAAGAATCCGGGCTGCACCAGCACATGCTTTTCGCGGAGCAAACGGAGCGTGAGTTCCTCGTCGTCTTCGCCGAGGCGGACCACTGCATACCAGCCGCCGAGAACCTCGGGGCAGTACTTTGCAGGGAATGCTTCGCGGAGCGTCTGCCAGTTGGCAAGCAAGCGTTCCTTGACGCGGGCTTCGTAGGCGGCGGCCTTAGGCAACAGCGCCGTGCCGAGAGCCTGCGCCGGAGCGGACACGCTCAGGTAGGCGTCTTCTACAAATTCAAGCGCCGCGCGGATTTCTTCAAAGCGTTCGCGGGGCGCGTAAAAAGCCATCCAGCCGAGCTTGAGCTGCGGAGAACCCACTGCCTTGCTTAAGCCGTTCAGCCAGAAGATAGGGCACTTGGGTCCGTCTTCCGGGAGGTTGATGAAGTCGCCGCCACCGGCATCCCATAGATTATTTGATTTTTCCTCAATGGATTGCTTCCCCCCTTCGGGGGTCGCAATGACGTATTGCCAAGTACGCTTTACTTTATCCGTAAGCGCATAATCGCCGAAGACTTCGTCCACCACGAGAATCATGTCGTTTTCTTCGCAAAAGCGGACCGCCGCATTCCATTCTTCGCGAGAAACGCAATGCCCCGTCGGATTATGCGGCGAAACCAGCAGCAAGATTTTCGCTTTCTCCGGAGCCGCCAACAAGCTGTCGGAATCGAGAACGAATCTAAACGCCGCGCCCTCTCGTCTCTCGTCTGTAGCGAGTTTACGAGCGTTCTCTCGTCTAAGTTGCAGAAAATAGGGCGCACATTCCAAATGTTCGAGCTGTGCAAGCGTATCGAGCAGCGGGTAGCCCGGCATCGGCGTCAAAATCACGTCGCCCGGGTCGCAGAATGTCTTGAACAAAACAGAATATGCTTCGCTGGTGCTCGCCGTAAGGATAATTTGACCAGCCGTAAAATTGCCCCCGCGTTCGCGGTAATACTCCACCACCGCTTCGCGGGCCGACTTCCACCCCGCCGCATCCGGATTCCAGCAACCGAAATCCTTGCGAGCCTCCTCCACCGCATCATTCAAATCAATCGGCAGCCCCGCCTTCACAGGCGAAGAAACCGTCATGTCAATAAACGGCGCTGACTCAGCCTTCGCACGCTCCAATTCGGCAAAGAACGGCGATGGCGAAAGATCTTTAGGCAAGCGGGAAGAAAGCATTATTTTCTATGTCTGTGGAAAATGCCGGCGAGCACCACTGCGATAAAAATGCCCGCGGGAAGCACCACTGCAATCGTAAGGAGAATCAGCTTTTGAAAATCAGAGAGCCCCTTGAGAGAGGCCTTAAATTCCTTGAGTTTCGCTTTCAGGCCGGGTTTTGCGGTTCCCTCGGCACCTTCAACGACAGCGCCTTCGGCCGAAGCTTCAGCCTGGTCTTCTAAACCGGCAAAGGCTTCCATTTTCGGGAGCATGGCCATCAGCTTGGACACCGATTCCTTCACAGGCCCGACATACTGGCTCGCTTTTTCGCGAACCTTGTCGTAGCGTTTCTTGAATGGGCGTTTGAGTTGTTCAAGCATCGGTCACCTCTAGGCATTTGTTCGTTTAAGGAACAAAGACCCTGTAACTTGTTCCCATATACTTCAAAATATACATTCCTCGGTGTTCAAGCGCAATAGACAAATCACTTCCCGAGGAAATTTCTCGCTTTATCAAATTACCCTGCACATCAAACAGAGCAACCGGTTCTGCAAAAGTCAAACCACTAAGATAGATTCGACCTCTTTCCACTGAATATTTCAACGACGCACTTGCCGAAGGCACCTGAACCGAAATCGTTCCCGACGAAGACCCCAGTTCCGCAGAACTCGACGAACTTTCTACCAGCGAGGAACTGGAGCTCTTTTCTTTCAAGAGCCAGTCGGCATTTTCTACAGATGTGTATATGCTCGTATCACGAGAGAACACGTACTGCGGTCCAACATTCTGGGTCTTGTCACCATTTTTGAGGAGCCAGTTACCAATCTTCTTTCCCGTATTGGGGTCAGAAATGCTATCGCCCCAAACCACAAGACCCTTGCAATCGGTATAGACCGTATCGAACACAATATTGTTCACATAGCGCACAATGCCGTATGTAGATTTGCGGCCATCAAGGGCAAGCACCGGGAAACGCCCGTTGTGGCACCAAATATTTCGGTTAGATACCGTCTGGAACTTCGTATTCAACATCCACGCAAATTGCGGAGACTCCATCAGGGACTCTTCAAGCCCAGTCGTATCGCCTGGAAAAGCTTTTTCTAGCATCACGGAATCATAATGATTGCCTACATGCTCACCACCCAGGATTACATTGTAAAGCGGAGCCTTGTTCCCAACATCCGAGATTTTATAAAACACTGCGTACGAATTATAGACGCTACCCGAATCGGCTCCGACAAGGCCGCCCGTATACATGCCAACAGTGTTAGAAACTTTGGTTCCAAGAATAATCCATGAAGCTCGAACACCACAATCCTCTACAACACCTTTATCAGACTGTCTCGCCACGATGCCACCCGCATAGGCTGCGGGGCTAATTTCAATACCACCAGGATTCGTAAGATTTGCAGACAACCGAAGCGCTTTGGAGTCATCGATAGAACCATAGTAGGATTTAGAAATCTTTCCCAAATTATAGGCTGCAATGCCGCCAATCGCCACGCCACCGTCACCGGCACGTCCCAGAGAGCCCGTATATTCCGCCCACTCTACAAGACCACGATTTTCGCCGACAATGCCCGCAACAAGTCCAGTAACAGTCTCCATATCGCCGACCATCTTGACATGGTCAAGCGTTCCCTTGTTAAAGCCACAAATGCCTCCCAGCACCAAAGGAGAATCATCCTTCAGGTCGCCTTCAACACGAGATTCCGAAACGGTTCCTTCGTTTGCACCCACGACGCCCCCCATGAACAACGAAATCATCGAACCATGAGGGGGCACAATCAAATCTTTCACGTAAGCATGAGTCACCGAACCACGATTGTGTCCAACAACTCCGCCCACATATAAATACATCGTATAAGCATTCACCATTATCGAGGCTGCCGTAGTAGCGGACTTCACAATTTCCGTAGAATAGGTTCCTTTCGCTACGGCCTCACAATCAATCACACGGACACTATCGACAAGGCCTCGGTTTTCCCCAACCACGTTCCCGACAAAAGGATAGAAAAGCGGCATATTCGCGATTTCATCAAAAGAGTAGACCGTATCAGAGCCAAGGTGTTCCACCTGAAGGACACTCTTTTCTAGCGTGAAATTCTTGACGACGCCGTTTTCGCCGACAAACCTGAAGAACCCGTTAAAGACGGAATCCACATTTTCTTGCGAATACTCGGAATGCGCCCCCAAAATCGTCTTGCCCGCGCCATCGAAGATACCTTCGAACGCAAGAGAATCAGACGGACCGATAGGGTTCCAATAATTGGTATCGCCCGACACCGAATCCCAAAGGACGATATCGTTTTTCAGGACAGCATTAATTGCGGTTTTGCCCGAAGCGACCTGTTTCGAGAACCAGGCCAGTTCCTTAGCCGAAGAAATCTCGTAATAAGATTTCCCGCCTAAAGAAACTTCTGCCGGTTGAGCGGCAAAATCAGTCCACTCTGCAGCAAAGACCCCCACGGCTACTGCCATAATAGATAGTATTACTCGTAGCACAAATCCTCCTTCTTTTCATTGCCCTAGAGTTTTAAAGACTGCTACTGTTTTTTATACAGCAGGTTCACGCCGCCGAAGAGGGCGCGCATGTTGGCCTTGAGCGTATCGCTAGAGACGCCGCGGCCTTCGACTTCGACGTTGTTCGCCTTCAGCACAATGCGGCTGAGGCCTCGACCCGCCCACATTTTGTCCTTTTCAGGCACAACGAGCTGACGGTATTTGACGAGTTCCACCGGCATGCCGATTTCACGCATGAGCATGAGGGCCGCCTCGATCGGGCCTTCGGCCGTCACGGACTTCACCAAAGATTCGCCATCCTTCTTGAAGTGGAAAATGAAGCGATTCTCGTCGGGGATAACCTCGATGTTGTTGAACACCAGGCGACCGTTCACATTCACGAAATGTTCGCGGAACACATCCAGCACGCGTTCGGCAGACAGTTCGCCTTCTTTTTCGCTGCAAGCTTTCAGAATCGGCTGCAGTTCGGCGGCTTCGGCAAGAGACATCTTGTAGCCGAACTTCGTGATGATTTCGTACACGGCGGTACGGCCACTCTGGCTTGTAAAGCTGAGCGAATCGTTCTGGTGACGACCGATAATCGAGTAGTCAATGGGGCGGTAGGCACCCTTCTTCATGTCCTTCGTCTTGGAGGCGCCATCCTGGTGGATGCCGCTACGGTGCACGATTGCTTCGGCGCCAATCAACGGAGCGCGACTATAGATGCTGATACCCGACCACTGAGAAATCAAGATAGCCGTTTCATAAATGCGTTCCATGTGCAGGCCCGTATTCACGCCGGAGTTATGCAGCGCAACCGCGACTTCGTAGAAGTTCGTATTGCCGCAGCGTTCGCCCAGGCCGTTCAGCGCGACTTCCAACTGGGTTGCACCCACGAAGAAGCTTTCGACGGTTGCGGCCGTCGCCATACCCAGGTCATTATGGCAGTGCACCGAAATCGTAATATCCTTCGGCAGGGCTTCGTACACCTGCTTAATCTGATTCACGTACAGGAACGGACGATAACGTTCCACCGTATTCGGCAGGTTGATGGTCGTCGCACCGGCTTCGACCACGGCCTTCAGCACGTCAATCACGAAATCCATATTTTCGAGGCAGTCACCGAAATGTTCGGCGCTGAATTCCACGTCGCCCTTGTCGCCAACGAGCGACTTTGCAAACTTCACGCAATGCACTGCCTTTTCCTTCACCTGTTCGGGGGTCATGTGCAGCACATGTTCCATCGAGAGCGGGCTTGTAGCCAGGAAGGTATGGATACGCGGATGCGGAGCGTACTGCACGGCCTCCCAGCAGCGCTGGATATCGCTTTCCACGCAGCGGGCCAGGCCCGACACCACGATGCGCTTTGCGACTTCGTCGCCCTCTTCGGCCATCTTGGCGGTCAGCAGGGCAAGTTCCTTACACGATTCAAAGTCCATCTCACTCGAAGCCGGGAAACCGACTTCGGCACCCTGCACGCCCAGCTTGAGCAACTGAAGATAAACATCCTTCTTTTGCGCATTATTCCAGGGCTTCGGAAGCGCCTGGTTGCCGTCGCGCAGTGTTACGTCATAAAAGAAGGGTTGTCTTGCATTCGTATTTTCGCTCATTTTTTCCTTATCTCCTTGCCTGTCCAACAAGGCTCAAGTTCGTTTTTACGTCCAAAAAATAGAAATTTGACTTAAAAAAAGAACCCGCATCCTCATTGGAGCGGGCCTTATGGTTTAAATCCTTGGGTTAAAACTCTAAAATCGTCTTGAACCTATGCTTAAAAACCGGCTTGCGCTCCAGCGCAACGTCCTAGTAGGTTAATAAGTCGTAGATCCAGAATCATGTTCATGTGCAGAAAGGTAATAAAAGTAGGGATTTTTGGCAAGAGTAATTGAAAACTCCCGGGCGTGCACGCCCGGGAGCTACTCCACACAAAGTTCTTGCCGTCCCGAACACCTCAGAAAATGCGGCAAGAACTATGCGACTCTTAGATCCTTCTCCCCACAAGGGGGATCATGCTCACATAAGCGCTAAAGCGCTAAGTGATCAAAGAGACTTCGCCCTTATGGGCTCCGCTCAGGATGACACTCTACCGTTTCACAATTTTCTGCTGGTAGGCCTTGCCGCCCGCCACTAGACGCACCAGGTAAACACCAGGCTTAAGGCTGGACAAATCCACACTGGACTGCGACACCGCCTCGGTCGACATCTTTACAATGTGACCATTCACATCGAAAATGTTCAGGCGGCGCACATCCGCATTGATTTCAAGACGGCTTTCGCCAGCAATGTAGCGCATCGGAGAAGCAACCTGCATCTTAACGGCAATCGCCTGGGATTGTTCGCTCGAAGAACTTTCCACTTCTTCCTGAGAGCTGGAGGACTTTGCCTCGGAACTAGACGAAACCTCTTCGGAGCTAGAGGACTTGGCTTCGGAACTTGAAGACTTCGCCTCAGAGCTAGAAGACTGCTCCGACGAGCTCGATTCCACGGAACTGCTGGATGCCGGCGCCACAGAACTGGAACTTGCATATTCCATAACTTCGCCGTTGCTTCCCTTGTAAGCCATCAGGGCATCTTTCAACTTCTGGTTCACTTCGTAAGCGGCATCGTCCACCGAGTTGTCGAACGCCCACTTGAAATCGCCACCCTGCACGCGGCCCGCATAGGTACGCACATTCGCCAAAGCCTGCTCCGGAGAATCTGCCGTATAGCTGTACATCACGGAATTGTCGGTATCGAAGTTGTTGTAGGTATTCGCACCGGCATAAGACTTGACCGTATTCGGAACCTTGTCGTTGCGGCTAGAAACCACGTAGGCGTCAAAGTCGGCCTTGGTATCGATGGAGCCAGCAGCCGTTTCAGAGCCCTTGAGCACATACTTGCTTGCTCCATACGGAATGAACGTGTAAGAACCTTCCATGTGGTTGTTGTAAGCCTTGATCGTACCGCCATCTTCGCTGCTGAATGTCGGATTGTTCTTGGTATCGCGAGTGGAGCCGCCAGCATACACGTCGCTTCCCTGCATAGACGTCATCATCGGGTACTTGCAATTACGGAAGTAGTTCGCTTCCATAAACACGGAAGAGCCCTTCGTAGAACCGGCGCCGTATTTGGCCACGCCATCGTAGTAGTTATTGTACACATGGGCGCTGTAGAAGCGCACGCGCGGATGGCGACTGTCGGAATGGTCGTACCAGTTGTGGTGATAAGTAATGTAGAGACCGTCGGTCGTGCCTTCGGAAAGTCCGAGCAAATTGGACTTGCCGTTATCCCAGAAATGGTTGTAGCTGAAGGTCACGTAGGTTGATTTTTTGCAATCCAAGGCACCGTCGCCCTTGACCTGGTCCTTGTCGCTACCCGCATGACCGTAGAAAAAATCGCAGTTGTGCACCCAAACGTACTGGTTGTCCTGCTGCAAGCCGATGTTGTCGCCTTCGTCGGAATCCACGTTCATGATACCGAGGTTACGGATTTCGACATCGAAAGCGTTCTTGACACGGATGCCCCAGCCGTTCGCCGTAGCGTCATTACCGATACCTTCGATTGTCATGGACATACCTTCTTTTTTGCCCATATCAACCAAGATATCGCCTTTGTCGGTTACTTCGGGGTCAGTCACGTTACCAATCAGGCGGAAATCCAGCGGACGCGTGTCGTAGCCTTTCTTGTAAGCAGTCAAGATGTTCTGCCAGCCGACGCATTCCGTCACAGCTCCCTTGCTGCTAGTCACCACATCTAGCTTGACCGTATTCTTAGTCGATTCCGTAATGTAGAGAACAACAGCTCCACTCTTGAGCGTACCGTCAGCCTTGTAGGCGCCGGGAACGTGATTGTTGCTGAACGCGAAACCCGCACGATCATGAGCCTTGACATCCAAGGACTTCGAAGTCGTCGAAGCGCCTTCCTTGCCGCCCTTGACCGAAGCCACCTTGAGCGTGTAGCTACCAGCCTTGAGTCCGACCACATCGACGCGGTACTTGGAACCGTACTTGCGAATGAGCTGACCGTCCACCTTGACGTTGCTTGCGCCGGCGCCCGTATAATAGACATTGTAGCTGTCCGAACCATCGGAAGCCCATTCGGCAAAAGCAGATTCAAGCCAGCCTTCGGCCTTGTTGATCGACACCTGGGCATAAGCCCCGGCAAATCCGAGAAGCGCTACACCGAGCGCTACTCTAGAAACCATTTTGGAACCTGTTGAAACCATATTCATCCATCCCTTTTTGAAAATGTTCTCAAATTTCTTCTCAAAATATACACTCAAAGCCCAACAAAAGCAATACAAAATTCAATATTTATTTGATATTTTTAAAGATTTTACAATTTAGAATGTTCTCAAAAATATAAAAGTCCTTAATTTTTTGACAATACAAGCGATCTACAGACTTTTTCGATCTGAAAAAGAAAACTTGACTGTCACACTGATTCGAAATGCCTAACGGCATTTCTGAGAAAAAAAAGATTTTTCGTTAGAAAAATCGAATTCGTGTGACAATTGGGGTTTTAGGGGCGAAGCCCCTAGGCGAGGGAGTGGAGAGCAACGTAGTGCGAACCAGGGGGAAACCTCCCCCTCACTCATTTTAAAGAGTTTTTCGCGAAATTTTGCACTTTTTAGGCCAAAATCTTCATATATTGAAGGTATGAAGTTGTTTGAGCGTATTTTTTCTACCCTTTTGGTGCTTGCGGCATTCTGTTTTGCCGACACCACATCAATCACTCCGGTCGATTCCACAAAGACGGCAACCGACTCGGTCATCACCCAAGAAACTAAAAAGCATGCAGTTTGGATTAAGCTCGAAGGTGACGTAGAACCGTCCATGTTTGAATTCTGCGCACGCGCCATCGACAACGCCCTCCAAGAAAACCCAGACTACATCATCTTTGAAATCAACACCTTCGGTGGCCGTCTCGATGCCGCCTTTGACATTGTCGATACCATCATGGCCGTCAAGGGCCCGACCACCATCGCGCTCGTGAAAAAGAAGGCTATTAGTGCAGGTAGCCTTATCGCGCTCGCCTGCCAAAAACTCTACATGCTCGAAGCCACCACGATCGGCGACTGCGCCCCCATCGTGCAGGGCGGCGACGGCACTCCGCAAATCGTCGGCGAAAAAATCCAGTCGCCCTTGCGCGCCAAATTCAGGAACCTTGCCCAGCGTAACGGCTACCCGGAGCTGCTAAGTTCTTCTTTCGTGACGCCGGAACTTGAAGTCCTCGAACTCACCGCAAAACTCGACAAGGGCAAAAAGACCGAACGCGACACCATGCTCATTATCGAAGGCGACAAATACAACGTCCTCGACAGCGCCGCCAAGGCATTCTGGGGCGCCCCGAAGATTCTCGTGAAAGAAGGCGAGCTTTTGACCATGACCGACAAGGAAGCGCAGGAACTCGGGTTCTCGAAGGGAACGTTCAAGGACCGTAGCGAATTCGAGACCGCACTTGCCATCGAAAGCCGCAGCGAAGTCGAGACCACCTTGGGCGAAGATATCGCCTCGGCCATCGCGGCTATCGCGGGAATCCTTTTGATTCTCGGTTTCGGTGCGCTCTACATCGAATTCAAGACGCCCGGTTTCGGCTTGTTCGGAATCATCGGCATCATTCTCATCGCCATCGTGTTCCTCGGGCAGTTCGCCCCGCAGCTTGACGGCTACATCCCCGCCATCCTGCTCGTCGCGGGCGTAGCGCTGTTCCTGGTTGAAATCTTCGTGATGCCCGGAACGTTCCTGTTCGGCGTAGGCGGCATCGCGTGCATGATCTTGGCACTTGCGCTGTCGTACTCCCCCGCCGACATTCCCGATTACGTTCCCGAAGCTGTCGAAGAATCCTTTGACGCCACCCCCTGGCTGTTCGGATTGCTTTACATGCTAACCTGCGCGGCGATAGCGCTCGTGTTCCCCATTGCCGCAAGCAAGTACCTGGTTCCGCTACTCCCCGAAGGCTGGACTCCTATGCTCAAGACCGACCTTGAAACCGCTGCCTCGCCTACCGAAGCCGTGCAAGAAGTTTCTGTCGGCGACGAAGGTATCGCAAAGACATTCTTACGTCCGGTCGGCCAGGCCCTTATTAACGGAAAACTTTTTGACGTGCAGACCCACGGCGAAATCATCGAAGCCAGCACCCGCATCAAGGTGACCGCCGTACAAGAAGGCCACATCTGGGTGACGGTTGCTAAAGCTGAAATGGAAGGCTAGCGTCAATCCTTCACGCAGCGGACTGACGCCCCGTATTTTTTCCGGGTTTTCGAAAAACGGACAAATTTGTAAATAGTGAATTCAGCAACCATCGCCGCGTCTTTCTCCGATTCATTTGACAGCCAAATTTGGGCGTTATTGCGGGCAGTTCGAACCGATTCAAAGAACCATTCCTTGGTATAATCTTGACGCCAATCTGCAATATTCGAAGGCAAAACCGTAAAACCATAATAATCAAATCCACCTCCGCGGGACACCCAATCCCGGGAAGATTTCAATAAAGGCCCACAATTATTTTGACCATCCTCAACACAGTTCAGTTCCGAGAACAATGCGTTCCATTCGGTCGTATCCGGCAAATGCCAACCTTCCGGACAGACTCCACGAATAGTCCCCTTCGGGTTGCATAATTCACTAAAGCCGCATCCCTTGCCTCCGTCACTAAAGATTCCCGCCGAATCCATCGCCGCAGGCCACGTGTAATAGCGGCCATAAGAAGAATCGCAGTTTCCCAAGCTATCGGTGAGGCAAACAGAACCATATATCGATACGGAATCTCCCACCTGGTAGTCGTAATTCAAGTTTTCCGCCATCCAGGTCTTGTCGCCAATTTTTACGGTCTTGTAAACTTGCCCATCACGAGCATCCGTCATCGACCCTTCCTCCACCTCGGAAGGCAAGATTCCCGGAATATACCTGCTCGGATCATCAATATGAGTGTACCCCTTTATGCAACGAATGTACAACTTATCTGCGGCGCCCTGATAAACGGCATCGCTATAGAAACTAAAATACCTTCCGTTTAGATGAGAGCCGACGCTCCAAAAACCAACATGAGTATGATTGTTACTGCCGCTCAAATCGGGAGAAGGCCTCGCAGAAAAACCATACTCATCGGAACCATTGCCGTCGTAAAACCACCCCGTTAGCGATTTTAATTTTTTGCCAGCAACATCTGCACCCCCTACGGCATCAAGCAAGGTATCCCAATCACTGTCACCCGGCAAGCGCCAACCTTCAGGACAAATTCCACGGACCTGTTCGTTTGGCTTACACACTAACCCATTACAGTCCAAACCGTCATCACTAAAGACTCCAGCTGAATCCATCGCGGCGCCAAACGGGTACAAGCGCCCATACAAATCACAAGTTTTAAAGCCGTCAGGAAAAACATAATCGTTGCCGTAATAGATGGGACATACACCTTCTTCCTTAAGAAGCGAATCTACCGCATAGATATAGTTCAGGTTCTCCGCCATCCATGTTTGATTACCGATCTTCACGGTCTTGTAAACCTGACCGTCACGTTCATCGGTCATTTCTCCATACTCGACCTTCGGATTGAAAAAATCTTTCTTGTCTGCTTTATCCCATAAAGCGAGATTTTCGGTATTCAGCAAAGATTTCTCGTAAGGACCACTCCCGTCCTTCAGGCATCGCACGGGAACACCCCTAGTAACTTCATTGAAATAGCCCATAAACCAACCCATAACAGAGGTTTCGTTATTGTAATAATAAGCTCCAGCTCGATAATTAAACGCTATGCAACTCCGTTCACCCGTATTTTCGTTATCATAGTAATCAGAAGTCAAAAAGAAGACCTGCGAACAATTCCGTTTACTCATCGGCATCGCCGAGAAACCAAAAGCATCCACCCCTTGTTTTCCATCAGCCCAACCGAACCTTGATTTCAGCATCGCAGCATCAACTTTGTCATCTTTACCAACTGATCTGAGGAGTACATTCCACTCAGCAACACTAGGGAGATGCCAACCTTCTGGACACGAACCTGACATTGTATACCACCTTCCATAAATTTTGCAGTTACTTTCTAGGCTATCTGGGCACATGGAACGATCAGCAGCATAATTCAAGTTTTCCGCCATCCAAGTTTGATTGCCGATCTGCACAGTCTTGTAAACTTGGCCGTCGCGTTCATCGGTCATTTCACCATAGTCAATATCAGGGTTCAGGAACTGCGACTTGGAGGTTACCTCGGGACATTTTACTTCAGCGAACATAGACGAATCAGACGGATCTTTTGAACCATCTTTGTCCTTATCCGAGTCGTTCTCCTTCTGTGGAGCATCATTCGCTGCAACGCTGCTTGAGCCTCCGTCTTCGAGACAGGCGTTCAGGCATAAACAGGCAAAAGCCATGAAAGCACAAAATGCAACTATTCTGAAAAAAAGTCTATACATGACCAGGTTCCTCCCTTGTCCAAATATTCTTATATCAAAGATAAATCTTTTCTTTACTCAAATTATGTATATTACGAAAAGAAAACAAAAAAAATGGAGATAAACAATGGATACTCTTCTTATCGTTGGAATCATCATCGCGGCGATTGCCGTCATCGTTTTGCTCGCCTTTATTGGCAAGTTCTTCAGCCTATGGCTGCAGGCCTTGTTCTCCAAGGCAAACGTGAGCATTTTCCAGCTTATCGGTATGCGCCTGCGTAAGGTGCCGCCGCAGGTGATTGTTGAAGCCCGAATCCTCAGCTGCAAGGCAGGCCTCCCGGTCGACACGAACCTGCTCGAAGCCCACTACCTTAGCCGCGGTAACGTGCTCCGCGTGATTCAGGCTTTGATTGCCGCCAACAAGGCAAACATCAAGCTCGATTTCAAGGAAGCCGCCGCTATCGACCTCGCCGGCCGTAACGTGCTCGAGGCCGTGCAGATGTCCGTGAACCCGAAGGTGATTGAAACGCCGAAGGTTTCCGCCGTGGCTCTCGACGGTATTCAGTTGCATGCCGTGACCCGTATTACCGTGCGCGCCAGCATCCAGAAGTTGGTGGGTGGCGCTGGCGAAGATACCGTGGTCGCCCGCGTGGGCGAAGGCATTGTGTCTTCTATCGGTTCTGCAAAGAGCCACAAGGACGTGCTCGAAAATCCGAACATGATTTCCAAGAAGGTGTTGGCCTCTGGCCTTGATGCCGGTACCGCATTCGAAATTCTCTCTATCGACATTGCCGACGTGGACGTGGGCCAAAACATTGGCGCCATTCTCGAAACCGACCGTGCCGAGGCCGACAAGAAGATTGCACAGGCCAAAGCCGAAGAACGCCGCGCCATGGCGTACGCCGCCGAACAGGAAATGAAGGCCAAGGTCATGGAAATGAAGGCAAAACTTGTGGAAGCCGAAGCCCAGATTCCGATGGCCATGGCATCTGCCCTTCGCGACGGCAAACTCGGCGTGATGGACTATTACAACCTCAAGAATATCGAAGCCGACACGCAAATGCGTAAAGAAATCGGAGCTGCCCCGGAGACTAAGTAGTAACCATGGAAGGACTACTCATTCTCATAGGGATATGGGTTCTCGATATCGTCATTAAGAAGGTCGCGGCCAACCGAAGGGAGCAACAGCAACGCGAACAACAGGTGCCGCCGCAATACCCAAACGATGACGATGAATTGGACGAATCCGAAGAACAGGCGCAAGGGTACCACCCTCCGCGCTCGTTACAGGATTTGATCCGTCAGTTCGAAAATGCCCAGCGTGAGGCGACGCAAGGCAACATCGAGCCCCCCACTCCCCCCGTGCAGCGCAAGCACCCAGAGCAGTTGACGCTCCGCGACATAGCCGAGGTCGTGATTGAAGTCGATGAAGTCAATCTGGAATTCTTGATGGAAGAATTCGACGTTGACGAAAACACCGCCGCCGAGATGCTGATGGACCTACAGGCCCACCGCATCGTAGGCCACGACATGGGCGAAGGCGACTGCGACGTTTTAGTGCACGATCTGGAAGAACTCGACAACCTGCTCAATCACGAAAAAATCGCCGAGCAAGAAAGAAAAGAATCCCTTAAAAAGGCCGACGATCGTGAAGCAGACGAAGAAAACAGCGCCCGACAGCGCGAATTGGATCGCCAACGTGAATTGAACGCTCTTGAAGACCGCGCCAGGTCTGCACGTGAATCTGCCGCCGCATTCATGGGAAATGACGTCGTCAGCGGAACCGAACAGGCTCCGCGCCGCGCACCCCTTGTTTCGACTAAAAACCTTACCGACGTGCGCAAAGGTTTCATCTGGGCAAAAGTCCTGGACGAACCCCGCTTCAAGCGCCGCTGGAGCACTCAGTACCGGTAATTATTTACCGAACCACTTGACCGTAACATCAACGAATTTGCCGTCTTTCTTCATCGAAGCAAGGACGGCATTTATTGTATCGCGGAGAGCCTTGTCAGCCTTGCGGAATCCGACTGCATAAAATTCATTGTACACGCCATCTTCCAAAATGGCATAGTTTTTATTGTTCAAGACATTCCAATACTTGGCTGCGACTTCATCCATAAACACTGCATCGACAGAATCTTGCACCATAGCATCCAGCGCAAGGTTCATAGTTTCAAACTGCACGATTTCCTTGACATCCTTTTTAATTTCAGACTGTTCGATCATCGACCAAGCAGTCGAAGCATACTGGACACCAATCTTTTTACCCTTCAAAGAATCCAAGCTATTGTAGGCCTCATTCTTCACCATGAAAACCAGTCTGTTGGTGAGGTAAGGATCGCTCAAGTTCATGGCCGAAGCTCGAGATTCGTCGACGCTCATGCCATTCCACACGCAGTCAATATTTCCCGTATTCAATTCTTTTTCCTTGTCAGCCCAAGGAATCAAGTGCAGTTTAAGTCTCAGTCCCAGACGAGAGCAAACCTCACGCGCTAGGTCAACATCAAAACCCACAACATTGCTGTCCTTATCGGTAAAGACCATGGGCGGATAATCCCCCATATGGCCCATCACCAGGATTCCAGAAGCCTTTACTCTATTGTAGGAATAATCCGAATTCAGGGATATTTTTTTTTCATTGCACCCAGAAAGAGCAACAATGCAGGCAATCGCAGAAACAACCGAGAAAAACTTATTCATGACGTTTTCCTTTTTTAGATGCTTATTTGCCAAACCACTTCATCGAAATTTTCACAAAACGACCATCAATTTTCATCGTATTCAAAATGTCATTTACGGCATTGCGGAGCGCCTGGTCATTCTTGCGGAAACCGACAGCAAGTTTTTCTTTTATATGAGGGTCTACCCAAAAAAAGTATTCTTTCTTGTATTTATAGATCAGATACTTTGCGATGACCTCATCCACGTACACAACGTCTACGTCGCCGCTGTCCAAAGCCGCAAGCGCCTTGAGGTTGTCTTCAAACGCGATGATTTCCTTGGCTGACATCCCTATCTTCGACGTGACAAGATGATCTTGCGAAGTGGACCCCTTCTGCAAGGCAATTCTCTTACCCATTAGCGAATCCATATTCGCAAGCGAAGAATCCTTCACCACAAAGTACATGCCATTTTTTAAGTACGGATCGCTCAAACTCATCGAAGAAGCTCGGGCGCTATCGACACTCATGCCATTCCAGATGCAATCGATTGCCCCCGAATTCAGTTCATGTTCCTTGTTTTCCCAATTAATCGGAACTGTCTTGAGTTTGATACCTAGGCGGGCGCAAACTTCTATGGCAAGATCAATATCAAAGCCAACGATGTCGCCATCCTGGTCGTAAAAGCCCATAGGCGGATAATATGCATCGAGGCCAATGACCAATTCGCCCTTCGCCATCACCTTCTTGTAAGAATCATCTCCACTTTCACAGCCAACGGAAGCCAGAGCAAGGGCAACAAGAGCAATAAACGCAAAAATCTTTTTCACTTTTCAATCCTTCTTCGTCATAAAAATAAGATTTTTTTCTACAAAAAATAGGCTGTTGCGCTAAATTGCAGGCTCCATAGTTTCATGGGGGACGCTTCTCGGTAAGCGGCCCCCCTTGTCATTTCGACAATTCCCTCCTTTTCGATGCGGGTCATGTCCATGACAAAGCGCATTCCAAGGAAACAATCCCAGCCGATATTAAATCCACCACCGACAACAAGAGACCAGCCGAACGGCTCCACGTCGAAGTCAAAGGATTCATCACCATCATCTTCGATTGAAGCGATATCACCATCAACATTCAGGTTAAACTGGGCGCCAGCCTCAAGATAGAACTTTGATATCGGTACGACCCGAACCAAGACCGGAAATGCAAATCTATACACATACAACCCGAAATTCATCTGGTCACCATAGGGGTCTTCGGGCGGGATGCCATAAACATCTTCATCCAGCCTGAACCAGGCCATACTAAATTCAGCCTCGCCTACAAACCCGACAAAGCCGTTCAGACGATACATGTACGAAGCGCCGATTGCTATTCCCATTCCCCCAAAATTACCCAACGCAGCCTCCCCGACACCGTCTTTTGCCGAGCCGAACGTGCCCTTTACCAAAGCATTGTCCCACACATAGTCAACCCCGAAAGCAAGGCGCCCGCCAAAATAATGCGATTTGTCTTGAGCAGCACCTTCTGCGAAGGCGATTGATGCAAACAGCAGCGCCAAAATGCAAATTCGGACCTTTTTCATATCTTCTCCTGCTTTAAATATAAACTATTTTCAGTCGAGCTCATCTTTTTTCTGTATTTATTGTATTTTTCCCATAGGGATCGAGGAAAATATCATGAGAAAGCTACTCAGGAAAATCAGCGTATTCGCGTGTTCCATATTCTGGGGGAACGGCGCAAGAAGCGGGAATCCGTTCAGGTTTATCCGCAAGTACTGGGCACAACTGCTCCTTTCTTCCATTGCCATACAGACAATCGCCTGCGCATACGGCGGCGAAGACCCGTACGACTATTCCAATGATTGCGAGCCGGTATTCGACACCGAAAAATTCACGAACGAAGGCTATACCGACTGCGAAAAGCAGATTGTGGAGCAGGCCCTGATTGCAAAGGACCTGCAAGACAATCTGGGCAAGCGCGAAGACGCCACCATAGAAACCTGGAACGAGGTACGCCAGAAAATCAGCGAGATTGCCGAGACCTGCGACATGAAAGCTCTCGAAACCGAGGGCTCAATCTCGTCGTACTACTGCTCAGACGGCAGAACCATAAACGTCAGCGACCACTAAAGGCATCAAGCTTTTGAGAACCTGCTCAGGAACTGCGCGAGGCGCTCGTTGCCCGATTCGCGGAACACGTGGTCGGGGGTTCCCTGCTCCACGATGACCCCACCGTCCATGAAGATGACCTTGTCGGCCACGTCCCGGGCAAAAGCCATCTCGTGGGTCACGATGACCATGGTCATCTTGTCTTCGGCAAGTTTCTTGATAATCTTGAGCACTTCGCCGGTGAGTTCCGGGTCCAGCGCAGAGGTCGGCTCGTCGAAGAAAAGTATCTTCGGGTTCATCGCGAGCGCGCGGGCAATGGACACGCGCTGCTGCTGGCCGCCGCTGAGTTCGCAAGGGTAAGCCTTTTCCTTACCTTCAAGGCCCATGCGCTTGAGCAGGAACCGCCCCATGGCGCGGGCATCCTTGCGTTCGTCCCCCAGCACACGCACCGGAGCAAGACAAAGATTCTGGAGCACCGTCAGGTGCGGGAACAAGTTGAAGTTCTGGAACACGAGTCCCGTAGAAAGGCGAATTTCACGAAGCGTTTTAGCCGGAGCATACTTGACCGCAGCGCCCTTCGCCGAATCATTCGGCACCACCATGTCCTTGCCGTCGACCTGCACCAGGCCGCCGTCAACCGTTTCGAGCTGGGTAAGGCAACGCAAAAGCGTACTCTTGCCGGAACCGCTGGGCCCGATAATCGAGAGCACCTCGCCCGCCTTCAGGTTAAACGAGATATCCTTGAGCACATGCAAGTCGCCAAAGGACTTCTTGACGTGTTCTACCTTGAGGATCGGCGCAGATTCGTTCACGTTTTCCATTCCACGCCTCACTTATAGTAATTGAGCTTGCGTTCCACGTAGGCAAAAAGCACGCTCAGTAAAAGGTTCGCCACATAGTAGAATACGCCCGCCACGAACAGCGGGTAAATGCTCGCATAGGCGGCCTGCTGTTTCTTGGCCAGCGCAAAAAGTTCCGTCACCGCAATCACCTGCGCCAAGGACGTGTCCTTCACCAGGGTGATGACTTCGTTAGCGCTTGCTGGCACCACGCGCTTTACCACCTGCGGGAGGATGATGCGGAAGAACGTCTGCGTGCGGGTCATGCCCAGCATGTAGGCCGCCTCGTACTGCCCCTTGGGTATGGACTGGATGCCCCCGCGGAAAATTTCGGCAAAGTACGCAGCATAGTTTATCGAAAACGCCACAATCACCGCCGGGAAGCGGTCAAACGAAAAATCCACGCCCGCATATTCGCTCAGGTAGTAGGAGCCAAAGTAAATCGCCACAATCTGGAGCAGCAAGGGAGTGCCGCGCATCACCGAGATGTAGAACGACACCGGGTAACGCACCACGCGCCACTTGCTCATCTTGAGGACCGCAATGAGCAGGCCCAGCGGAATCGAGAACAGGAGCGTGAGCCCGAAAATGGCGAGCGTCGTGCAGAAGCCGCCCCAAAGGATAGGCAAAAGCGTTGACAATTCCGACATTACTTGCCGAACCACTTGGCAGAGATTTCGTCGAACTTGCCGTCGGCCTTCATGGCGGCCAGGGTAGAATTCACGGCATCGCGCAGGGCCTGGTCCTTCTTGCGGAAACCCACAGCGTAGACTTCATCGGAGAGGCCTTCCTCGAGCACCGTGTAGTCCTTCGCATTCGTCACAATCCAGTACTTGGCCACGATTTCATCCAGGAACACGGCATCGACACCGCCCTTGTCCAAATCCATGAGCGCCGTCTGGTTGTCATCAAACGGGACGATTTCCTTGGCGGCCTTGCCCGCTTCGGAGGCATCCAGCAGCTTCTGGGCGGTAGAGCCGTTCTGCACGGCAATCTTCTTGCCGGCGAGGGCCGCGAGATTTGCAAGTGCCTTGTCCTTCACCGTGAAAATCATGCGGTTCTTGAGATACGGGTCGCTCAGGTTCATGGCCTTTGCGCGGGCGCTGTCCACGCTCATGCCGTTCCAGATGCAGTCAATCTTGCCGGTGTTCAGTTCCTGTTCCTTCGCATCCCAGGAAATCGGCTGCGTCTTGAGTTTCACGCCCAGGCGCGCACAAACTTCGGTGGCGAGGTCGATATCGAAACCCACGATGTTGTTGTCCTTGTCGCGGAAACCCATCGGCGGGAAGGAATCGTCGAGACCGAGCACAAACTCGCCCGCCGCCTTCACCTTGTTCAGGGATTCATCGGCCTGAGTCTTGGATTCCGCCTTCTGGTCGTTACAGGCAGAAAGAACCGCGGCACACGCAAACGCCGCAAACATCGCAAGAATCTTTTTCATCTTGAAGTCCTCTTTTTGATTTACAAGAGAAATATAGAAAAAGGGCCGCATTTCAATGAATACGGATAATCAAGCAGCCCTTTTATTTAACGCCTGAATGATTCGCTTTTTATTTTTTTCACCAAAACAGGAGTTTCAAGGCGAATTGGGTTGGCATATCAATTTTGAATAATGTATATTATGGGGGAGGTTTATATGGAAGTTCTGAACCCGACACAGCTACATCTTCTAAAGATGTTCTCTTTCGCCAAGGATTCTGAGTCTTTGGAAGAAATTCGTGTTGCCCTGATGGATGTCTTTGCCAAGAGGGTTGAAAAAGACATGGACGATCTTTGGGATTCCGGCAAATGGGACAATAAAAAGAACGAAGCTGTCTTATGCGAACACTTGCGAACTCCCTATAAAGCTGTATGAGAATTGTTCTCAACAGCAATAAGCAGAATCGTTATACTACGCAAAAAGGGCCGCATCGCTGCGGTCCTTTTTATAATGTTGGTCTGGATCCTTCGACTCCGAGGCTACGCCTCTTCGCTCAGGATGACAATGCCGGATATTAATCGTTGCGCTTGCGCCCTGCGGGCTTAAGCGCAGACTCGCGGCGCCTCGGTCATGAGCAAGCGAGCTTGCTCGCGACGCTCGGCTTGCTAGTCCTTTCCATAAACCTTTTCGGCGTAGGTCACGGTGGCGCCGAGGTATTCGCGGTTCATCTTGGCGATGTAATCCACGGTGATACCCTTCGGGCAGGCGGCCTGGCATTCGTAAAGGTTCGTGCAGTTGCCGAAGCCTTCCTTGTCCATCTGAGCGACCATGGCAAGCACACGCTTCTTCGCCTCGACCTTACCCTGCGGCAAGAAGCTGAGGTGAGAGACCTTCGCAGAAACGAAGAGCATTGCAGAAGCGTTCTTACAAGCGGCCACGCAGGCACCGCAACCGATACAGGCGGCAGCGTCGAAGGCGCGGTCGGCATCGGCCTTGGGAACCGGAATCGTGGAAGCTTCAGGAGCGGCACCGGTGTTCACAGAAATGAAACCGCCAGCCTGGATGATGCGGTCGAATGCGGTACGGTCCACGGCGCAGTCACGGATAACCGGGAATGCGGCGGCGCGCCACGGTTCGATCACGATGGTATCGCCATCCTTGAACTTGCGCATGTGAAGCTGGCAAGTGGTGGTCGCATGGTCAGGACCGTGCGGCATACCGTTGATGACGAGAGAGCACATGCCACAGATACCTTCGCGGCAGTCGTGGTCGAAGGCGAAGCCTTCCTTGCCCTGCTTCATCTGTTCTTCGTTCACGATGTCGAGCATTTCCAGGAAGGACATGTCCGGAGAAACATCGTTGATCTTGACAGTTTCGAACTGTCCCTTGGTCTTGGCATCCTTCTGACGCCAAATCTTCAAAGTCAAATTCAGTCCGCTCATTATTTGTAGCTCCTAGTAGCGAGGTGGACGTTATCAAAGGTAAGAGGTTCCTTGGAAAGTTCCGGTGCGACACCGTCGCCCTTGTACTCCCAGGCACCCACGTAGCAGAAGTTCTCGTCGTCGCGCTTGGCTTCGCCTTCCGGAGTCTGGCTTTCTTCGCGGAAGTGGCCGCCGCAAGATTCCTTGCGGTGCAGGGCGTCGAGAGTGAGGACTTCGGCGAATTCGAGGAAGTCTGCAACGCGGCCGGCACGTTCGAGGTTCTGGTTGAAGGAACCTTCGGAGCCGAGCACGTTGACGTTTTCCCAGAATTCGGCACGGAGGGCCGGAATCTTCTCGAGGGCAGTCTTGAGGCCGGCTTCGTTACGAGCCATGCCCACGTATTCCCACATGATGTTACCGAGTTCACGATGGATATCGTTAACAGTGCGGTGACCCTTGATGGAGAGGAGCTTGTGGATGCGTTCTTCGGTCTGCTTCTTGCAGTCTTCGAACGCGGCATCGGATTCGGAAACCTTCTCGAGCTTGGTGCCCGCGAAGTAGCCGCCGATGGTGAACGGAATGACGAAGTAACCGTCGGAGAGGCCCTGCATAAGAGCAGAAGCGCCGAGGCGGTTTGCACCGTGGTCGGAGAAGTTGGCTTCACCGAGAACGAAGCAGCCCGGAATCGTGGACATCAGATCGTAGTCCACCCAGAGGCCGCCCATGGTGTAGTGGATGGCCGGGAAGATACGCATCGGGACCTTGTACGGGTCTTCGTCGGTAATCTTTTCGTACATCTGGAAGAGGTTGCCGTACTTGGCAGACACGCCTGCAACGCCCATGCGCTGGATAGCGTCGGCGAAGTCGAGATAAACGGCCTGCTTGGTGGAACCCACGCCGAGACCTGCGTCGCAAACCTGCTTGGCGTTACGGGATGCCACGTCACGCGGCACGAGGTTACCGAAGCTCGGGTACTTTTCTTCGAGGTAGTAGTAACGGTCTTCTTCGGGGATCTGGTCCGGAGAACGGGTGTCACCCGCCTTGCGCGGGACCCAGATACGGCCGTCGTTACGGAGAGATTCGCTCATCAAGGTGAGCTTGGACTGCAGGTCGCCGTGGCGAGGAATGCAAGTCGGGTGAATCTGCGTGTAGCAGGGGTTAGCGAACAGGGCGCCACGCTTGTAGGCACGGAAAGCGGCCGTCACGTTAGAACCCTGGGCGTTTGTAGAAAGATAGTAGACGTTACCGTAACCGCCGGTGCAAAGGCAGACAGCGTCACCCACGTGGCTTTCGAGTTCGCCAGTGATGAGGTTACGGACGATGATACCGCGAGCCTTGCCGTCGATCACGACGAGGTCCATCATTTCGCGACGCGGGAACATCTTCACCTTACCGGCGGCAACCTGGCGCATGAGAGCCTGATAGGCACCGAGCAAGAGCTGCTGACCCGTCTGACCGCGGGCGTAGAACGTACGGGAAACCTGCGTACCACCGAAGGAACGGTTGTCGAGGAGGCCACCGTATTCACGACCGAACGGAACACCCTGGGCGACGCACTGGTCGATGATGAGGTTCGAGTTTTCGGCCAAGCGGTGCACGTTGGCTTCGCGAGCGCGGAAGTCACCGCCCTTCACGGTATCGTAGAACAGACGGTAAACGGAGTCGCCGTCGTTCTTGTAGTTCTTGGCAGCGTTGATACCACCCTGGGCAGCAATGGAGTGTGCGCGACGGGGGCTATCCTGGATGCAGAAAGACTTGACATTGTAACCAAGTTCGGCAAGGGATGCGGCAGCGGATGCACCGGCAAGGCCAGTACCAACCACGATTACCGTGAACTTACGCTTGTTGGCGGGGTTCACGAGTTTGAGTTCGAACTTGTGCTTGGTCCACTTTTCTTCGATGGAACCACCGGGGATTTTAGAATCAAGAATCATTAGTGGGCTCCTTAAAATTAAGCGTTAAAAGAAACTTCGACGGTGCCAACAGAAGGAATCACGAAAGAAGTCTTGGCGGCTTCCTTGTCCTTCTTCATCTGTTCGTACTGCGGCTGGAGGCTGCGGGACTTTTCGATGAGGGCCTGGGTACCCGGCTGGTTAGCGAGGTAGAAGGCTGCAACGGCGGTGATACCGAAACCGAGGGCAACGATAATGCTGTAAGCGATACCGGCGATGTCGATAATCGGGGTCCACTTCTGGTGAGCAATGCCCATGGTCTGGAAGGCAGAAGAAATAGCGTGGAAGAGGTGCATACCGATCACGAACATGCTGACCACGTAGAATGCAGCCCAAGCCGGGTTAGCAAACATCTGGATGGTGGTGAGCCACATGTCGCGGACGATTTCACCTTCGGCATTCACATAGAGGTAGTGTTCGCCGAACTTGAGCATCATGAGGTGCTGCACGAGGAAGCCGAGAATGAAGAGACCGGACCAGATCATGGTGAAGGTCGCGAAAGTCTTCTTGCCCTTGCGAGCGTTGACTTCGTAGTCGATGCCACCGCGAGCCTTCTTGTTCTCGATCTTCAGCTTGATAGCAAGGAAGATGTGGAGAGCGAAAGCAGCCACCAGCACCAGTTCAACAAGATAAATCATCTTGATCGGGAAGTGGAGCGGGTTGAATCCGGTCAGGAATTCGGTGTAGGCATTGTAAGATGCCTGTGCCGCAGCCTGATCGAAATTCAGAAGCTGGAAGTTACCACACATGTGGCCGAAGATGAACAGGGCGAGGAACGCGCCTGTGCATCCCATGATCTGCTTCTTACCGATGGAAGAGGTAAGATACTTGACGATCCATTGCATTGAGTTGTGTCTCCTTGAGGGGGGTTATTTTTGAAACTTAGAGGACGCAGCAGGCCTTGAGGCTCGGCATTTCGTAAGCGTAGCGTTCGTCTTCCTTGAACCAGAAGTCCAGTTCGCGCTTGGCGGATTCGGGGCTGTCGGAGCTGTGCACGACGTTTTCGGTCATGGAAGGGGCAAAATCGTAGCGGAGGGTACCGGGTTCCGCCTTAGCCGGATTGGTTGCACCGTTGATAGCGCGAACCTTGGCAATGGCATTTTCGCCGCCGAGGGCGAGCATCACGGACGGGCCCTTGGTCATGTAGGCTTCGAGTTCCGGGAAGAACGGCTTTTCCACGTGTTCGGCGTAGAAACCGCGAGCATCGGCAGAGGTCATCTGGTGCATCTTCACGGCGCAGACGGAGAGGCCTGCAGCGATGTAACGGTCGATAATGCGCCCGATGAGGCCAGACTTGACCGCATTGGGCTTGATCATTGCAAATGTCATTTCCATAGTAGGTACCTTTTGTTTTAAGATGTGGGAAATATAGATATAATTCGGATTTCGGAATTCAGATTTCAGAATTATAAACGTCATTGCGGACGTAGCCGAAGTAATTCACTCCGAATTCCGAATTCTGAATTCTGAATTTACTCTTCGGCCTCAATTTTCTTCATCAGATCTTCGGCGAGTTTGCCGTTACTCTTGATGTTGTCGACGAGCCACTGGGCAGATTCCTTGAGTTCGCTATTCGGATACTTCTGGAGGAACTCTTCGAGTACTTCGAGAGCCTGTTCATTCTGACCCAGGTTTTCATTGAGAATAAAGCCTCGACTGAACATGGCCTTTTCTGCATTAGGGCTATTCGGCCACATCTTGTAGAAGGCATAATAGTCGCCTTCAGCATCCTGGAATTCTTCATTTTCGCTTTCGATCTGGGCCATTTCATAAGCGACATGCTCGAACAGGCTGTCATTATCGGCATAAGCGAACATGACCTTACGGTATTCGTAGTAGGCATCAGACTTCTTGCCTGCCTGATAGAGAGAATCGGCACGAGCCAGAAGAACGCTAGCAATCATGGTCGGCTTATACTCGGCAACGCCCGTGTCATAAAGGTGAACCGTCGCCTTGGAATAGGCTTCAGCAGCAAATCTTTCGGACATGAGTCTTTCGACTTCGTCAGAACGGCGAGCATAAACCACAGGAATACTTTCTTCGAAAGTCTTGCCAACATAGAGCATGCGGTATCCCATGTAATATTCATGCTTGTACATATTTACCGGGAAGGCCGCAACCTTGCGAAGGTCGTCCTTAGCTTGTTCGTAATCGTAACCCACATGAATCGGGGAACCCGTGCGGTCATACAAGGCTTTAAGCGTGTCTTCGGGAATATTTTCGCAACCGAATTTTTTCTGGATGTAATGTTCACTCAAGTAATCCCAGCGAGACTGGCGGACCATGGCCCTGTATTCCCAGCTATGGTTCAAGTGAGCTTCTTTTGCAGCATCCGCAAAGGCAAACGCTTCGGCAAGCATCGACACAATGCGGTCATGAAGGTTGCGGTTCATTGCACGTTTGACAAACTTTTCATTAAAGCGGATCATGTCCGCTTCCGTGAACACGGGCTCCCCAGCCTTGGTAATCAGCACGACAGAAGTGTCTACGTCAAAGTAGAACCCCTCCTTGATTGCATTGGCAATACCCACATCGACGCGGTCAAAGGGCTTTAACCGAGAAGCGTCGATACCGGCCAAGTAGAAGACATGGAACGTATTATCGCTTGCCTTGAGCACCGGCGTTACAAAGCCCGGTTCCTTGTCCTTGAGCGTCGGCATCAACTGAGGCACGACACCAATACCATAAGGCAACACGTAATCGACCTTGACATGTCCTACGTAACCGCTATCCTTGGCCGTTTTTGCATTCTTGCTATTTGCTACAGCCACCGACTTGAACTGTTCGAGAGTCGGCTTTTCTGTAAACAGGCCAGCAAGTTTTGCGGAATCCGCCTGCACATGGTAAAGTTCGTAGCCGGGAACCGTCATGAACTTATCCTGATGTTTGTTGTAATACACCTTCGGATCGACAGGAGGAAGTTCCTTGATTTCGATATTGTGCTTTGCGAGAACATCCGTAGACAATTCCTGTTGCAGAGCGATACGGCGAGCATCAGCAAAAGACTTTTTCGCCTTCAAGGAATCTTCGGCTGTCGGATTTTCAAGCTTGAGAGAATCCTTGATATAGGCTGCGAAAGCATCGGCGTTCTTGGAAGCGTAATAGTAGCTTGCAACCAGAGGACGCACCGACAAGAAATCACCGGTAGAATCTTCGGGGAACATGCTACGGTTGGCATCATAGAACTGACGGAGTTCTGCATCGCTATAAGTCATGTTTTCTGAGACGTAGTAGCGCTGGTAGACCATCGTGAGCACGCGTGCGTCGAGGTCGGCGTAGTAAGCCTTCCATTGCTCTTCCAGTTCGGGATATTCTTCAACAGCCTTAGCCGAGAGAGCCGCCTTTGAATACAGATTGTCGTAAAGGTACTGATTCTTGACAGCCTTGAGCCCACCTGCATTTTTCAGAAGCAGTGCATAATCTTCTTGATAGACCTTTTCACCATCGATGCGAGCCAGGAGCGTATCCTTGTCGCCGATACCGTTACAGCCGTTCAATATAAACAGCGAGGCTAATGAAACGAGAGTCAGAAGTTTTGCCTTCATATATCCTCTAAAGATTTTTCATACTAACTTACAAAAAATTTAGCCCACGAACCGTGAGCCAGAGCCCTCAAGCGAAAGTTGAGGGCGGAGGCGAGAGAAAAGGGCCAAGCAAACATCATTCTTAAGCATTAGCCCTTTTCGGCTACAAAAATTCGGCCGTTGCGGAACAACTGCATCCACGGGCCGTCTTCGCCCCATTCTGCCGGATGCCAGGAGTACTGGCAGGTACGGAACACGCGTTCGGGGTGCGGCATCATCACGAGGGCGCGGCCATCTTCAGAGCAGAGGCCGTTGATACCGAACGGAGAGCCGTTGGGGTTCAGCGGATAGCGTTCGGTATATTCGTGCTTGCCGTCCACGTAACGGAGCGCCACGAGACCGGTCTTCAGGCAGGCTTCGGCGGCTTCGCGGCTAGCGAATTCCGCACGGCCTTCGCCGTGTGCGACCGCAATCGGGAGTACGGAGCCTGCCATGCCCTTAAGGAGCACGGCCGGAGTGTCTTCGACCTTGAGCGTGCAGAAGCGGGCCTCGAAGCGTTCGGAGAGGTTCTGCACAAAGCGCGGCCAGTGCTTGGCACCCGGAATCAGGTCCTTGAGGTTAGAGACCATCTGGCAGCCGTTGCAGACGCCCAGCGTGAAGGTGTCCTTGCGGTTGAAGTAAGCCTCGAATTCGCTACGGGCCTTCGGGTTGAAGAGGATGCTCTTGGCCCAGCCTTCGCCAGCACCGAGAACGTCACCGTAGCTGAAGCCACCGCAAGCCACGAGACCGTTGAAGTCCTTGAGGCTTACGCGACCTTCGAGAATGTCGGTCATGTGAACGTCGATAGATTCAAAGCCTGCCTTCTGGAAGGCGGCAGCCATTTCGAGTTCGCCATTGACGCCCTGTTCACGGAGGATTGCCATCTTCGGGCGGCTTGCGTAATCCTTGATAATCTTGGCGGACGCCGCCACGTCGAAGGTAACCTTCGGCGTGATACCCGGATTGTCCTGTTCCAACTTGAGCTTGTATTCGCTTTCGGCACAATCCGGGTTATCGCGGAGGGCCGCGATGCGGCGGGTCGTGTCGCTCCAGATGGCACGCAGGTCAGAGAGGCCTTCGGCGTAGTCGCCGATGACCAAGTTGTATGTATCGTTGAGTGTCGCGATTTCGGAAACCGTATCGCCGAGACCGGCGGCGGCAAATGCGTCGCGCACAGCCGCGAGGTCAGCATTCTTCACCTGGAGCACGGCACCGAGTTCTTCGTTGAAGAGGGCGTCGATGAGGTTGCCCTTGAGGGCGTCGGCCTTCACCGTCACGCCCACGTGGCCAGCGAATGCCATTTCGGCGAGCGTCGTGTAGAGACCGCCATCGCTCTTGTCGTGGTAGGCCATAATCTTGCCAGCAGCATTGAGCTTCTGGATGGTCTCGAAGAAAGCGCGGAGTTCCTTAGCGCTATCGACATCCGGAGCCTTATCGCCGAGGTTGCAGTAAACTTGAGCGGCAATGGAAGCGCCCATGCGGTTCTTGCCACGAGCGAGGTCCACGAGAACAAGCGTAGAATCCTTATCTTGCAAGAGCTGCGGGGTAAGCGTCTTGCGCACATCGGCGCACGGAGCAAAGGCACTAATCACGAGCGAAATCGGAGCGGTCACGCGGTGGCTACCCTGAGCATCTGACCACACGGTGCTCATGCTCATGGAGTCCTTACCCACCGGAATCGTAATGCCAAGTTCCGGGCAGAGTTCCATACCGATGGACTTTACGGCTTCGTACAAGTCGGCGCCGTCGCCTTCGTAGTTCGGCGTGGCCATCCAGTTTGCGGACAAGTTCACGCGGCCCATGTCGGGCACGCAAGCGGCAGCCATGTTCGTAAGGGATTCCGCCACCGTCATGCGGGCAGCGGCAGCCGGAGAAATCAAGGCAACCGGGGCGCGTTCACCCATGCTCATCACTTCACCTTCGTAAGTGTCGAGCGTTGCGCTTGTCACGGCGCAGTCGGCGACCGGCACCTGCCACGGGCCAACCATCTGGTCGCGGCAAATCATACCCGTCACGCTACGGTCACCGATGGAGATAAGGAACGTCTTGTCGGCGACAGTCGGGTTTGCAAGCACGCGGTGAGCCACGTCCTTGATAGTTGCATCGGCCGGAACCACCGTGGAATTGAGCGGGCGCTTCTGGCTCTTTTCGTTACGGATCATGCGGGGCGGCTTGCCGAGGAGCACGCCGAGCGGCATGTCAATCGGAGTCGTGCCGAAGTACTTGTCGGTCAAGGTCAGGTGCTTTTCAGGGATAGCCTCGCCCACCACTGCATACGGGCAGCGTTCGCGCTTACAAATTGCGTCGAACACGTCGAGCTTGTCGCCTGCGATTGCGATAACGTAACGTTCCTGGGATTCGTTACTCCAGATTTCGAAGGGGCTCATGCCCGGTTCGTCGTTCGGCACGTTGCGCAGTTCAAACTTACCACCGAGACCGCCATCGTTCACCAGTTCCGGGAAGGCGTTGGAAAGTCCACCTGCTCCCACGTCGTGAATAAAGGTAATCGGGTTTTCTTCGTCCATCGCCCAACAGCGGTCGATGACTTCCTGGCAGCGGCGTTCCATTTCGGGGTTTTCACGCTGCACAGAGGCAAAATCCAAAGATTCGTTACCGGCACCGTTAGCCACAGAGCTAGCTGCACCACCACCGAGGCCAATAAGCATTGCCGGACCACCGAGCACAATCAGGTGGTCACCCGGATCGATGTGGCCCTTTTCAATATGTTCATGCTTGATGTTACCGAGACCGCCTGCCAACATAATCGGCTTGTGGTAACCGCGGACTTCCTTGCCGTTCTGGGCATCAACTTCCTGTTCGAAAGTACGGAAGTAACCGAGAATGTTCGGACGGCCGTATTCGTTGTTGAATGCAGCGCCACCGAGCGGGCCTTCAATCATAATGTCGAGGGCAGAAGCAATACGGGACGGGCTACCAAAGTCCTTTTCCCAAGGTTGGACTGCACCCGGCAGTTTCAAGTTCGAAACGCTAAAGCCCGTGAGACCGGCCTTCGGCTTACTGCCCTTACCCGTGGCACCTTCGTCGCGGATTTCGCCACCACTACCAGTAGCGGCACCCGGGAACGGAGAAATGGCCGTCGGGTGGTTGTGGGTTTCGACCTTCATGAGGATATCGACTTCTTCATTGTGGAAGTCGTACTTGTTGTTGCGCGGGTCGGCGTAGTAGCGGCCAGCGACAGCGCCCTTCATCACGGCGGCGTTGTCCTTGTAAGCGCTAAAGATGTTGGAGTTGTGGAGCTGGTAGGTGTTCTTGATCATCTGGAACAAGGACTTATCCTGTTTGACGCCGTCGATGGTCCATTCGGCACCGAACACCTTGTGGCGGCAGTGCTCCGAGTTGGCCTGCGCGAACATGTAGAGTTCCACGTCGGTCGGATTACGCTTGAGTTCGGTGAAGTTCTTCACCAGGTAATCGATTTCGTCGGAGCTCAGAGCGAGGCCCATTTCCTTGTCGGCCTTCACGAGGGCGTCGCGGCCTGCGGTAAGCACCGGAATCACGTTCAGCGGACGCGGTTCTTCCTTGCTGAAGAGGACTTCCAAGGAGGCGGTGTCGGCAAACACGGCCTGGGTCATGCGGTCGTGAATCTTGGCGGAGATTTTCTCACGGGCGCCAGCCGGTGCAGCACCTTCAAACTTTACATAGTAGGCAATAGCGCGTTCGATGCGCTTGATGGCCGGGAGGCCGCAGATGTGAGCGATATCGGTCGCCTTGGAGCTCCACGGGCTGATGGTACCCGGACGCGGGCACACCACAAAGAGTTCGCCTTCGAGAGCCTTGGGTTCGCGGGCCGGACCGTAGTGAAGCACCTTCTTGAGCGTTTCAGTTTCTGCATCGGTCAGGTCGGCGGACAGGTCCACCACATGCAGGAATTCGGCATAGACGGAAGCGACAGAAAGGCCTGCGCTCTTGAAATCGGAAGAAAGTTTCTGGAGACGGAAATCCGACAGAGCCGGCGTACCACGAAGAATGAGCATTATAAACCTCGGTTTGATTTTTTACGAGGGGAAATTTAGAAATTAGTAGACAGTAGGAAGTAGGAAGTAGGCAGAAATAATCACAACAAGAAACGGCCCGCAGAGCGGGTCGTTTCTTACGATTTTCTAACTCGTTGAGAGTCAAGCGATTAGCGCTTTTTGCCCTTCTTGCCTTTTTTGCCCTTGGCAGGCTTGGCGGGCTTTGCAGCCTTCTTCGGTGCCGGAGCTTCTTCGACAGCTTCTTCAGCGCCTTCTTCGCCTTCCTCAGCTTCCTCAATTTCTTCGCCCGGATTACCGACGAGAGCGTTCACGTTCACAGAGACGAGGCCAGCCAGAGATTTGACTTCGGTTTTCTTATCGACTTCGACTTTCGAGAACTTGGAGATGATGTAGTAGGCACCCGTGGCTTCAAAGCGGCGAGTCATGTTCGCAATGCTCATGGAGCCCTTGGTAGACGGGAAATACTTGGATTCCAGACGAGCCTGGTCCTGAGAAGTCTTTACAGACTGCACGGTTTCGCAAGCCAGGGACCACACGCCCTTGTTCACATCGATAGAGTTGTTCACGTATTCGATGATCTTGGAGGCACCCTTGTAGGAATTGGTGGTGGTCTTGGTGTAGTGTTCCGTAGCCTGGGACACGTAGCTACCCTTCTGCATCAAAAGTGTCGCAAGGAGAGCGATAACCAGAACGGTGAGTGCAATCGAAATATTCTTTACGTTCATTTTCACAACTCCTTATTCAAAATGGTAGGCCGCAGGGGCTTCGAGCTTAAATTGATCGGCCATGTTGTAGTTGGCAAGAGCACTGTAGTCGCTGGACTTCAGCTTGCCCTTTGCAAACGTGAACGAAATGACGCAGTTCTTACCGCAAGCCACTTCCTTGACGCCGCCTTCGTTCTTCAAGAGGAACTTGTCGGCAAGGCCGGCCTTTTCGTAAATGGAATTCTGGGCCTGGGGAGGAATGCCGGCAGCTTCGTACATGTAAGAAAGCTGCTTGAAACGGGCATCCTTGTCGCCTTCGATAGCCTTGACTGCGGCATCAAAAGCAGCTTCGGTCTTTGCAGTGGTCAGAGTTGCATAAACCAAGCGCCATGCCATACCGTACTGGTCCACGGCCTTCCACTGTTCCTGAACGGCACCGTTGGAAAGTTCGAGGTAGGCATCCACCTGTTCTTTCACCGTCTTCTGGGCCTGGTCGTTGTACTGGCCCTTCAGAACCATCATCAAGGCAAACAAGCCGATAATGAGCACAATATCGACAATCATCAAAATTTTGAATTTCTTTTTGTCCATAAGTATCCTTTTGCAAGTTTTTTGCATATAGAATTTACTTCCAAAATAAAAAAAAACAAGCAAACTTTCCGAAATTTAAGGCTTTTTTACAGAAAACACCCCCTTTTTTAGTATATTGCAGGCCATGAGCGAACAAGAAAACAAAGAAATGCTCCCCTCCCAGGTCATTTTCGAAAACCTCAAGGAGCTTATCAGGGCTAAAAACACAGCCCACGAATCCATGTTCAAATTCCACTGGAAAAAAATGTGGCCGTTCAGCCTGTTCTGGCCGCAAGTGGATTTTGAACGCATTGTTCGACTCATGAGCGAAATCCGCAAGAACGCCATCAACCAAAAAAACTTGGTCCTACAGGCAAAGTCCAAGGCAAAGCCTTTCGAAAAGACTTTCCTGAACGCTGTCCCCGCCTACCTGGACGCACTCGATATTTCTTGCCAAAAACTTTCTGCCGCGGCCCAATGGAAACAGGACATGCTCATGAAACGCATTCATAAAGATGTCAAGTTCCGCCGCGACGTGTCTGAATGGAGCCGAATCCTAAAAGAATACGAAGAAGCGCAAGGCAACCTGGTTCGCGCAGGCGCCATTGTGCAAATGGGTTGGGGCGAAGTCGTTCAAGCGATTAAATAATCGCCTTCAACAAATCAAGCCGCCATTTGATTTTCTGAAAAACGCCTGCGGGAGAATTCCCGATATGCGTCGCATTGGCATGATGCTGGCGGTATTCCACTAGCGGTTCGTCGATAGACTTCACCTTAAAGTTTTTTTCTGCCACAAGGCCGAGCCATTGGTCATGCATCGGAAGATTTTTAGGGAACGGAAGCGCTTTATCCAAAATACGGCGACGGAATGCCATGCAGCACCCCGTAAAGGTATTCTTCCACCAGTTTGCGATTACCCCACTCTTGTAGGCGCGAATACCGCTCAACTTGCCAGCGCGAGTCCAAGAAGAATCCGATATGCCGGAAGGGCGAAGCATCCATGCATCATGAATCACGAGGTCGGCTTCATTCAGCGCTGCAAGAACCTTTTCCACTTTTCCCGGAAGCCAGACATCGTCTTGGTCTGCAAGAAAAATGATTTCACCCTTGGATGCCTGCAGGGCTCGTTCAAAGTTGTAGATAACGCCTAAATGCTTTTCGGCTGGCAAAAGGCGGAGTCGGGCATCCCCGATAGATTTCACTACGGCGAGGGTATCGTCAGCCGAGCCGTCGTCAGCAATGACAATTTCTGCATCAGACGACAACTGCGAAAGAATGCTTTCCAGCTGTTCGCGGATAAACTTGCCGCCATTATATGTCGCCATGCAGACTGAAATCATTTTAGCCCTACCGTTTTAACAGGAACTTCGGAATAAACAATTTGGGCAGGCGTTTGAGGAATGCCGGACTGAACGAAGCCAATTGCGGCAAGCGTCTGAGCGCTTCGCCTTTTTGCGCATAAGCCAACATCGAGAACCAGTTCGCCTTCCAGTTCCGAACCGCCTGCGGGTAAAGCTTATGGTCCTTGTACAGTTCAATAATGCGCAGGAACTCAGCATACATGCGATTGTGATTGGCATGCAAGTTGTTTCCATGAGTGCGGTAATGGCAGCACACGACATCGGGAGTCACGGGCTGCGGACCGTACTCATACAGTAACTTCAGGAACAGCGGATAGTCTTCAAAGAAGAACCTAGAATCGTAACCGCCCATACGACGAACCGCCTCGACGGAAAGCATCTCGGCGCAACCATGGAGCGGTTTTAGACCCAACAGGAATTCTTCAAAATGGATTTCAGGAACCGCTTTCAAGTAAGCGGAATCCACTTGTTCTGCAACGACACCGCCTTCGCTCATGGGCTTTACCTGTCCAAAGCAGGCCACCGCATTCGGATGAGCGAGCAAAAAATCCAACTGTTTTCTCAAACGGTCCGGAGGCATGATGTCATCGGAAGAAAAGGTGCAGAAATACTTTCCCCGCGCAAGTTCCAACATTTCGTTCAATGTTGCGACGACGCCCTTGTTTTCGCGATGAATGTAGCGGAACTTGAATTCTTCGGCAAGCTTTTCCAGAATATCGGGAGACTTATCTTTACTACCATCGTCAAGGACAATCAATTCAAAGGCGACGCCCTTCTGCGACAAAACCGAACGCACCGCAGCTTCCACGTACTTTTCATGATTATAGCTAGCTAGGAGCACCGATACGACCGGCGGAAGTTCCCGTTGCTCCATCTCTTCACCTTGGGCAAAAGCTTTCACATAGACATTTTCGGTCATTTTCTGTGCAAACATGTTCGTTACGGAGTATTCCATTTAAGCCTCCTCACCAAAATGTAGAGCACCACAAAATAGACGAAGTTTTCAAAGGCATATGCCGCCATAGGGCCGTTGAAATCCAGGAACTTGATTCCCACAAAAGTGCCTGCGGCAAGCAAAAATTCAGAGCCCACTTCTACAGACAGAAACGCCACCGTTTCGCGACGGGCAATCAGCACCAGCGCAAGCGCGAAGCCGCCGGCTCTAAAGAAATCTCCCACCAGCTGCAAGGGCAAGTAATCAACCGCCCCCATGTACGCCTGCGAAAACAGCACCTGTACCAGGATGCTGCGGCCAAAATACAGAACCGCAATCATTGCAAGCGAGATTCCCATAATGCGAAGCAAGAGCGGATTAAACATCTTGAAAAATTCACCGCGGTTCATGCTTGCAGAAACCCGCGGCAAGATAATGACCGTCAAAATGGCAGACATGGCCATGAACAAAAAGTCGGAAACCTTCCAGACGCTCTGCCAGATGCCGGCGGCATCGTTTCCGAAATTTGATGCAACAGTCATTCGCATTACCGTAAGCACCACTGGCGAAAGAACCATTGGCACAAGCCCCATGAGCGCATACGAAAGCCACGGACCGCGCGTATCAAGAGCGGTTTTCCAAATTCGATTGACGCTAAAACCGGCGCGGCTAGAGATTCTACCTGCAAAAATGGCCGCCACAATCGACTGGGTCGCGATAATCGAAAGCACCGAGAGTCGCCCCGTATAAAGGAAGAAAGCCACCCAAAGCACTTGCCACACCGAAGTCACGATATTGATGAGCGCCCACTTGTGGTTTTCGCCAAGGCCGTTCATAACGGCAGCAGTAATTGTGATGATGTTTGTCGCCAAGATTCCCGGCAACGCAAAGAGGATTGCCGCCTGGGCAAGACGCGTAGGAACCCCCGGCAACAACATTTCTAGCGGAGCCATAAAACAGAACAGGAGCGCAATGACAAACGTGAAAAGGCTTGCAAAAGTCGTCAGACGAAGACCGCCACGCCAAATGCCAAGCAATTTGTCCTGGTTATTCTTGTTCTGCGCCGTCAGTGCAGTCCAACCGTTCTGTAGAGCAAGCGAAGACGTTGCCGAACCGATGCTCATGAAATTCAGGAACTGCCCCACGCAGGCGAACGCCGCCGGCGGCAGGAATACAGCAAGCAACTTGTTAATAGCAAACGCTCGAAGCGCGTTGAACAACGTGACTGCTCCGGAGCCGGCAAAAAGTTTTGTAAAATTCAAATCTGAGGACATCGTAAATCAAGCAAAAGCGTTAATGGATTCGATGACGTAGGTGACTTGTTCGTCAGTCATGGCCGGCCCCATCGGGATGCTGAGTTCCATGCGAGCCAGTTCCTCGGCAATGGGTAACGCACCATGACGGAGTTCACCTCGCGTAACCGCTCCGGCAAAAGCCTCTTGTTTGTGCGGCGGAATCGGGTAATGGATCAGAGTTTCAATCCCGCGGTCTTTCAAGAAATTCTGCAATTCGTCGCGACGTTCAGAGAATACCGGAAACACATGCCACACATGGGATTTCGGATTCGCAGGAACAGGCGTTACACGCACCAGGGGGTTCTTGATTTCGGCACAGTAGCGGGCCGCAATTTCTTGACGACGAGCATTCCAAGAATCCAAATACGGGAGCTTTGCCAGCAGTATGGCGGCCTGGACTTCGTCCAATCGGGAATTCACGCCCACATACTTGTTCACGTACTTTTCAACAGAGCCGTAATTTCCGAGAGACTTTACCACTTGGGCAAGTTCCAAGTCATCGGTAACGACCGCACCCCCGTCGCCCATGGCGCCGAGGTTTTTGGTAGGGTAAAAACTGTAGGCCGCTGCATTAGATTGCTTCGCTTCGCTCGCAATGACGTTTCTATCGTCTAAAGTAGCTCCATGCGACTGAGCTGCATCTTCAAACACAAGCAATCCATGAGCCTTCGCAAATTCACAAACGGCAGGCATGTCCGCCAAACGGCCATACAAGTGCACCACCAAAATGGCTCGGGTCTTTTCAGAGCAGGATTCCGCCAAACGGGTGACATCGAGAACGCATGTTTCTGGATTCGGCTCCACAAGAACCGGGACAAGACCGGCAGCGCGCACCGCAAGAACGGTCGCCACAAAAGTATTCGCCGGAACAATCACCTCATCGCCCTGTTGCAAGCGACCCAGTTGAATAGAAGCCTTCAGCATCAAGGTCAGTGCATCAAACCCATTGCCGACTCCAACACAAGCCTTTTTACCGCAATAGGAGGCAAAAGCCTCTTCGAACGCAGCACAACGCGAGCCGCGAATAAACCATTTAGAATCAAGGACGTCAGAAAAAGATTCGCGCAGGGCATCGCCCAGGGTGCGATTCACATAATCCAGCGAATAAAACGGGACATTCATCATTGTTTGATGAAAATAGCAAATTAGTAGGAAGTAGAAAGTAGACAGTAGACAATGATTAGTAGTTAGGAATTTACTATTTTAGGAAATATGTACGAAATTTTGCCCTACAGCCCCGAAAAAGAATCCCGCTGGGACCTCTTCGTCATGAAAGAATCCATGAACGGGACTTTTTTGCAGACTCGCAAATTCCTGAGTTACCATCCGGAAGGCAGGTTCCAAGACGCCTCGTTCCTGATTGAGAAGAGCGGAATCATTGTCGCTGTCGTTCCCGGTTGCAATGTCGAAGGCAATTTTATTTCGCACCAGGGTTCTACTTTTGGCGGCCCCGTTATTTCCAGGGATTTTTATTCCGGAAACAAGATTCTTGAAATCATCCAGGTCATGAACGACCATATCGAAAAAAATTTCAAGGGAATCCGCCTCAAGCCCACCGCCCCTATTTTTGCGACTGCCCCCACCGAACTGCTGGAATACGCGCTAGAAAACAAAGGCTATACGCGGCATACCGAACTCAGCTGCTACACGCCGTTGATCAAGGACATCGACCCGCTCGAAAACTGCAGGCGCGAATGCCGCCACAACTTTAGGCAAGCCGAGAAGCTGAACCTGACCTATGGCGAAATTCCCGACAGCGAAATGGAAAAATTCTACGAACTTCTGGTTCTATCGAAGGCGCGCCACAACACCAAGCCTGTTCATACTTTGTCTGAACTCAAAGATCTCAAGAAAAGATTCCCCGAAGAAATCCTTTTCCGCGGTATATGGAAAGACGGCGTCTACCTTTCGGGCATGATGATTTTCGTTTTCAGGCAGGCAAAAACTTACCACTTCCAGTACCTCGCACCCGACGACACCCAGCGTGAAACCAATGCCACCACAGCATTGTATGTAAACGTCATGCGCGAAGCCGCACGGAACCAGTTTGAAAAATTCTCCTGGGGAATTTCGACCGAAGACGGCGGCAAATACTTGAACGAGAACCTTTACCGGTTCAAGGAAAACTTCGGAGCGCTCCCCTGCTTGAATGCTAGATTCGAAAAATAGATGTGAGATGTGAAATGAGTGATTATCCTCTTCATTTCACACTACACATTACACTCTACATTTCATTCACTATCTTCTTAAACTCGTCGTACTCGTAGATGTAGTCCGATGCATCGTAATGTTCGGACGCAAGCACCATACACACTGCACCCGATGAGAAATTTTCGATTTCGCGCCAATGCATGGTGGGAATATAGAGTCCGTGGTAGGAACGGTTCAGCGAGTACTTGGTGCGCTTTTTGCCATCGTCCAAAATGACATCGAAACTGCCGCTTGCGGCAATGATCAGCTGACGGAGATTCCTGTGAGCATGGCCACCACGGGTCGTTCCACCGGGAACGTCGTACAGGTAATACACTCGCTTGATATCGAAGGGCACCAGTTCGCCCCCCTCCACCACACTCAGGTTACCCCGCTGGTCGTGGGCAATAGGGATGTCAATTAATTGCGGTTCGTTGAGATTCGATTCGTTCCAAATCATGGCACTAATATATAAATAGTTCGGATTTCAGAATTCGGAGTTCAGAGTTAGATATTTAAATAATTCAGAATTCAGAGTTCAGAGTTAGATATTTAAATAATTCCGAATTCTGAGTTCAGAGTTTGAAATTTAAATAATTCCGAATTCTGAATTCATAATTCCGAATTTTCTGTCCTCTAGGGGTGGTTCGGGGTGTTTTTCCGGAAAAACTAGCGAAAATGGATTGCTTCGCTTCGCTCGCAATGACGTAAAAATGAAATTTTGCTATATATGGGACTCCAATGAGTGCATGTCGCGCCAAGCTCTGCCAACATGCATGTTAACCAAAGAGCTTCCTTTAACGAGGTAAAAATGTCCTCTTTCCGTGGACCAAAAGGTAAGGTAGCCCGTTCTCTCGGACTCGCCGTCTCTCAGAAGACTCAGAAGGCTCTCGATCGCCGTAACTTTGCACCCGGCCAGCATGGCCAGACCCGCAAGAAGTCTTCTTCCGTGTACAAGCAGCAGCTCGTCGAAAAGCAGCGTCTGCGTTTCACCTACAACATTTCCGAAGCTCAGTTGGCCAAGGCTTATGACGAAGCCAACCGTCGCGCCGGTTCTGCTGGTGACAACCTGATGATTTTGCTCGAAACCCGTCTTGACGCCCTTGTCTACCGCATGGGTTTTGCTCGCACGATTTTTGCAGCTCGCCAGTATGTCGCTCATGGTCACTTCACCGTGAACGGTGTCCGCAGCTACTCTCCGTCTCGCCAGATCAAGGCCGGTGACGTGATTGCAGTTCGCGAAGGCTCTAAGGAACACGTTCAGATCAAGGAAGCCATTGCTAACGCTCCGGCTGTCCCTGAATACGTGACTGTCGATGCCGGCAAGATGGAAGGCACGCTCGTGAAGCTCCCGCTCCGCGAACAGATTCCGGTCAAGCTGGAAGAACAGCTCGTCGTGGAATACTACTCCAGGTAGTAACCACTCAAACCAAGAGTTTGGGACGCTCGGCATTCGTCGAGCGTCTTTTTTTTATATTCTTTACGAGGAAGTGAGAAAATAATGTCGTCGTACAAGTCTAGACAAAATATAATGGTGATCGAAGACGATCCAGATTGTCAGGAAACATTTCAGAATGTCCTGGAAGAGTCTTACAACATCACTGTTGTCGGCAACACGCAAGAAGCTTTGCTTTTATTGATGGACGCCCCCACGACCTATACCCTTATTCTACTGGAACAAGACCTACCCGACGACACCTGTATCGAATTTTTAAAGCAACGAAACGCCCAAAGCTTTTTGCAGAACATTCCCGTTATCGTCATTACAGGAGAAAACGATGAAAACAGATGTTACAAACTGGGTGCAGATGAATTCATACGCAAGCCCCTGAGTTCCCCCGATATTATTCTTGCCCGCTGCGAACGCACCATAGCTTTATACGAAAGCAAGAACCTGGTGCAACAGACCGAAAGGGACAAGCTCTCGGGACTTTATACCATTGACTATTTCTTTGAATACCTGAAGCAGATACTCCCGCTGGACATGGGTTCTGACCGAGATGCCGTTGTCATTGACATCGAACATTTCCGTTTGATTAATGAAATTTACGGACGCGGTACCGGCGACCTGGTTCTGGCAGAAATCGGGGTCTACCTGCAACAAGTGCTTACAACCTTGAATGCGATTGCCTGCCGCGCCAGCGCAGACGTTTTCTACGTATACTGCATTCACCAAGATGACTACCAAGAACTTCAGACAGCGCTTCAGACTATTCTTACCCATTATATCAAAGTAAGCAATATCCGAGTCCGTGTGGGCGTATGGCATTACGTAGAACGAGGAATGATTGACCCCGAAACATGGTTTGACCGTGCCAAGAGCGCTTGCGACCGCATTAGCGGAAACTTTACGATTTCTGTATCCACATACAACAGTGGACTACACAGTAAGCATCTTCGCGAAGAACGCTTGATCAGGGACGTTTACGAAGCGATCGAACGCAAGAACTTGAGGGTGTACTACCAGCCCAAGTACGCTATTCAAGGCGACAAGCCGCACCTGCGCAGTGCCGAGGCGCTCATCCGCTGGATTCACCCGACTCTCGGCTTTATCAATCCGGGAGACTTCATTCCTTTGTTCGAATCGAACGGCCTGATTCAGATGGTTGACTACTACGTGTGGAAAGAAGCCGCCGCCCAAATCCGCCGCTGGAAGGACGAATATGACTTTACCGTTCCCGTGTCGGTAAACGTTTCGCGTATTGACATTTACGATCCGGATCTTGAGAACAAATTCTGCAACATTTTGAAAGAGAACAACCTCTCGCCCAGCGAGTACATGATCGAAATTACCGAAAGTGCCTACGCCGAAAACGCACAGGGCTTAATCGAAGTACTCGACAGCATGCGCAAGAAAGGGTTTAAAATCGAAATGGACGACTTTGGTACCGGTTATTCTTCGCTCGGCATGCTGACCGAAATTCCGATCGACATTCTAAAGATCGACATGTCTTTTGTCCGCAGCATGGAAAAACACGAAAAGAACAAGAGGATGGTGGAACTGATTATCGATATCGCCAAATTCTTGAAGGTTCCTTGCGTTGCCGAAGGTGTCGAAAATGAATCTCAGCTGCGCGCACTCAGAAGAATGGGTTGCGACGTAATTCAGGGCTATTTCTTTTCGAAGCCGGTGGCGCCTGAAGATTTCGCCAAGTTTATTGAAAAAGAAAAGAGCCTATGGACTAAATAAGACCGAAGATTTTGTATCTTATGGATATGAAATCAATTGCTCTTAAAGTATTCGATTACCTCAAAAATTATTTAAAATCCCTGAACTGGATTGTCCTTTTGGGGATTGCCGCATTCTGCATTGCGCTTGCCGTAATCAACAACATTCGCGTTGAAGATTCCAAGTCGGTCGACTGGATCGGCAGCCAGGAAATACTTGCCAAGCCGGACGAGGTGCTGTAATGAAGAAGACGATTATCTCTGCAGTACTGCTCGTTGTAGCCTCGATTCTGGTAGCTTTCGGTGTTGCCGAAATTTCGTTCCCGGAATCGTTCTTGACTTTTACCGACCAGGATTGGCTGATTGACATTTGGCCGAAGGCATACCGCTACAATATTCATGTGGGCCTTGCCGCCATCATTATCGCCACGGGCATTTGCGTTCCGGCTTACCGCCTGCAAAAGGACTTTGCCATCCGTGCGCTCGAGACCTTGTTCCGTGTGGGCATTGGCGGCATGTTCATTTTCGCAAGCATCTACAAGATTCAGGACCCGCACCAGTTCGCAGTCCTTGTGGCGCAGTACCAGTTCTTCCCCGCTTTGCACTTGGAAAGCGTGAACAACTTCTTTGCGCTGGTTTACCCGCAGTTTGAATTCTGGTTTGGACTTGCCATGATTGTAACGCCGTTCGTGCGTGAATCGGCCTTCGCCATTTTCTGGATGTTCGTAAGCTTTATCATTGCTCTCGCTTGGGCCTTGGGCAATGATCTCGGCATTACCTGCGGTTGCTTTGAGCTTGAAGACGGCAACGCTCACGACAAGGCAGAGGCGTGGACAAGCCTAATTCGCGACTTGATTCTGATTTGGCCCACGCTCTGGCTTGCAACCAGAAAGAATCACAGCCTGATTAAGGTGTGGCGCCGGAAATAGAATTCAGGAAGTCTACAACGCGCTTCGAATAAGCTTCGATTGAAACACGGTCCAAGAGTTCTTGGGCCTTTTCTTCGTTTACGACCTTTTCGCCAGCGAGCACGCGGTCCAAAACCTTGGCATAAGCCTCGGCATCGGTTGGCGGGTCAATAAGCGGGCACACGCCATCCAAGTTTTCGAGAAGCGACGTCGTTCCACCGGCAACTGCAGGAGTTCCGCAGCTAATAGCCTCGACAGGCGGAAGGCCAAAGCCTTCAAGAAGGCTCGGGTACACCATCAGTTCGGCATGATAGTAGAATTCGCGCAATTCAGGGGCGTTAAATTCAGGGAAATGGAAAACATTGTAAAGCTTTTTCGCGTTAATGATATCGCGGTAATGCTGAGTCAACTTACCCACGCGAACAAAAGCCACATCGGGGCGCAAGCGGGCCATTTCGTAATACGTTTCCACATTCTTTCGCGGTTCGGCAAGGCCCACATGAACGCACATGGCCTTGTAGTTCTTGATGCCGTAGCTGCGGCGGAAGGCTTCACGCTCTTCGGCGGTTTTCGGTTTTTCAAGGCGCTTGAACACGGTTCCATCGATCGGGCAGCCAATAACAGCACCCGGAGCGTTCGCCATTTTCGGGCCAAAGTGCTTGCACACCGCATTCTTGGTCCATTCAGAATTGTACACGAAGCAGTCGGCATTGATCGTCGGATCGATATAGAACTTGTTCAGCAAGATAAACTTGATGCTGTGCGGATACTGCGTTTCGGCAAAGTCATCGTGCAGGTACAAGACAGACTTTGCATCAGGGCCGCCTTCGCGCTTGTTCTTTTCAATCGCCTTCTTGGCAGACGAAATCAGGAATCCGAGTTCCGGGCGAATAAAGAAAACGACATCGGGCTTGACTTCTCTGACGCAATCGTAAACAGGCTTGCGCAAGCTAAGAAAACCTGTATAAAGCGACTTCACCCAGACTTCGTGAGCCGTATACGTGCTCGGATCGGCCACAATCTTGCCGCCTTCTGCCGTATGTTCCGGATTCGGGAAAAACTTGGGAGTCTTCATCCACAGAACATGCGTATCAAATTCCTTGGCTACAGACCTCACCAAGTTCAATGTGAGGCGGCCAAAACTGGTACATTCGTTCTTATCGCAAATAAACAGGATTTTCTTCATAGTCAAATTCCGGTAATGGCTTAAAATATAACATTATATTTATATATTGTGGGCTATGGCAAAACTCTGCATCGTAATGGCAACGTACAACGGCGAAAAATATCTTTCGCAAATGCTAGATTCGCTAGTCAACCAGACAAGGCCAGCGGATTCTATCATTGTCGTTGATGACGGCTCTGCCGATTCGACCGTCTCTATTCTCGAAAGCTACGTCGACAGGCTCCCCTTAAAGATTATCAAGTTTGAACACAACCAGGGGCACCGCGCCGCATTTTCAAGAGCACTCGAAGAAGCGCAGAAGATTCTTGCCGAAAACGATTATATTGCGCTTGCTGACCAAGACGACATTTGGCTTCCGCAAAAGCATGAGCTATTGATTAAGGAAATTGAAAGCCGCGACGTGGATCTTGTTTTTGGCGATGCCGAAGTCATCGATGCCGACGGAAACAAGACGGCCGATTCTTGGCGCGCCCTCGGGCAGATTCCCGAGCACCTTTCTTTGCAAGCAATCATGACCGGCTTTACCGACGTGACCGGTTGCATGGTCCTCTTCCGCGCAAGCCTTCTCAAGGACATTCTCCCGATTCCTGTTGCAGTTCCTGTCCACGACCAATGGATTACATTCTGTGCGTCTGCAAGGAACGGCTACGCATCAATCAAGGCGCCCGTCATTCAATACCGCATTCATGGTTCTAACGCCATCGGGCTTGGTCACACGCACACTTGGACCGGAAACCTGAAGTTGAACTTGGGCTGGGCCAAAATGTTGCGTGAAACGCCACATTACCAGAAGCTGAACGCTACCGACCAGAAATTTTTGAACGTCTATATTTCCTATGTCGAAAGCAGACTCACAAAGTTTATTCTGCCCGGTTACCTTTTCTGGATTATAAAGAACGCTAAGGCGCTTTACCCGCATGTATCGTCGAAAACGGCGATGCTTCCGCGAATCCTGTACGGAATCATCGGGGCAAAATTTGCAGCCAAGTTCATGGGAAGGTCGTAATGCAAACCTGCGCAGTCCTTGTCAACTATAAGAATGCGGCCTTGACGGTACGATGCCTGCACGCCCTGGCACAGGGCACTGTCAAGCCCGACCTTATTTATGTGATTGACAACGCCACTTGCGAAGAATCCCAAAAGGTTTTCCAAAGCGAAGATTTTTCGATTCCAGTAAAGTTTATTTGGAATAAGCACAATGTAGGCTTTGCCGCAGCCAACAACCAAGGCGTGCGTGCGGCACATGCAGAAGGATTCGAAGGCTTTGTTTGGCTGATCAATAACGACACCGAACCCAAGGGAACTGCCCTCGAAATGCTCTTGCAGAAAGCAAACGAATCGGGCGCAGGCATTACAGGTTCACTGATTGTAGACGAAAAAGGCAACTACATCGGTGGCGCTGGAACGGCACACGCAAAGTTTGCATCGGTCGGCCGCCCTCAAGCACCCCAAGGTTCTAACGTTCCGCATTTTGATTATATCGAAGGCGCTTCGTTCCTGATTTCGCCAGAATGCATCAAGACAGTCGGCTTGCTGAGCGAAGAATTTTTCTTGTACTTTGAAGAAAGCGATTACTGCTACAGGGCAAAGAAAGCGGGGTTCACGCTTGCCTGGGCAACCGAAAGCATTGTCAAGCACAGAATCGGCTCGAGCACCGGGAGCGAAAACGCCAAAGGCTGCGTTCCCTTCTTTATCGATTGCCTGATGATTCGCAACCGCATACACTTTGCCAAGCGAAACGGATTCCCCGCTGTCGGCATTTGGGCAGGATTCTTGATTTCGCTTGCAATACGCCTAAAACGTTGCCAACTCAATCGCGTTCTGAAAATTATCGAAATTACTCTTTCTACGAAAAGACTTAAAAAGTTCATTGAAAACAACGGTGGCTACTATGAAATTCATGAATAAGAATCTTTATTGGGGACTGTTTTTTGCAGTCTCTATGAATGCAGCTAACGCCACAGGTTCTTTCAACGATAGCCCGGCGCATTTTACGTTTACCGATTCCGCTCGCCACCACGAGGTGAGTATTGGTGCGCAGCTGGTGGATTCCCTTGCGATTACGAACCTGACGAATGCACCGACGCATTACGACAATTCGGCATCGGTTCGTTTGTTCTTGAACGGGCATTTTACCGAACGGTTCCTGTTCAATGCCCGCGTCAAGGTAAGCACGGACCACACGAATAAAGAAATCTACGACAACTTTTACAACCCGAGCGAAGGAATCCCCTACAACAAGCAGAGCGACAGCAAGCGCACTTGGGATATTTTCGCAGCTAACGCCAGCTACGACTTGGACGTCGTTAAGCTACTTGCCGGATTTGATTATTTGAGCATGGGCCCCGCCCGCAGAAACCATGTAATTTTGCGCGGCGAGCAGAGCAATTACCGCCCGTGGCAAGATTCTACGAGCCGCATTTTCGAACCCGCCCCCACGCCTTATTTCGGCTACCAGTTTGAATTGGGCCCAATCGTTTACTCGCAGTACGCCATGAAACTTTTCGAGAAAAAGAACTTCGGCAAGTACATGCACGTACACCGCTTGGATTTGAACTTGCCCAAGAACATTACATTCGGCCTTTCTGAAACGGCGCTCTACGGAAGCACCACCGAGGAATTCCCGAACCCGAACGAAGACGCCGACAGCACCGGCCGCGAATTCGAATGGGCTTACGTGATTCCGTTCATTCCTTATGTTTTCCAGGAACACCTGCAGGGCGACCAGGACAACATTTCACTCGCGTTCGATTTGAGCGTAAAGACGATTCCGCATTGGGAATTCTACGGAGAACTCTTGTGGGACGACATGAAATCGCCTACGAGCATGTTCGATGACGGCTGGTGGGGCAACAAGTGGGCCACCTCGGTCGGTATCGCCCGCGACAGCCTTAAACTCGGCCGCACGCTTTGGAACTGGTATCTGGAATACACCCGCGTAGAACCTTGGGTATACACGCACCACAAGGGCGGCGGTTACACTTACCGCAGCTATTCCCAGAGCCTCGGCTCCGATCTCGGTCCGAACAGCCGCGAAATCTATAGCGAAGTCAGCGGGCTCTACAAGGTCGAAAGCGGACTCTTGAAAGACGCCTTGTTCAAAGGAACGCTGCATGCAAGCGCCGTCGCAAAAGACACAGCCTTCGGCGGAAATATTACCGACATGCACACGCCCGAAAGCGCCACCGACAAGAAATTCTTGAACGACAACACCACCTTGCACTACGTGGAAGTCGGCGGTAAAATCGAAATCAAGCCGTGGGAATGGATGACATTCCGCGCGGGCTATGACCGTTACTTCGGTGATTACGAAGGATTCCGCGCCATGGTCGGAGGAAGCGTGCAGTACTAAACTTACTCTTCAAATAAAGCTTTCAGGTGCTCGGGAGTTTTTGCATCTAACGCCCGGGCACGCCACTCCGGGTTCAGCAGTTTACGTGCAATGCCTGCGATAAACTGCGTATGACAATTGGCAGACTCTGCCGGAGAAAGCAGCAAGCAAATGTATTGCGGCACTTGCCCTTGCTTTACAGCAATGTCGGTAAAACCCTTGGGGCAAACGGCAAAAGCAAACAGCGGCTGCGGGAGGCCAGGCACACGCGTATGCGGCAACAAGAGGCCCTCGCCCATGTAGATTCCCTGAGACACGCGTTCCGACAAAGACTTCCATGTCGCCATGGGGTCGAACTTGACCGGGCCATGCACCAGGGCATCGTAAGCAAAACCCAAAGCCCTAGCGAAGGATTCGGGTTCTGCATAATGTTTTACGTAAATAGGCAGCATTTATACCAGTGCGTTGTCCATGAAGTCGAAGGTCTTCGGCGAGGTTGCCTTGGCAATCTTCTTGAATTCATCGAAGACGATGCGCAGCTGACGCTTACCCGGTTCAATGTACTGTTCAAACTTCTGGATTCCCTTCACCTTGCTGAGGAAGCAGTAGGCACCCATGGCCTGCATCACGCGCTGCAAGCTAGCGTGAATAAAGGCTTCCCAAGCGTCTTCCTTGGTGTAGGTCTTGGTTTCGCGATAAGAAACGCGCCAATATTCAAAGAAGTCCTTGATTTCAGTCAGCGAGAGTTCCACATACGGGTCCCACAAGAGAGAGGCCAAGTCATAGAACATGGCACCGCGGCGTGCGCCCTGGAAATCTACGAAGGCGATTTCGGAATTCGGTTTGACCATAATGTTCTGGCTCTGGAAATCGCGATGCATCAGTACCTTGTGCTGGGCTTCCACAGAAACCGCAATCAGGGAATAGAATTGACGCACGTATTCGGGGATTTCAGCAATGCCCTTGAAATTCTTCAAGTAGTTTTCGGTGAAGTAGTCGGTTTCCCACTTGAGGGCGGCAAAATCAAAGCGACGCAGCCAGAGGTCAGAGCGAGAACTGAAGAGCGAGCGGGAAATGTTCTGCCACTTAATCAAGGAATCGATGACTTCGGGGTAAAGAATACGAACGTTGCCCGTCTTCTTTTCGGAACTCGGCGAAACAATGTTGTCAAGCAAGTTGTGGGCACCCAGGTCTTCTTGAAGCACGGAGCAAGAGGCTTCGTCTACGCAGTAAATCTTAGGCACCGGAAGTCCGAAAGAACCGAAGGCTTCGGCATAATCCACAAAACGCTTAAAATCTTCATCTACCGAGGCAGAAACCTGCAACACGGCACTCTGCTTACCGGAGGCAATTCGGTAGTATTTACGGCCCGAACCGGCACCGGCGATAGAGGTGACTTCGTAGTCGGCATAGCCGCGGGACTTCAAAAACTTTTCAATAACAGGCGAAACAATTTCGTTACTCATGGTCTGTAATATAAAAAAGACGAGAGACGAAAGACGAAAGACGAGAGAAAAATCACGCCTTAAAGCTACGAGAATTTGATGCGCGGGTCTACGAGGGTGTAAAGGATATCACTGAACAAGCGTCCAATCATCGCCATCAAGCTGCTGAGGAAGATAACTCCCATGACCACGTTGTAGTCGCGGTTCACCATGGAGTTGTAGTAGAGCAGTCCCATACCGTCGATGTCGAAGACCTTTTCGATGAGGAGCGCGCCCGCAAACATCAAGGTGCAGATTTCGGAAAGGCGCGTTGCAATCGGGATGAGAGCGTTACGGAGCGCGTGGCGAACGAGCGCCTGGTTAAAGCTCATGCCCTTGGCAAGCGCCGTGCGCATATAGTCCTTGCCCAGTTCTTCGAGCGCTGAATTTTTCATCAAGAACGTGAGGAACGCAAATTCGCTAATCATGTAGCAGAAAATCGGCAAAATCAAATGGTGCCCGAGGTCCACAATCTTTTCGAAGAAGGTAAAGTCTTCGAAGTCATCGCTCGTGAGGCCGCCCAGCGGGAAAATGTCGAGGTACGAACCGCCCGCGAGGAATATAATCAGGAGGATACCGAGTGCGTACCCCGGCATCACGTAGCCCGAGAAAATCACGCCCGAACTAAGCGAATCGAGTTTGCTTCCGTGATGCACCGCCTTCCAGAGGCCCAGCGGAATACAGACAAGGTAACTCAGGAAGAACGAGGTGATTCCAAAGAACAGCGAAATCGGGAAACGGCTCGTAATCACGTCCCACACGGGGAGTCCGTAGGTGTAACTGGAGCCCAAATCCAAATGCAGAACGTTCCAGAGCCAAGTCAGGTAACGCTTCCAGGCGGGCTGGTCAAAACCGAAGTACGCCTGGATTTGTGCAATCTGGTCGGGCGAGAGTGCCTTGGAGGCATCTACCCCGCCCTTCATGGCAGCGGCCTGCTGCGCACGTGAAATCATTTCCTCCACAGGTCCACCCGGCAACAGCTGGATAAGGATAAAGCATACCAGTGAAATCCCGATGAGAGTCGGAATCATCAAAAGTAAGCGACGGAGGATATAGGAACGCATGGTGTAGTAGGAAGTAGGAAGTAGGAAGTAGGAAGTAACTGTCTACTTCCTACCGTCTACTGTCTACTTTTTAACGCATCTTGCCGGAGCGGAGCACGTCCATCATGTTAAAGGGCTTTGCGGTTCCGTTTGCAATGTGGCATGCGAGGAAGTTCACAGCGTCCACCGTGCCTTCGGCGTAAATCTTACGGCCGCACACGTTATGCTGGAATTCGAAGTGAACCGTACCATCGGCGCTGTCGAGGCTGTAGGTGTGGAAGGCGTGACCGCCGAGGTATTCTTCGGGCACGTGCATGCGTTCCATCTGTTCCTTCTCGTCGCGGACCTTTTCGATATCGTCCACGGTGAAATCGAAGCCCATCTTCTGGAAGTCGCCCACCACGGCCTTCGCGGTACCGCTCGTATCGGCCTTGGTCTTCTGGTGGCTTTCCACCACGGAGAGTTTGTAGCCGCTGAATGCCGTCGGGAATTCCTTAGCCAAAAATTCAATCATCATCTGGAAAGCAACAATCTGCTTTGCCATGTTCGGGGCAATCACGCTCGGGTGATTGGCATCGGCAACGAGCTTGGCGAGCGCTTCGCGGTCACCGCCAGTGGTCCCCATCACGAACGGAATCTTGTGCTTTACATAGAAAGCGGCGTTGTCGTTCACGGCCGTCGGGTGCGTGTAATCGATGCAAATGAGGTTCGGGTACTTTTCAAGAACTTCTGCGATGCGAGCTTCGCGATTGCTCGGCTTCAAAAGCTGGATGGTCTTGCCGGCGACTTCGGCTTCGTTTTCCACAATAATTTCACCCGTCAGAGAATACGGGACGAGTTCGAGGCCGCGAGCCACGCAGGTTTCGGCCACAATGCGGCCCATGTTGCCCGGAATACCATTAACCATCACTTGTACAGACATATAATCTCCTGATTTTTTGAAGAACAAGATAGAAAAAAATGCAAGAATGAGACTGCGAGACGCTTGATGTGAAGTGTGAGATGTGGGATGTGGGATGTGGGATGTGGGATGTGGTATGTGGGATGTGGTATGTGAGATGTGAGATGTGGGATGAAGAATTACACATTGCGGCGCTGCCGCCCACATTACACATTATTTTGTCCAGCGTTCTTTTTCATAATCATTTAGAACCGCAAGAGCATTCTTTGCCTTCTGGATTTTTTTGAGATTGGTTTGGTTCTCGGCGAGGCGTGAAAACGCAATCCGGCAGCGTTCTGCAAATTTGCCGACAGTTTCGCCGGGCGCACGACGGAGCCCGATTGAGGCAAGCGCTTTTTCGGCGCTGTCAAGCTTTTTCGTCCATTCCAGGGACCGCGCCGAGACATAGGCGCGATCCTTGGTACTTAATTTATACGCAATGTAAATCTTGCGGCCAGCAAAGCCTACGACAAGAATCACGAGCACCACATACAGAATCGGACTTTCTAATAATGCGGTCGACTGATTCTGCCAGCTATCGACGACTCGACGCCACTCGCCTTCTTTAAGGGCATGCATCACGCGGGCGAAACGCCCGCGCACGCCCTCCCATTTGACGCTCCACCAGCTGGGCGATTCCGCAAACTGCGGCAAAATGGGAGGCGTCGGGTCGAAGATTACCCAACGATTATCCACATACGCTTCGACCCATGCATGCGAATGCTTGCGGCGGAAAATACTATAAGGCAGCCCCTCGACCACCTCGGGATTTGCAAAGCCCGTCACATACCGCGAGGGAATTCCCAGGCGGCGAAGCACCAGCGTCGAAAGCGTCGCATAGTATTCGCAGAAGCCCTGCTTTTCACGCCAGAAGACGGCCAAGGGTTCATTCTTCGCACCATTCCAGCGCGTAATTCCCGGCACCGAGAGCGAGTAGGTGAAATTTGCGAGGTAATAAGCCAACATTTTCTGCAACACCAGAGAATCCGGCATCGATTTTGCAAGCGCTGCAGAATCCACCGCCGCAGAGTCGCGCAATCCCATCGCCGCAATCACGGTATCAATCAGCGGTAAGTACCGCTCGCCCACCAGCAAATCGCCTTCACTCGGAGCCATCAGAGAATCCGGCAAAGAGCATACCCCCGGCGATGTTTCCATCGAAACCGGTTTGCACTTGAAATAATGCCAGTCAGAACGTTTTCCGTTTCCGTCCAACCCCTGCACCATGCCGCCGGCATAATAGGTCAAAGAATCTACATCTTTCGCCGCAAAACCCACGACACCGTACGGCGCAAACACAAAGCCAAAGTTATTGAGTGTCGATTGCACCCAGATTTGTTCTACCTCGCGCAAGGAATCGGCCTTCGTCAGCGAATCCGCAGTTTCAAACACCGCATAGTCCACCTGATAGTAGGCAGGATAAAGGCGTTTCGCAAATTTTGTCGGCAACTTCCAAATGCCCGCCACGTACTTTTCGTAGCTTGCCGCCTTAAAGTAACGCGAAGGCTGCTTGTCCCACACTCGCAACACCACTTGGCTATTGTAGCGAGAACTATAATTGCTCCCGAAGCTTCCCAATGCCGCGACCGGATCAAAGCCCATCATTCGTTCGCGCTGGTAATAGTTTTCGGCCATCTGCGCGCCATAGCGGTAACGCTGCGTTTTCCAGTATTGCCAACCACCGTAAGAGATGGCGCCGAGGGCCGCTATCACGAGCAAAAAGAGCCCGTACTTGTAAGGCGCTGTACCGCGGCGGCTATAAGCACAGAGCGCAAGCAAGAATCCGACAAGCCCCACAAAGCCCCAGCCGTGCGGTACCATGTACATTCCAAAGAGTAACGCGCCCACGCCATCGAAGGCGACAAAAGCCTCAAAGCCGCCATTTCCGCGGCTCCGTTCCTGCAACGCCGCCAAATACAGCAAGTAAATTCCCGGCAAGAAAATCAAATAAGGCGACACGCCGTTTTCAACGGACGGCGACATCACCCAGAATAATGCGAGCGGCACAATCGCGCCGTACGCCAAAATCTTGTTGTAACGCGGGCGCTTCGCAAATTCGCGGCGGCGCGTCGCATTCAGCACACCGATGACCACAAAGTAGATGGCAAATAAAACGCCGAGCCACAAGAAATCAAACGTATGCCCCAGATTCACCGAGGCAAGGCAAAGGAATAACACCTTGAAGGCGTAGCGGATGTCAACTTTTTCGCTAGCCATCATAAAGTCACCACCCCGCGTTCAAGGCCATCCAATTCTTCAGGCGATACCACCAGCAATTTATCATCCGTCGAAGCAGGCTGCGTTCCGACCACGATATGCTTGTTTACAAGCGGTTCTTCGTTTTCGTAAAGTCCTATGCGAAGCACCGGGTCCATCGGGCGCGCCGCAGGTGCCCAAGGTACCGGCAGTTTTGCATGCGCAAGCGATGCAGGCGGAATTCTCGCCAAGGCATCCAGCAAATTCTTGCGGCTTTCGCTACCGCCATCCAAGGCAATTTCTTCACTATCGATAAAAAATCTTCCGAGAATTTCGCGGTCCAGGAGCCACTCGCCCACCGCAGCCGTCATGCGAATCGCCTGTTCCAAGTATTGCCGCGACTTGAAATTCGGTGTCGCCGTATCCAACAGCAGAATCACGCCCGCACCGCGTTCGACCTCGAATTCCTTCGTGAAAGGCTTTCCATAGCGGGCAAAAGCCTTATGGTGCAAATCCCGCAAGGAATCGCCTTCGCGATAAGGCCGCACGCCGATAAAATTCATTCCACGCGTAAGGCTCGGCATCAAAAACGGCGCAAACGCCATGCCCGAAGCTCCCTGCGTCAGGAACGGAAATTCTTGCACCTTGAGCGCACTCGGGTAAACCAGCAATTCGACCGAGCCGTTAAAGCCATAAGGCCAGCGCAAAAGTCCCATGATTTCGGGCACATTCGCCGAGACCTTATTCAGCATAAAGGAGCCGCGGCGCGTCGTACGCACATGGCATTCCATCTTGCGCGGCGGCTCGCCCTTCTTAATCTTTGCGCGGTCCGATTCAAAGCCTGTCAGCGAGGGCGGCAAACGGTTCGCTCCCAAAGTCACGCAGTCAATCGTCGAGCGCACCGCCACAAAAGCCGTTACCGTAGCCGTTTCGCCTTCACGCACGCGATTCACCGAGACACTTTCAATCCAGATCTTGCTCCGCTTCGCCGTCACGAACAGGCTGAATACTAGCCCCAAGAACAGCAGAAAATCAATCCCTGCAAAAATCCACGCCGCCCAGAATCCAGGCACTGCGCCTGCAAACATCGCCAGCAAAAAAAGCGAGGCAAAAGCGCGACCCGCCGGAGTAAAATAGTCCAGCCACCAAAAGTATATCGCCATCAGGACTCCCGATTTTTTCGGGGCCCGCGGAATAGAACGAATAAACCAGTGGAAGAAGGACATTGTTGGAAGTAGGGATGTGAGGTACGAGGTATGAGGTTTGAGGTCGGCGCAATGCGCCTTTGAGATGTAAGGTGTGGGATGTGAAATGATTAGTCATTACACACCACACATTACACATTGTTTTTATTTGGGTACGTTCACCTGCTTCAGGATTCCCTGCAAAATCTTCTTGCTAGCGTCAGGGTCGCCGCTGTCTTTGGCGAACACGCGGTGCTCCATCACCGGGAAAAACACGCGCTGAATGTCATCGGGATTCACGAAGTCACGGCCATTCACATACGCACAAGCCTGCGCCATGCGCACCAAATTCAAACCTGCACGCGGGCTAGCCGCCAGACGCACGCCGCCGTCGTTACGCGTCGCCTGCACCAAACTCACAATGTAGCGTTCCAGCGATTCATCAATATGAATACCGCGCACCGTGGCACGAGCCTTCAAAATTTCTTCGGGACTCGTCACCGCCTTCAAAGTATCTATCGGGCGACTTATACGATGTGCGCGCAAAATTTCAAGTTCCGTCTCCGCACTCGGATAACCTACCGAAATGCGCACCATAAAGCGGTCCATCTGCGCTTCGGGCAGCGGGAACACTCCGTGGAACTCCACCGGATTTTCCGTCGCCAGCACCATAAAGAGTTCAGGCAACTTATAACGTTCGCCTTCCAGCGACACCTGACGTTCTTCCATCGCTTCGAGCAAGGCGCTCTGCGTACGCGGCGAGGCTCGGTTGATTTCGTCAGCCAAAAGCACCTGCGTAAACACGGGGCCTTTCTTGATTTCAAAGTCGCCCGTATTCGCCTTGAATACCGCACCGCCCGTCACATCGGCAGGCAACAAATCCGGCGTAAACTGGATTCGCGCAAAGTCAGCCCCAATGGCAGCCGCAAGCGCCTTCGAAAGCGTCGTCTTGCCCGTGCCGGGAACATCTTCTACCAGCACGTGGCCGTCCGCCAACAGCGCCATCACCAAAAGTTCCACCGTGTCCGATTTACCCAGCAGAACCCCATTTAAAGAATCTATTAGCTCTTTTACCATATTCTAAATATATAATAAAAAAGGAATCACGTTAGTGATTCCAAATCCGTGTGGCCTAAGGCTATTTACTTCGCCCTTTCGCGCATCAAGGCAATTTCTTTTGCGTAGCCGGGCAATTCATTCGGCGTTTCCAGGTAAAACGGCAAATTCTTCAGCGCTGCATGGTTTGCCACCCGCGTCAGCGCATCCAAGCCGATATACCCCGCCCCTAAAACCTCATGACGGTCCTTGTGGCTACCCATGGGGTTCTTGCTGTCGTTCAGGTGAATCGCTTTCAAACGTTTTAAGCCAATCACCTTGTCAAATTGTTCAAGGACGCCGTCCAAGTCGTCAATAATATCATAACCGCCATCGAACACATGGCAAGTATCCAGGCAAACTCCCAGTTTATCGCCCAGCTCTACGCGGTCAATAATAGCACGCAGTTCCTCAAAAGTACGGCCCACCTCGGAGCCCTTGCCCGCCATCGTTTCAAGCAGCACAAGCGTCTTTTGTTCCGGCTTTAAAATCTGGTTCAGCGCGCGAGAAATCAAGTCCACGCCCACTTCGACACCTTGCTTCACATGGCTTCCAGGGTGAAAATTGTACATCGCCCTCGGAAAGTGATCCATACGCCAGATGTCATCGATCATCACGTCAACCGCATACTGCCGCAAGCCTTCGTCAGCAGCGCAAGCATTCAGCGTATAAGGAGCATGCGCCAGAATCGGAGCAAAATGGTTGTCAATCAGCAACTTGACAAGCGCATTTGCATCGGCCGCGTCAAAGGGCTTTGCCGACCCGCCGCGAGGATTCCGCGTAAAAAACTGAAAAGTATCAGCGCCGATCGAAAGCGCCGTCTGCCCCATGGCCAAAAAGCCCGCCGAAGAAGATAAATGACAACCGATATGCATATACTTTAAGCAGTTAAACGAGTCGCAAATCGTCTAAAGACTTGTCGCAATACGCGCAAGCCATAGGTAACCACATTCAAGTTCGATTTTTCATCGGCGTAACGCGTCGGAATCGGAAGTTCCGCAAGCTTGTAGCCCAAAGAATCCGCAATCGAAATAATCTCGAGATCGATATCGAACGAAGAACTCAATTTATCCAATTCAAGCGTCCTCAAAAACTCGGAATCGTACACGATAAATCCGCTGTGGCGGTCCGTGAGTTTCTGGTAAAAGGCAAAATTTTCAATCAAGGTCAAGAAGGTTCCGCCCAAGCGCTTGTACAAGGGCATATTTCCGGCTTTAGCTCCACCACGAGTCAAATGGCGAGAGCCCTGCACCAAGGCAAACTTTCTTTCGTCTCCGTGGTCAACATTGTTGACCGTCTTGAGATAGTCAAAAAATTCATCCAGTTGCTCTGCCGGGTACTGTCCATCGCCATGCAAACAGGCTACCAGTTCTGCACCGGAACGAAGCCCTTCGGCAACTCCTTTCTTGACCACAGCACCGTAGCCGTTATTTTGTTCAAACCGCATATAGCGTAAACGGTACTTTTGCTCTTCGGCAAGCGAGCTCGCAAAATCTTCATAGGCGCTACGTGTATCGTCCGTAGAACCGTCATCAATAATCAAGACGAGAGACTTGTTCCAAACGTTATCAGAAATTTTTTCCAAAACCGACGCAAGCGTACCGGCAACGTTATAAGCAGGAACAAATATAAAGTAGTCGTTAGCCATAATGGTGTGCAAACCATGTTAAGGATTCTTCCAGAGCATTCTTCAACGGAATCTTGGCCTTGAAGCCAACCAGGCGTTCCGCTTTTTCGACAGAAGGTAAACGACGCAAGGAATCGTCGTACCCCTTCCCGTAATACTCTTCGCCCGGAATCACCTCGACTCCAGGCACTTCGTTTTCATGCACACCCTTAATAACGGCATACACGGAGCGCATCAGTTGAGCAAGTTCTGCAATCGAGACTTCGTTTGCCGCATTGCCCACATTGAACGCCTGCGAAAAAGCGCACTCCCCGGCAGCAAACAGGCAGAACATAAAGTCCACCGCATCGTGCACCGAGGTAAAGCAGCGTTTCGCAACACCTCCATTTACAAGTTTTAGCGATTCCCCACGAACAAGTGCCGTCGAGAAATTCGCAAGCACGCGAGGAATCCCTTCGCCATCGACCCCCGGCATGAAATCCATAAACGGGCCCACGAAATTAAACGGTCGAACCACCGTCCAATGGAGTCCGTCCAGACCGGCCAAGTAGCGTTCGGTCAAGAGTTTGGCCGTCGCATAGCTCCAGCGACTCGCCGCTACTGGCCCAAGCACAATTTCGGACTCGTCTTCGAGAAGCGCACCCGAATCAGCCGCCGTCTTGCCGTATATTTCGGATGTCGAAAAATGAATCAGCCAACTGCCGCTTTGGGCACAGGCGTCTGCAAGTGCCCGCGGAAGGTCGTAATTGCTGCGAATCACCTCGGCTGCTTCGGCCATGTAGCGCCCGGGCGTACAAATCGCCGCCAAGTTGACCACTACAGGATACTGCGCAATACGCTTTACCACCTCGGGGTTTGCAAGGTCTGCGCTAAGGAATTCAAAGCGAGGATTCGCCAAATGCTCCTGAATGCGATAGGAATCAAGATCAACACCAAAAACGCGCCAACTCGTGCGTTCAAAGATGGCTCGCAAAAGGTGGCTACCAATAAAACCACCGCAACCCACAAGGGCTACGGTGATTGAAGAATCTTTAAATTCGAGAGTCGAGTTCAAATTACTCGGTCACCTTGAAGGTACCGGAATTTGCGCCCTTGGCAGTCTGTTCGTACGGAACCACGCGAATGATTGCCGTATTGGTCGGTTCTGCCACGTCTTCGGTCAATACGACCTTCTGTTCATAGCACTTCTTGCCGTCCGGTTTCATGGGACCGGCAGATTCTTCGAGCATATCAAGGCCAGCATCTTCTTCAGAAGTCTTGAAGACGAAACGGTAACCGGAACCTTGCACGTCAGAACCATAAATCACGGTGATGGTATCGCCCATCTTGAAGGAATCGCCCTTCTTGGGAGAAACAACCTTCACGCCATCTTCGACGGAGCAATCATTGGATGCAGAGGGTTCGTCATTGGAGCTTGCAGACGAAGAATCATCGCAAGCAGCAAACATAAATGCAGCAGACACAGCGCATACAGATGCCATCAATTTAAAAAGCTTCATAAAGCCTCCATTTTTTACTTAATATACAAAAATGAAGACATCAAGACCTGTCCATTGAGCTGAACCCGCACGAAATAACGCCCAGACGTCATTTTCGACTGATTTTGCAGCAACGGAACCGTACCGGGAGCGACATTGTGCGTTTCTTGGGCAACCACCTTGCCCATTGCATCGGACACCTGAACCATCAACATTCCACCGGCTGTCGTGATTGTCTGGTTTCGTGCATCAAAATGCAGGCTCGGAGCCGGACGTACACTGACAATCGTCGTGCCGCTCGAAGACGATTCAATATCGTTTTCAACCTTTGCGGGTTTGCAACCGGTGCGGTACACGCCCTTCATGTTGAAGGCAATCATGTCGATATTCGGGCCGCCATCACTTGTCGTCGAAGCAATCTTCATCTTGAAATCGAGAGCGTCTACCCAGACATCTTCGATGTAGGCGGTATCCCACTTGTCCCAGCTACCTGTCGAGGGGAATGCCACATCATACGTTCCGTTGTCAATCGTGATTTTCATGTCGCGATTGGTATTCCCCTGGAACGAATAGCGAATCATGACGCGGGCATTCGATGCAGACTGGTCGGACGTCAACTTATAAGTAGCAGTGCTGTAGGCGCTGTTTTCAATATTGAAGAAGCCCTGGCCCGTATAACCTTCGTGGTTCGTTTCAGTCAAGCCATCTGCAATTTCGGGACTTGCCATATCGATCGGAGAAGGCCATGCCGCGTCGGCTGTACCATCGAAGCAAAGTTTCGGATCAATGGAACTCGAAGATTCCGGACCCTCGGAGCTAGAGGACGTGGGATTTTCGTTGCCGGATTCTTCGCTATCGTGAGCAATTTTCTTGCATTCGGAACCGCCCTTGAACATCGCCGTATAAGTGATATTGCGGGCCTTGGTCTTGAAACCGTAATAAATCATGTTCTTCGAGATTTCGTTACAGTCGTCGTCCACCCACTTTTCGAAGGTCTGACCGTTCGGAGTCACGCGGAGCGTCATCGGGGAACCCGCCGGGAAATACTGTGTCTGCGTGATAAGACCGTTGTAATTCGAAAGGTTAGTCTGCACCTTGATGGTGTAACGTTTCTTGATAGTAGAAACAAGCGTGGTGAGTGCCGCCTTTGCGTCGGCAGAAAGATTCGAATTGCTCTTGAGATTTTCTTCAAGTTCTTCGCAAATCATCTGGGCATGGCCCATCGAGCCCATCTCCTGGAAATGTGTCGTTCCATCGTTCACGCCATCCGGGTAATTCGGATATTCGCCCTTCTCCAGTTTCTTGTACAGATAACGTGTCACGTAATCCGGCATGTTCTTGTAAGTCGTATTGTAGGTATTGTACGACTTCATGTTCAAATCCACAAACGGGACCTTGTTGTTCTTCGCCACCGTCTGCATCATGCCGCGGGCATCGTAATTTTTGTCGCCGGTAGAGAACACGTTGCGGCTACCGTTCAAGTTCATCGGCGAAATCAAAATGGCATTAGCCCCCTTCGCCTTGGCAGCATCCACATATTTCTGGATATAGCCCGAAAACTGGGAGGGTTCCACATAGCGGGCCGCCTTGCTGTAGTCGCGGTCGTTATGGCCAAACTGCACGAACAGGTAATCACCCTTCTGGAGCTTGCCCTTGACTTCGTCCAAACGGCCTTCTTCAATAAAGGTTCTAGAACTGCGGCCACCGATGGCATAGTTATTCACCTTCACGCGAGATGCGTCAAAGAAATAACCAAGTACCTGACCCCAGCCCGTTTGCGGGTAGGCGCTATCCTTGTACGTACAAACTGTAGAATCGCCAACCACGTAAATTGCGAAACTGGTGGAATCGCTTACGGCAACACCCGCGAACACCGCTGCAGCGATGAAAAATTTGAACAACGATTTCATTTTTCCAACCATTCCTTGTGTCATCTTGAGCGAAGCTTTAGCGAAGTCGAAAGATCTCATATAAAGAGTTCCTTAGATCCTTCGACTACGAACCTTCGGTTCTGCGCTCAGGATGACACTTTGTATCCTATTTAACCTTGACCCAGTTTGCGTTAAACTTCGTGTTACCCTGCTTCACCACAACGCGGTAGAGTCCGGCAGACTTCACCATCGTTGCTAGCGAAACTTCTGATGCGTTTTCGACAATTCGCTTTGCCACCAGACGACCACTCATATCGAACACATTCACATGTGCACGTTCCGTACCAACAAGGCGCAGCATTTCGCCATGCAAAGCAAAACCAGTCACATCGCGAACCTTATTCAAAATAGTCGTCGACGTATCTTCGGTGCAGCCTTCGCTTACGCGGCAAACGCCGTCGATACTGAAACCAAAGGCATCTAGATTCGGAGCGCCATCGCTTGTAAGCGACATGATCTTGAGTTCGGCTTCACCTTGCGGAGCATCCATCACCACGTAGGCGGTATCCCACTTGTCCCAACCACCCGTCGGAGGCGCACTCACGAGGTAGTCGTGGTCCAAATAAGCGTTGAACATACGGTCCGACGATCCACCGTTTGCATAGCGCACCGCAAGCGTCACATAGCCTGCGCCTGGGAACTTGACCTTATATGCGGCAAACGAGGCATTCGTATTATCCAGATTGTAATAGCCTTCGCCCGTAAAGCCAGTCCATTCGTTCTGAGTCCAGCCGATTCCAGCCGTATCCGGAGTGCTTGCATCAAAGAATTTCTTGATATCCTTGTCAATTTTCACCGTATCCTGCGTGCTGCCTCCAATCGGGGTAAACGGAACAAAGGTCACATCGTCAAGGCTCTTCGGGGTCGTGGTCGGGAATGCGGTTAACGCAGCACCATCGCCGGTATATTTCTGCGCCGTTCCGCCCTCGTAAACCGCCGTGAACTGCGTCGAGGCACTCCCCATCACGAACGTATGAATGTAAGGAGACTTCACGTTCGAACGGCTCGGGGCACCCACCTTGTTGCCGTTACCGTCGTACCAGCCCAAGAACTTCTTGCCTTCCTTCGGGATGGTCTTGAGCATCACGGTCATGCCCTTCGGGTAATAGGCGTTAATCGAAGTCGCTTCGGCAGCACCTTCGGGGCTCACCTTGACTTCGACCTGGTACATGGGCGCCATGTAGTCGCCGAGCTTTTTCACGATTGGGTCCGTATGCGCACGCATCTGTTCGGTAATAATGCGCCCGAAAGCATTCGCACCGTTCATCTGCAAATGCACGGCGTCAGTCTGGTCACTGCCAAGGTTACTGTATTCCGACTTGGTCGCATAGTTGAAGACATACTGTTCCGCATAGCGTTCACCCACAGAAATCATGTAGTTCGCGACCATCTCGCTCATGTCGATAAACGGCACGTTGAGTTCTTCGGCAAGGCTCTTGTTCAGCGCCGGGTAGCCGCGGTAACTATTGTGAATCTGCGTCGGGGAATCGTAATACTTACGACGAATCGGGCTCATGATAATCGGGTACGCACCCTTTGCGCGGACATCGCTCACCATCTTTTTCATGTTCGAAGCAAAGAATTCTTCGGTACTGTAGTTCACGTCGTTAATACCGAACTGGATCACGACATAGTCGCCCGCCTTGAGTTTTTCAGCGATGCAGTTGCCATTGGAGCAACCTTTCTTGAAGAACATGTCGTAATAGCCGACAGCGGTATTACCCTTCTTGTCAAGACCGCCGCCACCGAGCGACATGCCACCCTGGCCGCGATTCACGACCGTAGCCTTGGTCGGATCAAACCAGAAATGGAAATCCTGTCCCTGTCCCTGCTTGGGATAGTAGCCTTCGTTCCAGTCCTGCATGGTGGAGTCGCCACACATATAGATGGTCACTGCCGACCATGTGAGCGGCGCCACGACCATCGATGCGATTACGGCAGATTGCCAAAATTTATTAAACATTTTCATAACCAAAACCAAAAATCGCCTAGCCCCGGTCCAACACTCGAAAGACCAAGGCTAGGCAGTGAGGTGTTTATAGCTTCGAGAATTTCTTCGTCGAAACAGCCTTTCCGTTAAGTTTAACCTTCACCAAGTACATTCCCTTCGGGAGCAGTTCTTGGTCGAGTGCCATCGCTGTAGATCCCGCAGAAACATTCTTCGAGATACCCAGGCGCATCGCACCGGACATGTCGTAGAAGTACACTTCGGCAAAGCCGCCCCTCGGGGTAAAGAGTACGCCTGTGGAAGGATTGAAGGCCACACCGCTCTTGAACGGAATTACCGCAAGTGCAGTCGGATTATCAATCTTCTGTGTACCGTCATAGAGTTCTACACCGTCGATACCGAAAGTGAACATGTCAAAGTTCGGTCCACCGTCACTTGTCATCGAGGTAAACGTAATCGTGTTCACGCCCGCGACCAGCTTCACATCGACCTTGGCTTCGGAATACGTCGTCCAGGAGGCATCTGTCGAGGGGAAGCTTATCGTGCCGGCAGAAGCGCCATTTACGGTAACCGCCATATTGCGGGAAGTACTCCCACCGTTCGTGAAGCGCACCATAAGCGTCGTCTTCGCCTCGGTCTTCGAGAAGATTTCCCAAGTGCCGTAGCTCGAAAGCGCATTGTCAAAGTTATAATAGCCGTTCTTGAGGAAGCCCTCGTTGGTCGTTTCCGTCCAGCCCTTGCCATCCTTCGGGGTAGAGGCATCCAGTTCGGACTTTCCGTTGTTCACCACCGGAGTCGTGTCGGCAGGTGCCGGGTCCTCGCCCACAACGAAGATGCTCGGCTGCTTGAGCGACTTGACCATATCGGGCAGATAATAGCCCACGTGAGGCGGCTGGTTGTAAGCCGTATTTTCGGAAGCGACCGCCGTGCGGTAGGTAGCATCGTGCATCAGCGTATAGACGCGGAGCTTGCTTTCTACCGGAGTCGAGACGATGTAAATCGTGGTCGGGTCCTTTTCGCTACGCACCACCAGTTCTTCGCGCCAGTCGCCGAAGAGGTCGGCCACAAGGCTCGGCGTATTCTTGGTGCCATTGCAACCCGTAGCACCGAGAGCAGCAGGCCCGTCGAAATACACCTCGGACTTTTTCGAAGATGAATTGAACTTGGTCACGTAGGCGCCATCCAAAAGCTCATCGTATTCATCACCGTCAAAATAAATACGGAAATTCTGAGACACGGCAGGCGTACCAATGAGCTTACCCTTGGCGGTTTTCATTCCACCGCCCTTCGCAGACCACATTTCATAGCCACGATATTCAGAATCAACGTCCGCCGCCATACCGCGGCCATTATCAACACCTTCGGCAGAAGGCTGCGGAGTGCCCCAAATAATCTTGCCATCGTTGGCACGCATTTCTTCGGTGTACTGGGCATTCTTGTGTTCGTGCACATCCCAGGATTCAAGCCCCGGAAGATCCGGATCCAAATCACCGATGTGATGGGCATCGCCATGACCGAGGCCAGTGCGGTAGCGCAGCGTTCCATCGTGGTTCAAGGCTGCTGCCCCGAAGAACACTTCATCGTAACCATCGCCATCGAGGTCAGCCGCCTGGAGGCTGTGGTTTCCTTCGCCGTAAAGCCCCTTGTCCGGGTCTTCGGACTTGTGGAGCCAACGCAGCTTCAAGTCCTTTCCATCGAAATCGTAGGCAGCCACGTAGGCAGAGCTATAATAGCCGCGAGCGAAAATAGCGCTCGGATGCACGCCATCCAAGTAGCCCGTTGCCGCCAGGTAGCGTTCGCAGCGGTTGCCGTAGTTGTCGCCCCACTTGCCCTTGGCCTGGGGCGAAGAATGGCTCAAGATATTGCGGCTCGGTTCGTACGTGACCGTCGTAATCGCCGCACCGTCAACACCGCGGAAAACAGTCAGGTATTCGGGACCATCGAGGATTGTTCCCGCAGAGCTGCGGTAATCCTTCGACTTGTCGCCAATCGCCTTGCCCGTACCGTCAATGGTACCGTCGGCAGTCTTCACGATCATTTCGGCCTTGCCGTCGCCATCGTAGTCAAACACCTGGAACTGCGTGTAGTGAGCACCCGCGCGAATGTTCTTGCCGAGGTCGATACGCCACAGGCGCGTACCGTCGAGCTTGTAGGCGTCGATGAACACCGTGCCCGTGTAGCCCGTCTGGGAGTTGTCGTGGGCATTGCTCGGGTCCCACTTCAAGATAAGTTCGTATTCGCCGTCGCCGTCGAGGTCGGCCGTACTCACGTCATTGGGAGTGTACGTACACTTTTCGCCGTCAGGCATCGTCTGTGCCGCGGGGACTTCCAGTTTAATCGTCTTGTACGGAAAAGACTTTCCGCTGTTGGAGACCGTCTTGTCGAGCACCACGGAAACACCCTGCTTGGCCCCTTCCTTGCCGCCAACTACTGCCGCGACCGTATACTTGGAAGTCGTCTTGCCGTCAGCGTCCAGGTAGTTCGTGCCAGCAGTCTTTCCGATGGTGGCGATTTTCGTTCCGTCACGGTAAAGGTTGAATTCCGTGTCCGGATTCTCGGTGCCCAAGAGGCGCCAGCTCACAAGCATACCCTTGCCCGTATTCGCTACAGCAAGGCCACGCGAAAGTTTTTCCATTTGGCGGGTCGCCGCGAAAGAGGGCGACGCAAGACCAAAAGCCAGGACTGCTCCTGCAAAAACTGTCGATGTTTTTAAACCAATACCCATATAAACTCCATTTTCTATGGCCTTACTGCTAATCTATTTCTAAATGCTAAAAACAGAACGCAAATTATTCTTAGTTGTAGTCTTTAGACAACAGGACTCCACAGCAATTCCTTTTCTAAATATAATCAAAATTTTTATAAAAAGTCCACATTATTTAAAAATTTTTGAAGACAATTAGGCGTTTTTAATAATTGTAATAAAAATAAAAAGTCTACACTTCTTCATTAATGCCGTCAAGTGTGGACAATTACGGAATCGCCCGCAGGCCCGCCACAAGCAAAATACACTGTTTCAAATTAAAACACGTCCTCCTTAAAACCTTAAAAGCCGCCAAAAACGTTTCAAAACGATACTGTAAGACGCCAAAAAACACCAAAACAGACACAAATCGCCCACCAATAGGACTTGGCACAGAAATTGCTTACTCTAGGGCGAAACAAAAAAATAGTCCAACATGGACTAAAAAGTTCAATCAGGGCGCAAAAGCCCGCAAAAAAGGAAAAGTGAAAATGATTAAGCCTCTTGCAGATCGAATCGTCGTCAAGCCGGCAGAAGCCGAACAGAAGACCTCTTCGGGTCTCTTTATCCCGGACAACGCCAAGGAAAAGCCGATGCAGGGTAAGGTCGTGGCCGTGGGCCCGGGTCGCAAGAACGACAAGGGTGAACTCGTTGCCATGGAAGTCAAGGTCGGCGACGTGGTGCTTTACGGCAAGTACAGCGGTACTGAAGTCACTGTTGATGGCGAAAACTACCTGATCGTGAAGGAATCGGACGTCATCGCTACTCTGTAGTGGTTAGTAGACAGTAGGAAGTTAGAAGTAGAAAGTATTTACAATCGCGGCTTCGCCGCCTAGCTATTAAACTGTCTACCGTCTACTGCCTACTTCCTACTCTTTCAACAAAAAGTTTTAAATAAAAAAGGAAAACAACAATGGCAAAGCAACTTAAGTTTGATGTAGCAGCTCGCGAATCCCTGATGAAGGGTGTCGACAAACTCGCCAACGCAGTCAAGGTCACCCTCGGTCCTAAGGGCCGTAACGTGATGATCGCAAAGGCCTTCGGTGCCCCGAACGTCACCAAGGACGGTGTGTCTGTCGCTAAGGAAGTGGAACTGGAAGACGCCTACGAAAACCTCGGCGCCCAGATGGCCAAGGAAGTCGCCAACAAGACGAGCGACGCTGCTGGTGACGGTACCACCACCGCTACCGTGCTCGCCCAAGCTATTACTCGCGAAGGCCTCAAGAACGTGGCCGCCGGAGCAAACCCGATGGACATCAAGCGCGGTATGGACGCTGCAGTTGACGCCGTCATCGAAGAAATCGGCAAGATGGCCGTGAAGATCAATGGCAAGGAACACATTGCCCAGGTCGCAACGATTTCTGCAAACAACGACCCCGAAATTGGCGAACTCCTCGCCAACGCTATGGAAAAGGTCGGTAACGATGGCGTGATTACCATCGAAGAATCCAAGACCGCTGAAACCGTTCTCGACGTTGTCGAAGGTATGCAGTTCGACCGCGGCTACCTCTCTCCGTACTTTGTCACTAACACTGACAGCATGGAAGTAAACCTCGAAAACCCGTACATCTTGCTGTACGACAAGAAGATTTCTACCATGAAGGATTTGCTGCCGATGCTCGAACATGTGGCAAAGCAGGGCAAGTCTCTCCTCATCATCGCCGAAGACGTCGATGGCGAAGCTCTCGCAACGCTCGTTGTGAACAAGATGCGCGGCACCCTGAAGGTCGCTGCCGTCAAGGCTCCGGGCTTCGGTGACCGTCGTAAGGCCATGCTCGAAGACATCGCTATCCTCACTGGCGGTATGCTCGTTTCCGAAGACACCGGCGCTAAGCTCGAAGACGCTCCGGTGACCGTGCTCGGTCAGGCCAAGTCTATCACCATCACGAAGGACAACACCACGATCGTTGAAGGTGCTGGCGACGCCGCTTCTATCAAGGGCCGTATCGCCCAGATCAAGAAGCAGATCGAAGCTACCACGAGCGACTACGACCGCGAAAAGCTCCAGGAACGCTTGGCTAAGCTCGCTGGCGGCGTGGCCGTGATCAAGGTCGGTGCCGCTACTGAAGTTGAAATGAAGGAAAAGAAAGACCGCGTCGACGATGCTATGCACGCAACCCGCGCTGCCGTCGAAGAAGGTATCGTTCCGGGTGGTGGCGTTGCCCTCATCCGTGCCGAAAAGGCTATTGACGCCCTCAAGTTCGATAACGCCGACCAGAAGACTGGTGCCGCCATCATCCGCCGCGCTATCGAAGAACCTCTCCGTCAGATTGTCCAGAACGCAGGCCTCGAAGGCTCTGTCGTGGTGAACAAGGTGAAGGAAGGCAAGGATAGCTTCGGCTACAACGCCAAGACTGACACCTACGAAGACCTCATCAAGGCCGGTGTGATTGACCCGGCCAAGGTGACCCGTACGGCTCTCAAGAATGCATCCTCCATCGCTTCGATGATTCTTACCACTGACTGCGTGATTGCAGAAAAGAAGGAACCGAAGCCGGCAGCTCCTGCCATGGACCCGTCCATGGGCATGGGCGGCATGATGTAATCTAAAGCCGCTAGATTCTACTCCTTATGGAAAGAGGCTCCCATTCGGGAGCCTCTTTTATATACTCGAGGCGGGATTCGAACCCACGACCCATTGCTTAGAAGGCAATTGCTCTATCCAACTGAGCTACTCGAGCGTTGTGGCGCAAATATAGAAAAATTTTTCAAGTTTTCATTGACTATTTCATAATTCCAGTTGCCACTTTCAGAAACATTATCTATATTTATGCATATATTAAAATATTTGCATAAACCTAGGACGCCGGTTTGACCCGCCCACGGAGAGATTATGAAGATTGTAGACATTCTGAAGCAAGATAAGATGAGCCTTTCGTTCGAAGTGTTCCCGCCTAAAAAAGAGACGAGCTTCGAAAACGTGAAGGCGGCGACAGAATCCATTGCGGCGCTCGGCCCCGCATTCATGAGCGTCACCTACGGTGCAGGCGGCGGCGTGAGCCATTTCACACTCGATATCGCGAAAAACCTCAAGGAAAAGTTCAACATCCCGATGCTCGCCCACCTCACCTGTGTCTCAAGCAGCAAGGACACTGTGCACCAGCGCATTGAAGACATGAAGGCCGCAGGCATCAAGAATGTGATGGCTCTCCGCGGCGACTTGACCCCGGAACTCATCGAAAAAGGCCGCGACAACTGCGACTACCACTACGCCGTCGAGCTTATCCGCGAACTCAAGGCATCCAATGCAGACTTCTGCATTGGCGCCGCCTGCTACCCCGAAAAGCACCCCGAAAGCGTCAACCAGGCCGAAGATATCAAGCACCTTAAAGAAAAGGTGGATGCCGGCGCAGACTTTTTGACCACGCAGATGGTTTTTGACAACAACCTGTTCTTCAGTTTCCTCTACAAGTTGCGCGATGCAGGCGTCAACTGCCCGGTGCTCCCCGGCATTATGCCGATTACCAACGCAAACCAGGTGGAACGCGCCATCAAGCTTTCGGGCTCCTTTATGCCGCAACGCTTCAAGTCGCTGGTCGACAAGTTCGGAAGCGACCCGGAGGCCATGAAGCAGGCGGGCATCATCTACGCAAGCGACCAGATTATCGACCTGTACGCCAACGGCATCACCAACGTTCACGTGTATTCCATGAACAAGCCCGACGTTGCAGAAGGCATTCTAAAAAATGTCTCTGCGATTCTCGGAAAGAATTTTGCCGGTTAATTTCGCAAGTTAAAGATTAACCGTCTTTAACCATTCGCGCATTTCATAGACATCAACTTTCGCCCGCAAAGACTTGTGGGCGATTCTTGCACCCGGAGTGGTAGCCATCTTTTTAGGATCCAGATGCATACCTACGCGGCCGAGGTCTAGGCGGTCGGCATCGTAGCAGGTGTTGATGGTCGGATTATCAGTCTGATGTTCCTTAGTGTGATAGAAGCAGGCATGGTACAGTTGGTCGAACTGTTCCTGCGTAATATCGAGGAGTCCCTTTTCGAAACATTCCTTGGCAAAAGCTGCGCTGCGCTCGCCATGTTCGCCATCGTAGCCGTCATCTTCGCGCTTGCAGTCGTGAAAGAGTGCGAACAGCCGCACGACTGTCACGTCGGCACCAGTAATGGGCGCAAGGAGCAAGCCGTTAAATTCCACCTGCCGCCAATGAGCAAGTCCATGAATCGTCGAATCCACGATTCGATTGCTATAGACAAACTCCTGTAAGGCAGCAAAATCTAGCATAGATCTAATTCAGATTTCGGAGTTCGGAATTCAGAATTACCTATATAAAATTTAATTCATAATTCTGAAATCTGAATTCCGAATTATTTTCCGTAGTGTTCCTTCAGGTCCATCAGGCACTGGAGCGCCTGGATCGGAGTCATTTCTTCGGGTTTCAGGCGACGGATTTCTTCCTTGAGAAGCTGCGTAGATTCGTCGGGAGGCGCGAACAGGTCGACCTGCGGCTTTTCCATAAGCTTCTTGTGGGTAGCACCATCGCTCGGGTCAATCTTCTGCTTTTCGAGGCGCAAAAGAATCTTGCGGGCACGACGCAGCACGTTGTTCGGAAGGCCCGCCATTTCGGCCACGTGAATACCGTAGCTGGAGTCGCAAGCGCCTTCCAAAATCTTATGCAAGAAGATGAGCTTATCGCCCTTTTCTTGAACGCCCACCTGGAAGTTGCCGGCGTGTTCAAGGCTTTCGACAAGGCCCGTGAGTTCGTGGTAGTGCGTTGCAAACAGCGTGATGGCGGCGCGGGCCGGTTCGTCGTGCAGCGTTTCTACAATCGCCCACGCAATCGAGAGGCCGTCAAAGGTGCTCGTTCCGCGACCGATTTCGTCGAGGAGAACCAAGCTGTGCGAAGTCGCATTGCGCAAGATGTTCGCGGTTTCAATCATTTCGACCATGAACGTCGAAAGGCCGCGGCTCAGGCGGTCGCTGGCACCCACGCGCGTAAAGATGCGGTCCACCACGCCGATGCGGGCACTTTCTGCCGGCACAAAGCAGCCGATTTGCGCCATGAGCACAATGAGACCCGTCTGGCGCAGGTAAGTCGACTTACCAGCCATGTTCGGGCCCGTAATGAGCATCAGGCGGGTCGCTTCGGGCGAAAGATTCACATCATTCGGGATAAAGTCGAGGTCGGAATTCACCGCGACAATCACCGGATGGAAACCGCCCTTGATTTCGATACCCGAGCCTTCGAAGACTTCGGGGCGAACGTAATTGTACTTGCGGGCGGCGCGGGCAAAGCTGTAAAGCGTATCGACATGCGCAATGGCATTTGCGATTTCCTGCAGTTCGGCACGCCAGCTGTTCACGCGTTCGCGGAGTTCGCAGAAAATCTTGTATTCCAGCGCATGAATGTTGACTTCGGCGTTACTGATGATGGATTCGCATTCCTTCATCTCGGGCGTAATATAGCGTTCGCCGTTCACCGTCGTCTGCTTGCGGATGTATTCATCGGGAATCGGAGCGGTCGCCTTCGCCATCTGCGCCTTAGTAATTTCGATATAGTAACCGAAAACGCGGTTGTAGCCAACCTTCAGGCTCGGGATTCCGAGGCGTTCGCGCTCGCGGACTTCCAAAGAGGCAATCCATTCGCGGCGTTCCTTGATGTCTTCGTTCATGGCATCGAGTTCCGCGTTAGCACCCGCGCGAATCATGCCGCCCTCGCGAACCGTCAGCGGCAAGTCATCGTTAAACTGCGAGAGGAGTTCTTCGCCACGGCCTCGGGCGGCAATGAGGGCCTCTCGCATCGGTTCAAAAATCGGCGAATTCAAACCCTCAAGCACATCGGCCACCTTGGATGCCTGCGAAAGCGAACGGCCCATGCCCGCCAAGTCGCGGGCATTCGCGCGGCCAGAACCGACGCGGCCCATCAGGCGTTCCATATCGAGAATCGAAGTCAGCGATTCCTTCAGTTCGTCAAGAGCGACCGGATTATTGACAAGTTCTTCGACGGCTTCTTCACGTTCCTTAATGCGGTCCACCGAAATCAGCGGGTGACTCACCCATTCCTTCAAGTTGCGCCCGCCCATCGCGGTCACCGTAAAGTCGAGCACGTAGCAGAGCGTGCTGCTGATGTCGTCGGCATTCAGCGGACGCACCAGTTCCAGATTACGCAGCGTGCTCGGGTCAAGCGTCATGTAGTCGTTGAGATTCAGAATCTCGAGCGTCGTAAAGTGCGAAAGTTCGGACTTCTTCTGGTCCATCAGGTACTGGAGAAGCGCTCCCGTCACCTGGGTTTCGACCACTCGCCCATCGAGGCCGAGACCGTCCAAAGCCTCGACCTTAAAGTGCGTAAACAGCACATCCTTCGCGGAATCTTCGCCGAACAGGAATGCCGGAAGTTCTGTCACCAGAATGTTTTCGGAGCGAATCAAGTCCATCACTCCGCTAGGAATCACGGTTCCTTCGGGCACCACAACTTCTTTCGGCATGCGGCGGCAGAATTCACATTCAAAAGCCTGCACCGAGCTCTTGCACGCTGCCAAGTAGCCAGTCGTCACGTCGGCAATCGCAAACGAGACCGAATCCTTTTCGGGAATGAAGGCGCAAAGGTAATTCGCCTCTTTCGCATTCAGGTTCGACTCGTCCATCGCGGTGCCGGCACTGATGATTTCCACAATGTCGCGCTTGACGATTCCCTTTGCGAGTTTCGGGTCTTCCACCTGTTCGCAAATGGCGATGCGGTAACCCGCCGCCACCATCTTGGGCACGTAGCGGTCCGCGGCATGGTGCGGGAACCCGCACAAAGGCGTTGCTCCCGAGGCGCCGTTGTTGCGGCTCGTGAGCGTAAGTCCTAAAATTTTGGAGGCAACCACGGCATCGTCTTCGAAAAGTTCGAAGAAGTCGCCCATTCTAAAAAACAAGATGCAGCCGGGATTCTGTTTCTTGATCTCGTAATACTGCTGCATTAACGGGGTCACAGCCATTAGGCATCTCCCATCGACAATTCAACCTGGTCCGGATTTTCTTCGGGCTGCTTGGGTTCTTCGGGACTCACCGATTCGGGTTTCGCATACTGCGGCACCAAGGCGCCCGCTTCCAGAAGTTCACTGAATTCGCGGAGTCGCGGCAGGTCTTCAGGAATGCGGTTGATGCCAAAATACTTCATGAATTCCTGCGTGGTCACGTAGGTATAGGGGTTACCCACCGTATCGGCACGGCTACCCAGCGCAATAAAGCCCTTGTCGAGCAAGTTACGGATCGGGCCGTCCACCGACGACACGCCACGCACCTGTTCAATCGCCGCCTTGGTAATCGGCTGCTGGTAAGCAATCACCGCCAAGGTTTCAAGCGCCGCCTGGCTGAGCCTGCGGGCGTTTGCTTCGGGGAACAACTTGCGCACCCACGGGTAATACTTGGCGCGGGTCCTAAAGCGGTAACCGCCGGCCTGTTCCACAATTTCGAACGGGGAATTAATCTTGTTCAGCGAATCGTTCGCCGCAATCAAAGCATCGGACACCAAGCGCGCATCCAGAAAATCACCCAGAATTTCACGCAGCTTTTTAAGCGTCACAATGTCAGGAGACGCAAATACGAGCGCCTGGATAATGCGGGCCAAATCCTCTTGGCTCTCGACTTTCGGGAGTTCCGCCGATTCTTCGGCCAAATCGTCCAAATTCTGATTTTCTTCCATACGCTTACCAAGATACAAATTTTCAGTTCAAGATCTACCAATAGATCCCGGCTCGGGGGCCGGGATGACATTCTAAGCTAGAACACAACCAAGTCATTCTTGTGGATGAGTTCGTCGGCGACATCCTTGCCCAAGAGTTCGTGAATCTGGGCGGTCTTCTTGTGAAGCACAAGTTTCAAGGTTTCGCTGTCGAACTTCGCGACACCGCGTGCCACCGGCTCGCCGGTTTCGCTCAAGACTTCAATCAGGTCGCCCTTGTCAAAATGCTTTTTCACCGCGCACACACCCACGGGGAGCAGGCTGGAATGCTTTTCGCGCAGAGCCTTCACGCCACCTTCGTCCACCACCACGGCCCCGCGCGGAGTCGTAATGAAGCTGAGCCAGCGCTGACGGCTGTTGAGCTTTTTCTTGGAGCCAACAAACAAGGTTCCTTCGGCGTTTTCAAAAATCACCTGATGCGGCAACACCTTCATGCCGCTCGCGAGGAACGCGTTGCAACCACTCTTGGTCACGTTGCGAATCGCTTCGAGCTTGCTACGCATTCCGCCGGTACTTACAGCGGAGCCCGTCTCGCCGGGCTTACCCGCGAGTGCAAGCACCGCAGGCGTAATTTCAGGCACAAAGCGCAAAAGGCGTGCATTCGGATTCTTCTTCGGATTATCATCGAAGAGTCCGTCTTCGTCCGTGAAAATCAAAAGCAAGTCGGCATCAAGGAACAGCGCCACATCGCTCGAAAGTTTGTCGTTATCGCCCACCTTGATTTCGGCAACAGCCAGCGAGTCGTTTTCATTGATAATCGGAACAATCTTGCGGGCAAGCATCGCCTTGATGGTGTTCTGCAAATTCTTGTAGCGGTTGCGGTCGCGGAAGTCTTCGGCAGACAAAAGAATCTGGCCCACCGAAAGTTGCATCCAACGGAACATTTCGCGGTAGGCGTACATGAGGTCAATCTGACCCACGGCAGCGCAGGCCTGCTTTTCGGCAAGCACCGTCGGCTTTTCCTTGTAACCGAGCTGGCTCATGCCTGTTCCCACGGCACCGCTTGTGACAATCACAACTTCCTTGCCCGCTTCCATGAGGCGAGCAACGGAATCTGCTAGTTTCTGGATATAACGGGTGCGAACGCCGCCCTTTTCGGAGTCGACCAAAATACGGGACCCGATCTTTACGACAATACGGCGGGATTCATCGAGAATATTCTTTCTTAATTCACTCATATGTAGTAGACAGTAGGAAGTTAGAAGTAGACAGTGGTTAACGGCAAACAAGCAATCTAATCGCGTCTAGGCGAATCTGCGGGTTTGAAATAATCTTTTTCCATTCCTGCGCGTTCTTGCGGAGCTGTTGCAGCTGGGCGTTGTTGCCCGCCTTGCCACGCATGCTCAGCAAATGGTTCATGCGCTGGTATTCCTGTTCGGCGCGGGCTTCGACAGCTTCTGCTGCCACCTCGGCGATTTCTTTTGCCTTGGCAGACACAATGCGGCGTGCAATGGCGAGGCCTTCTTTGCCAAAGTACTTGAGCGTCATGTTCACGGCAGCGTTCCCCTGCGGAACAGGCACATCCTTGAAGTTTGCGTTCTTCAGTTCCGGCACCTTTTCGGTCAAGTCTTCACCCGTCGGGTTCACGAGCACGCTAATGTAGCGCGGGCCCGCAAGGTCAGACACGCCCCATTCTTCGGAGACCGAGAAGTCCACCGCAAAGTTGTACTGCATCACAAGGCCACGCATTCCGGAATTCTGCCAGATGTTGCATGCCACGGCACCATTGTCGAGCGAAGTTTCAAAGTCAATCACGCCCTGCGAAAGCGGGTGTTCCAAGCTCACGAAGTCCACTTCGTCGTGCACCATGGCCACGTTGCGGTCAAAGGTCACAGTCAAGCTAGACGTATCGCAGAAGCGAGCATCTTCATCGCCACCGCCCGAACTTTCTTCAAAATTACCCACGGCCTGCGTCACGCGGCCACCGCCACCGGCGCCCGCCATGCCAACGCTTTCCGGCATACCAGGAATCGAGCCCGATTCCACCTGCGTACCCATGCTAATGATGTAGCAGCCCTTGATCTTACTCTTTTCGATTTCAAGACCGCGGTCCATCAGCGACGAGAACACGAGCGTTTCCAAATCCTTGTCGGCGTCAATCTTCAAGATGGCATCGGTGATTTCTTTAGCCTTCGCCGGATTGCGGGAATTGAATTCCAACAGACGGTCACGCCCCTTCTCGATATTCTTGCGCATGGTATCGCAATCCTTCTTGACCTTAGGGATTACGGTATCGACAAAATTCTGGAGCAATGCCTGCGGTTCGGCCAAAGCGGCAATCAGTTCGTCGGTGTACTTGAGGAAGAGTTCGCCACCGCTCATCATCGGAGTGCCGAAGGCGTTCAAGCCGTTGTGGTACCAGCGGAACATGACTTCCTGACCGGAGCCCTTCACATACGGCACGTGAATAATGATGTTTTCGGTCTGACCGATACGATCCAAGCGGCCAATACGCTGTTCCACCAAGGCTGCATCGAGCGGCAAGTCGAATAGAATCAGGTGATGGGCAAACTGGAAGTTGCGGCCTTCGGAACCGATTTCAGATGCAATCAACAAGTTCGCGCCGTTTTCTTTACTGAAGTTTGCAGCGGCCTTGTCGCGGGCCATAATCGTCATGTTCTCATGGAACATCGAGAAGGCGCCCTCGCCCATGTATTCGTTCAAGAGCGTTTCAAGAGCTTGAACCACCTGGATGGATTCGCAAATCAGGAGCACCTTGTCGCCCGCGTGTTCCTTCAAGAATCCCTTGAGCCACACGTAGCGTTCGTCGAGCGCCCAGGCGTCGGAATAGCTCGTGCACAAGAGGCCATTTTCCTGAATGTCGGTGGACATGTCGAGGTCGTTTTCGGCAGCCACGTTCACCATGTCGCGGTAATTCTTGTTCGGTTCCAGCGGGATTTCGTCGAGCACGCGCTTCGGGAATCCACCCACGCCCTTACGGGTATTGCGGAACACCACCGAACCTGTACCCACGGCATCTACAATGCGGCGGATCCATTCGTCGGCCGGCATGCTCTTTGCGCTTTCCTGTTCAAGCCACGGGCGGATAATCGACTTCTTCGGCACGCATTCGTTCAAGTCGTCCCAGCTCATGGTCTGGCCGGGGTCCGTCGGCAACTTCGAAAGTTCGTTCACCAGCTTGCGGTAAGCGTCCTGGTCCTTGATAAAGCTGTTGTAGTCCGCAAAGCGCACGGGGTCGAGCATCTTCAAGCGGTTGAACTGCGATTCCGGATGGAACTGCAGCGGCGTACCCGTCAAAAGCAGCACACCCTTCGAGCGCTGAATCACGGCGTTAGCGAGCAAGTATTCGTGGCTCGTGAATCCGTCTTCGCAAACCAGGTGGTGCGCTTCGTCAATAATCACCATGTCCCAAGTTGTCTTGAGCAAGTCTTCGATCAACGCGGGCTGCTTGATCAAGAAATCGATGGAGCAAATAATATCGTTTGCAATCGTGAACGGATTCGGGCGGTCATCGTCGTCGTTCACGAACAGGCCCTTGATGTAGCCCTCGTCCACCAGAGTGAACAAGTGGTTAAAGCGGCGCTTCATTTCAACAAGCCACTGGTGCTTGAGCGTTTCGGGCACAATAATCAACGTACGGGTCAGGCGACCGCGGGCCTTGAGTGCATGCCAAATCATGCCGGCTTCAATCGTCTTGCCGAGGCCCACTTCGTCAGAGAGCATCAAGCGCGGGAGCGTAGAACTATCGCAAGCGCGGCTGCACAGGTAATACTGGTGCGGAATCATCGAGGTACGCGGACCAATCATGCCACGCACCGGCGACGAAATCCACTTGCAAGAAAGTTCCATGGCCGATTCACGGCGACCGAACTGCACGCTGTTCGACACGCGGTTTTCCATGAGGGCCTTGAACAAGTCCGCAGGACGCGCAATCGAAATCTTGCCGCTCAGTTCAGATTCCTTCATCTGTCTGCCGGCACGACCCGTATACACTAACAAGCCGTCCACCTCTTTCACCGATTCCACGGTAAAAGACATACCCTTTTCGCTCTTGGCGGTATCACCCACCGAAAGTTCAAAGCGGTCCACAGGGGCACCCATGGAACGGTAGCAACGGACATCACTTACAGCGGGGAAAGAAATCTTAACAATACGGTCTTGCACCTCGGTGACTATACCAAGCCCGAGAGTAGGTTCCGATTGACTTACATAGCGTTGGCCAATCTTGAAATTCATCATACCTCCTAAATTTAAAAAAGTTGGCAGAACTTAGTTGGCAGAGCTTAGAGAAAATCCAAGTTTCATACCACAAATTTTATGTTCTTAGTTCTAGGTTCTAAGTTCTAAGTTCTATATTTACCTCGTATGATATGGTATTTTATAGATGAAACTGTAACAGACGGTGAACGACGCAAGGGTCCCTTTAATATCGACGAAATCAGGGACTTTGTAAAAGACGGCACAATAAAAGACGAAACTTTAGTGTGGCATTCGGGCATGGAAGCCTGGGTCGCCTGGAAAGACACCGAAGAATCCAAGGAAGTTCCGCTCTCCGAAGAAGAACAGATCAAGCAGGCCCTGGAAGCCATTATTGCCGAGCACAATAAAGGCAAGCATTACGCCGGATTCTTTGTCCGCGCTATCGCCTACTTTATCGACAACGTTATTTTGTCTGCAACAGGCGTCTTGATTCTGGTGATCATGAGCGCCGTTCAGGCGATTGACCTGAACGCCCTCGCCGACGCTATGAACGCCTACATTAGCAATCCCACCTCCGAAGAGGCTTTGAACAAGGTGATTGACATTCCCGGCACGCACCTGTTCCTGATTATGTGGGGTGTGGTACAGGCCATTTACTTTATTGCGTTTACAGCCATCAAGTCGGCCACCCCTGGCAAAATGCTCGTGAAAATACATGTCGAAGTCGCCCACGGTGAACCCATGAGCTGGGTAAGTGCCGCACTCCGCTTTATCGCAAGCCTGATTACGCAATGCACGCTCATGTTCTACGGCCTTGGCTACCTGATTGTCTTTATTGACCCCAAGCGGCGCGCCCTCCACGATTACATCGCCCGCACCAGGGTTGTACATGACAAGCTCAAGAAGTAATGTGAGATGTGAAATGTGGGATTAGACATTTCACATTACACATCACACATTATATATCGTTCCTTGAGATTGCAAATTTCAGAATTACTATATTTTCCTCGGAAAACAATTACGAGATCCGAATTCATAATTCTGAATTTATTATGTACCAGTTTATTGTACCTCAGGTTAAAAAGCCGCTCGACGGCGAAGTTGAAATTTCCGGCGCCAAGAACGCCGTTTTGGCCGTCATGGCCGCAGCCCTCTTAGCCGACGGCGTCTCCGAAATCACGAACGTCCCGCACTTGAAAGACATGAAGACCATGTCTGACGTGCTGCGCGTGATCGGTTGCCACATCGGTGGCGAAGCCCACACCTTAAGAATCGACACCCGCGGTGCCGACCATCTGGAAGCCCCTTACGAACTCGTGAAGACCATGCGTGCAAGCTTTTACGTGCTTGGCCCTCTGGTAGCACGCTTTGGCCGCTGCCGCGTTTCGCTCCCGGGCGGTTGCGCCTGGGGCCCGCGCCCGGTTGACCTTCACTTGAAAGGGCTCGAGGCGCTCGGTGCAAAGATTACGGTAACGCATGGCTATGTCGAAGCCACCTGCGATGGGCGCCTACCGGGCGGTACATTCCATTTCCCGATTTCGAGCGTGGGCGCCACGGTGAACGTACTCATGGCCGCAACGCTTGCCAAGGGCACGAGCGTCCTGCAGAATGCAGCCCTCGAACCTGAAATCGATAACCTCGTCGATTACCTCATCGGCATGGGCGCGAAAATTCAAGGTCGCGGCACGCGCACCCTTACGGTGCAGGGCGTAGAAGCTCTACGCCCGGGTAATGGCGTCACCATTCCCGACCGTATCGAAGCAGGCACCTTCCTCTGCGGCGCCGCCATTACGCGTGGCCGCGTGAAGGTCACCAAGATCATTCCCGAACACATCGCCTCGACGCTCGATGCCTTCCGCGACATGAACTGTAAGGTTTCCGTCGGCCCCGACTGGGCCGAAGTCGACGCCCGCAACGTGGAACTCAAGCCGATTACGATTCAGACGCTCCCGTTTCCGGGCTACCCCACCGACATGCAGGCGCCCCTCATGGCAACGCTCCTCTCGGTTCCGGGCAACAGCGTGATTCAAGATACCGTCTACAATGACCGCTTTAAGCATGTGGCCGAAATGGAACGCCTGGGTGCAAACATTACACTCAGCGGTAACACCGCCACCATCAAAGGCGGGCTCCCGCTCGAAGGCGCCGACGTGATGGGCTCCGACCTGCGTGCAAGCGCAGCCCTCGTGCTCGCCGCGTTAATCGCAGAAGGCGAAACCAAGATCAGCCGCATTTACCACCTGGACCGCGGTTACGAAGACTTCGAAGCTAAAATGGCTAAGCTCGGTGCCGAAGTCAAGCGCGTCATCATCGACGCGGACGAACCGTAGCAAGTTCAGAATTCTGAGTTCAGATTTCGGAATTTATTTTTCGAAGTTGAAATTTTGAAATAAAAAAACTCCGGCGAGGCAATCGTCGGAGTTTTCGTTTTGAAAGTTTTTGAACTATTACAGAGCGGCTTCCGTAGATTCGGTCGTTGCGCTTGCAGTCGGTTCAGAAGCATTATCGGTCGTCGACTTGCGGGAGGTCGGCTTGACCGGTTCGCGAACCACAGGCACGCAACGTTCCACAGGTTCACCGGCAGATTTCTTGTCTTCTTTTTCCAAGATTTCCTGCAACATTTCGGCGGCCTGTTCGAATTCAGCAGACTTTTCGCAAGACTTGGTCGAAAGAATCTTCTGCAAGTACTGCTTCTGCATGTTGATGTCGCATTCTTCGCCATAAAGGCCCGAAAGCTTGAACAATGCGGGGCAGGTCTTCTGGCCGTCGGGGAAGGCTTCCGACATGCGGGCAAAGACCTTTTTCGCCTTGTCAACCTGGGCAACATCAATCAGGCAGAGAGCCATCCAGTAAAGCGAATTCTCGGCGAGTTCGCCTTCTTTCATTTGTTCGTAAACCTGCTTGAAACCGCTGTAGGCCAGCTTGAATTCGCCACGATGGTAATCGGAGCGGGCCGTATTGAACATCGCTTCGGCTTCCACGAGCTTTTCGGCTTCGCGTTCCAGGCTATCCATGGACACGGGCGCTGTAGGCGCACCGCTCACGACTACCTTCTTCGCCAAGATCTTGTCGGACTTGCCGAGCAACATATCCAAGCGGTAGATGATTTCTTCTTGCCTGGAATCGTTACGTTCGGACTCGTCTGCAACGCGGCGAGAAAGCATAGTGATTTCGGCCTGCATGCGTTTTTGAGCAAGCTCAGCCGCATCAAGTTCTGCACGCAGAGAATCATTTTGAGCCTGAAGCCGTACAGCGACAGAATCAAGGTTGGCCTGAACTTCAGCGCCGACAGCCTTCATTTCCTGCGTACGGAGTACCGTCATCTGGCTACAACCCGTCAGGGCTGCGACCATAAGCAAGGGAAATACGATGTTCAATTTTTTGTTTTTCATATAACAAGTTCTTTTTAATTACCCGCAAAATTCCTCGCCTGCAGTAACAGGCAAGACGAGGACGAAATTTAAAGAATCTTATTCCTTGATGTTCACGCGGAAGTTGGCGCGACGGTTCTGGGAGTAGGCTTCTTCGGTTGCACCTTCAACCTTCGGAGCTTCCTTACCGTAACTGACCGATTCCATACGCTTGGCGTCAATGCCGTAAGCAACGAGGAATTCCTTCACCTTCATGGCACGCTTTGCACCGAGAGTGAAGTTGTAGTCTTCGGTACCGCGAGCATCGGTGTGGCCTTCAATCGTAATCGTGAAGCGTTCTTCCTTAATCAGGAGTTCGCCCACCTGAGCCAGGAGTTCCTTAGCCTTTTCGGTGAGTTCAGAACGGTCAAAGTCAAAGTACACGTCTTCGCTCATGATCTGGTTGATCAAGGCTTCGAGACGGGCGCGTTCAGCTTCCAAGCGGGCGCGTTCAGCAGCCAGGCGTTCGGCTTCGAGGCGAGCCTGTTCAGCAGCCAGGGAATCTGCGTTGGGTTCTGCAGCCGGAGCAACCGCGGCCGGAGCCGGAGCAGCTTCCGGTTCAGTCTGAGGCTGCTGCTTCTTGGCGCAAGCAACGAGGCAGAGGGCTGCGGCAGATGCCACTACAGCGAGTTTAACGAAGTTCTTCATTTTTTACCTTCCTTTTTTGGTTGTTTAAAATCGTCATAGAAAAAGGACCAAGTGGGCGAAGTGTTTTCACCGGAATTGGTAATTCGCGTAACGTTGGAACCGTCCTTTCTCATAATGTAAATCTGGTACGAACCGCTACGGTTGCTCGCGAAAGCAATCAGCTTGCCATCGGGCGACCAAGTGGGGTGTTCGTTGTTACCGGCGTTACTCGTAAGCTGCACAATGTCAGAACCGTCGAGAGCGCAGGTGTAAATGTTCATGTGGCCGGCATCCATCGAGGTGTAGGCAATGCGGTCCCCTTCAGGCGACCAGGCGGCGCGTTCGTTATAGCGACCCATAAAAGTCACGCGGCGCAAATCGGAACCATCCTTGCTCATCGCAAAAATCTGCGGGCCACCGCCACGGTCACTGGTAAACAGCACTTCCGAGGCATACGGGCTCCAGGCCGGGCTCGTCTGGTTCGACTTGAGGTAAGCGAATTTCTTGGCCTTGCCCGTTTCGGGGTTACCGATATACAAATCCGTCTTGCCGTCCACTGTGCTCGAGAACAAGAGCTCGCCAGTCTTCGGGTTCACAGCCGGGCTATAAGTCTGTTCCAACTGCGGGAACACCGACTTTTCCACGCCACCAAAAGTCTTGGAATAAAGCTTCGGACGGTGCGTCTTGAAATTCACATAATAAAGACCGGCATTGCCCTTCATCCAAACAGGCATCATGCTAATCGTCGTGTCGCGGGTAATCTGGCTGCGATGGAATCCGTCATAGTCGGACACCACCACCTGCTTGACGCCGTCCATCTTGGACACATAAGCAAGCTTGGTCGAGGCCACGCCGCGTTCGCCCCACAGGCGGTAAATCACCTGGTCAAAGAACTGGTGCAAGGCACGGCGCATGTCCTTCTGTTCTACCGTGTAAGATTCACCAAGCAGAACATCCTTGGTCTGCGAAGCATACAAGAAGCATTCCACCTTCAGCATCTTGCCGACAGGCGTTACCTTACCCGTAATGTAATGCTTGGCATGGGCCTTACTGAATTTCGGCAAGTCAAACTTGTCCGAAGAAACAACATCGAAGCGGCCAGAAAGGTTTGCATCGCGAGTCACAATCAAGTGTGGTTTTTCTTCGATCCAGTCAATGGACTTCTTTTCTGCAAAGGGAACAACGCCAATGGGCATCGTCTTGAAGACAGAAATACCCACATCCACGGCAATCGTATCGATGGTCGCATGCGATGTCACCGGCAGCATGGCCAATGCAAAGGCAGCGACGCTTACAAGAAATCTCATTTTTTCCATTCTAATCCACTCGTTTGTTCAATATAATACAATTTTTCGCTACCCCAGACCACAATCACCTTAATTCGGTGTGAAATTAAAGTGAAGCACCAGCGAGGGGGCTCTAAAATTGGGCGGAAGTTCCGGAACCTTCGAAATCTGCACAGCACGCACCGACAAGTGGTCCCAAGTTTTGTTACCGGAACTGCGCTTGAGGGTAATCGCCGTAATGCCACCAAAGCGGTCCACCGTAAACTGCACCGTCGTCTTTACGTCGCGACGCACGTTCAGGTTCGAGGGCGGATTGAAATTGCTCATGATAATTTGTTTTAAACGTTCCAAATAAACTTGCATCAGCGGGTCCATGTCTACAGACCCGACCGGGTTCAGGCTCGGGGCCTCCACCGATGTCGGCAGATCCAGGTCGTCTACTTCAAAATCATCCTGCGGTTCCGGTTCAGGTTCCGGTTCCGGCTGCGGTTCTTCCACCGGCTCCGGTTCGGGCGGTTTTTCCTCTACCTTGGGTTCAGGCGGCAGCTGCGGGTCAACCTTCGGTTTAGGTTCCGGCTTGGGTTTCGGTTCCAACGGCTTGGGTTCAGGCGGTTTGGGCTCCACCGGCTTAGGGCGCGGCGGCTGTGGGCGCGGCTGTACAGCCTGCTGTACCTGCACCATCTCGAACACGGGAATCGGTTCCGGTTCATGCTTAAAGTTCACGAAATGGAACGCGACACAAATACCTGCAACGAGCAAGTGGAACACCACCGCACACACGATGATCTTCGTCGTCATTCCATCGTCTTGCGACGAGAAGTATTGGATGTTTCTTTCTTCGCTCACCTACTTCCCCGGTTTTTCCTTGGGATTCATCGTCAGGAATCCGAGCTTGGTCACCCCGAGCTTTTGCACCTGGGTCACCACTTTCATCACAAGGCCATAGTTCACCGACTCGTCGGCATTGATGACCACCGCCATCTCGCCGTTCCAGAGCGACTTGAACACGTTGTTGAAACTCGCGAAGTCGACCATCATGTCGGCAATGTAGAGTTCCTCGTTTTTGGTGATTGAAACCTTCAAGAGTTTCTCTTGTTCCATGGTCGGGGCTTCTGCCTTAGGCAGGTCCACCTTGACACCCTGGCTCATGAGTGGTGCAGAAATGATGAACACAATCAGAATCGCGAACACGACATCGATCATGTTCGTGAGGTTCATCTCCTGCTTAAGTTCTTTACCGCGACTGCGCTTCACTATGCCTCCTAGCCGGCCACTTCTTCAAGGGCGAGCAAGTCACCGCGCTTAAAGAGACTAAGCACCTGGGAGCCAAAGTTGAAGTACGAAATTTCGTTCTGACCGTTGCGGGCAGTAAAGTAGTTATAACCGGCAGAGGCAGGAATTGCAACAACAAGGCCTGCAACCGTGGTAATCAAGGCCATGGCGATACCCGGAGCGACCACGGTAAGGTCTGCCGAACCATGCTGACCAATCTGGAAGAAGGCGACCATGATTCCCCACACCGTACCCAAAAGTCCGAAGAACGGGGCGAGGTTGGAGCACGTGGCCAAGAAGCCTAAGTAGCGGTCTTCGGTAAGACGCAGGCCTTCGATCGAACGCTGGATAGTATCTTCCAGGAGCGAGGCGCGATGCTGGATCGAGTCATAGCTCACAAAGTTACTGAACTTGGAAGCTTCCTTCAGCACTTCAGACGTGAGGCTCTTCAGCGCACTGTCATCGGCGGTTTCGCAGAGGCCCTGCAATTCCACGAACTGGCGCACGTTAATGAATTCGCGGAAGAACACGACGTTTGCGCGCTGGTTCTTGCGATTCACGATGTACTTTACAATGATAATGCCCCACGAACCGAGCGACATGACCGCCAAGATGCCCAAAATCACGATGGTCGCGATATCGGACTGTGCAAGCATTTGGAGTAAAGGTACCGAATTGTTCAAAATCACCTCCCGTTAGCCGGAAAAAGACTCGTATCTTGTTGTTTGACAACAATATAGCAAAAGACCACGGAAAAAATTCCGGGGTCCTAGGTAAAATTTGCAACAATATCGTAAGAAACAAAAGTTTACAAAAACAGGCCTACAAATCCAGCTCCGTCTGTAAACTCTTGGGGTGAAAGCTTTTACGATGTTCCGCAGTCATGCCGAGACGGCGGATTGCGTCAAGGTGAGCCTTGGTTCCATAACCGGCATGCTTGTCGAAACCGTAGCCGGGGAACTTCTTTTCGAGGTCGTCCATGTAGCGGTCACGGAAGACTTTCGCCAAAATCGAGGCCGCCGAGATGCTTGCAATGCGGCCATCGCCCTTGACTACCGGGATTTGCATTCCTTCGGGAATTCCGTGAATCTTGAGGTTGCCGTCGACAGCGATTAAAGTGGTTAGTGGTTGGTGGCTAGTGGTCAGGGACGCGAATGAGCCTTTCTGGAAGATTGGAATTTCGGGTTCTGATTCGTGAATTCCAGGCATTCCAAGCGCCTGGAGTGCGCGACGCATGGCTAAAAAGTCGGCTTCCAGGATATTCATGCGGTCAATTTCTTCGACCGAGGCGTTCGCTACAGCAAAGCAGGCGCATGCATCTTGCACGTCCTGGTACATGGCTTCGCGCTTGGGGCGAGTAAGCTTTTTTGAATCGTTAAGCGTGAGGAGCGCGTCAGGCGACTTGAGCACTGCGGCACACGCCACCACCGGGCCTGCCAGCGGGCCACGGCCGACTTCGTCAATACCCACGACCACGGCATTCTCCCCCATCTGGGATGCAGCGAATTTGCGCATGGCGACTTCGCCATCGACCGGGGCTTCGATTCCTTCGAGAAATGCCGGGACTTTAAACTTCATTACAAGAGCACCTGCTTGGCGTAGTCGCGAATGGTCTTCCAGTAGAGGGCGTGTTCCTGCACGAGCACGCGGGCTGCCAAGACTTCAGGCGTGTCGTCTTCGAGCACAGGGACCTTCGTCTGCGCCAAGATTCGGCCCTGGTCGATTTCTTCGCTAACCAGGTGAACCGTTGGGCCCGATTCCGTATCGTGCGCGGCAATCACCGCCTCGTGCACATGAATTCCGAAAAAGCCCTTGCCGCCATACTTGGGCAAAAGCGACGGGTGAATGTTCAAAATACGGTCCGGGAGCCTTTTAATGAGGCTTACCGGCAAGGCCTTCATATAGCCCGCCAGAATCAACAAATCAATGTCGTAGCGATCGATGACTTCGAGCAGCGCCGCTTCGTAGGCAGCCGTATCGGGGTGCGTCTTGCCCGAAATATGAAAAACGGGAATCCCGTAAGATTCCGCATGAGAAACAGCCCCGCAACCACCGTTGTTGGTAATCAGGAACTTGCATTGGGCTTCGAGGTCGCCCTCGCCAATGCGGTCAATTATCGCTTTAAAGTTACTTCCACCACCGGAAGCCATCACGCCTATTTTAAACATGGCGCCAAAAATAGAAAAATAATCTAGGATTGTTTGATGCTAGCAGATATTCATCAGGATCAATCCAACCGCCCAGAAGGCAAGCAGATAGTTCACGATGAAGTGCCAAAAGATGTGCGTCCTTTCAGAACTCGTCATAGCATGTCTCTTAACCATGCCCCTAATTTAGATATAACATAACTAAAATTAAAGAGACGGAAATCACACTGCGACAAGCATCACAAAGTGATAAAAAACTTACAAAAGTTACTTTGTTTTTTCTTCGATTTTTACGACTGGTTCGTCCATCATCTTTTCGGCGATAACTTCCGGCGTTTCTTCGGCCACGGCAGCGTTGGATTCTTCCGGCATCCACGGCTTGTCGAGGCTCTTTTCCCAAGAAACGGTAGGCGCCTGCGGCATTTCATGCGAGGTATCCACAATCGGGAGGCCCAAGAGTTCGCGGGCGCGGTTGAGAGCGGCATCGATGTTACCGAGGGCGTTTTCTTCGCCGAGTTGCTTAAGCACTCCGGCGCGAGTAAGCGCTACCACCGGCTGAGCATGCACGCCACTGAGCAACAGCTGCGTGCCTTCGCGGTTGCAACGGTTCAGCAAATCTTCAATCATCTGGATACCGGCAGCATCGATGCTAGACACGCTACGCATGCGCAAAATAAGAATCTTCGGCTTGTCCGAAATGCGGGCCATGGTATCTTTAAACTTGTCGACCGCACCAAAGAAGAGCGAACCGGCCAACTCATAAACCACCACGCCCTTCGGCACCTGGCGGCTGAGCTCGTTGTGCGCGGCCTCCTCGTCGTCATCCTTGAGGGCCTCGGTCACCGTCTCCATCTCGGACACATCGCTCATGCGCTTGATAAACAGCACCGCCGCAAGCAACACGCCCACTTCGATTGCAACCGTCAAGTCGATAATCACGGTCAAGAAGAAGGCCACAAGCATCACAGCAACATCGCTCTTCGGGGCCTTGAACATCTTGATAAAGCTGCGGTAGCCGCACATGTTGAATGCCACCTGGAAAAGCACGGCGGCAAGCGCTGCCATCGGGATCATTTCGGCATACTTACCGAGCACAAGCATAATGAGGAGGAGCACTACCGCGTGTACCAAGCCAGAAATCGGGCTCACGGCACCGTTACGGATGTTGGTTGCCGTACGGGCAATCGCACCCGTCGCCGGGATACCGCCAAACATCGGAGACAGCACGTTGGCAACGCCCTGACCGAAAAGTTCGGTATTGGAACGGTGCTTGGTCGAGGTCATACCGTCGGCCACCACGGCAGACAAAAGGGATTCAATGGCGCCCAAAATGGCAATCGTCAAAGCCGGCTGGAACACTTTTTGCATCATTTCGAGGCTAATGTTCGGCAAATGCGGAACCGGAAAACCGCTCGGAATGTGGTTTTTCATGCCAATGGTCACCACGCCGTGGCCCGTAATCGGATCATCCCAGCCCAAGACCTTCACCATAACAGTCGCCACGATAATGGCAATCAGGGAACCCGGAACTTTCGTCGTAATCTTCGGCCACAGAATGCAAACGGCCAAAGCCACAAGGCCAACAATCACGGCATAAATATTAACAGTATCAAGCGAAGAGGCGTAAAGCTTGATTTTGCCCACGGCATCGGCCGGGTCTTTGGAAAGGAAACGGAGGCCAAAGAAGTTCGGCACCTGGCCAAGAGCAATAATAATAGCGATACCGGCGGTAAAGCCCACAGTAACCGGATACGGAATAAACTTGATGATAGCGCCAAATTTGGCTAAACCGAAGATAATCAGCAAGATACCGGCCAAAAGAGTGGCCGAGGCAAGGCCATCGTAGCCATATTGGCTCACGATGCCATAAACAATCACAATAAAGGCACCCGTCGGGCCGCCAATCTGGAAACGGGAACCGCCCAACAGCGAAATGGTAAAGCCAGCGATAATGGCCGTATAAAGACCCTGTTCCGGACCCACACCCGAAGCGATAGCAAACGCAATGGCAAGCGGAAGCGCCAGAATGCCCACAATCAGGCCCGACATGAGGTCGCTTACGAAGTTCTTCTTGTCGTAGCCCCTGCGAATCGTGCGGAACAGTTCAGGAGTAACGGTCGTCTTGACTCCAGCAAGGAAATTCTTGACGGAATCTTTGGCGTTAATATTGGGCATGGGGGTCTCCAATCTTAGGAACGCGGCCAAATTTAGGAAAATTTACACCCTTTGTTAAGGGTAAAAAAAAGCAACCAAATAATTTTCTATCTTTACGCCCGAAAATTCAACCTATAACCCAAAGAGACTATGCTTTTCAATTTCGACATGATCCAGGGCGTCTATGCCCGCATTCCCGCCCGCGTTGAAGCTGCCCGCAAGCAGCTCGGCCGTCCGCTCACCCTCGCCGAAAAGATTATCTACAGCCACCTGATCGATGGCGCCGAGAACAGGACTTACGAGCGCGGCAAGGATTTTGCCGAATTCCACCCGGACCGCGTGGCCATGCAGGACGCTACCGCCCAGATGGCACTCCTCCAGTTCACCACCGCCGGTAAGGCCCGCGTGGCAGTGCCGAGTTCCGTGCACTGCGACCACCTGATTATCGCCCGTGAAGGTGTCGAAAAGGACTTGCCCCGCGCGAAGGAAGAAAGCAAGGAAGTTTACGATTTTCTCCAGTCCGTGTCTGCCAAGTACGGCATTGACTGCTGGCTCCCGGGTGCAGGCATCATCCACCAGGTGGTGCTCGAAAACTACGCCTTCCCGGGCGGAATGATGATCGGTACCGACTCCCACACCGTGAACGCTGGCGGCCTCGGCATGCTCGCGATTGGCGTGGGCGGTGCAGACGCCGTGGACGCCATGGTGGGCCTCCCGTGGGAACTCAAGTACCCGAAGATGATCGGCGTGAAGCTTACCGGCAAGCTCCAGGGCTTCGCAACGGCTAAGGACATCATCCTGAAGCTCGCAGGCATCCTCACCGTGAAGGGCGGCACCAACGCCATTATCGAATACTTCGGCGAAGGCGCACGTAGCCTCTCCGCAACAGGCAAGGCAACGATTGCAAACATGGGTGCCGAAGTGGGCGCTACCTGCTCCACCTTCAGCTACGACGATTCCATGAGCCGCTACCTCAAGGTGACCGGCCGCGCCGACGTTGCCGCCGCCGCCGACAAGATTGCAGAACACCTCAAGGCCGACCCCGAAGTCGAAGCAAATCCGGAAAAGTACTTTGACCGCGTCGTGGAAATCAACTTGAGCGAACTCGTGCCGCATTACAACGGCCCGTTCAGCCCGGACCGCGCCTACGCCGTGACCGACATGGCAGAAAGCCTCAAGGCCACCGAAACCAAGCCGGAATCTACCCCGATCGTGAGCGCCGCCCTCATCGGCAGCTGCACGAACTCCAGCTACGAAGATTTGTTCATGGCAGCGAACATGATCAAGCAGGCCCTCGCGAAGGGTCTCAGCCCGAAGTGCCCGCTCCTCATCAACCCGGGGAGCGAACAGGTGCGCTACACCGCCGAACGCGACGGCCTCATCGACTTGTTCAAGCAGTTCGGTGCCACCATCATGACGAACGCCTGCGGTCCTTGCATTGGCCGCTGGGACCGCGCCGGTGCCGACAAGAAGGAACTCAACACCATCGTCCACAGCTTCAACCGCAACTTCGCAAAGCGCGCCGACGGCAACCCGAACACGCACGCTTTCGTTGCCTCCCCGCTCATGGCCGTGATTGCAGCCCTCAGCGGCGACATCCGCTTCAACCCCATGACCGACACCCTCGTAAACAATGAGGGCAAGGCCGTGAAGCTCGACCCGCCGGAACAGTGCGAACTTCCGCCGAAGGGTTTTGAAGTCAAGGATGCCGGCTACCAGGCTCCGGCAGAAGACGGTTCCAAGATTACCGTTTCCATCAACCCCGAAAGCAAGCGCCTCCAGGCTCTCGCCCCGTTCGCCGCTTGGGACGGCAAGGACATCGCCGGTGCCCCGCTCCTCATCAAGGCCAAGGGCAAGTGCACTACCGACCACATCTCCATGGCTGGTCCGTGGCTCAACTACCGCGGTCACCTCGAAAACATTTCGAACAACATGCTCATCGGCGCCGTGAACGCATTCAACGGCGAAACGAACAAGGTTCTCTGCCAGTGCGGTGAATACAAAGAAGTTCCCGAACTTGCGAAGATTTACAAGGCCAAGGGCACGGGCTCCATCGTCATCGGTGACGAAAACTACGGTGAAGGCTCCAGCCGCGAACACGCCGCTATGGAACCGCGCTTCCTCGGCGTGAAGGCCGTAATCGTGAAGAGCTTCGCCCGCATCCACGAGACGAACCTCAAGAAGCAGGGCATGCTCGCCCTCACCTTCAAGAACGCCGCCGACTACGATAAGATTCAGGAACAGGACGTGTTCGACATCGTGGGTCTCACCAAGTTCGCCCCGGGTTCCGAGTTCACGCTCGTCGCCCACCACAAGGACGGCTCGGTCGATAACATCGCCCTCTGCCACACCTACAACGAACAGCAGTGGGCATGGTTCAAGGCAGGTTCCGCCCTCAACCTCATCCGCGCGAACAACAAATAAGAGCTTTATTCCGGCACCCGCCCAAACAAACGAAAAAAAGTGCCATTTTTTGAAAATTTGACAAAAACGTGACACTTTTACAGGTTTTGTTTATATATATTGAGGGTATGGTGCCGGAGTAGCACCCCAAGGTTTTTAAAAAGGATCATTATGCTTTCTTACGCTGAAGCTTATAAAATCGCCGCCGAAGTCCACAAAGGTCAGACAGACAAAGCAGGTGGCCCCTACATTGATTTTCTGCAGAATGTCGCAGATTACCTCAAGAACAAGGGTGAATCCGAAGAGGTTCAGACACTCGCCATTTTGCAGGACTTGATTACCGACACTACCAAGAAAACCCCTGAAGAAGTGATCGCTATGGGCGTTCCGGCCGACATGGTCGAAAAAATCCAGAAGATGACTTACCACAAGAACCAGGGCTGGATCGACGAATACAGCTGCAAGCTGATGGCCGAAGGCGTCCCCGCCGAAGAAGCTAACTACGAAGCCCGCGAAAAGGAATTCGTGAAGTTCATGGGCACCCTCAAGGACGACCCGCTGATGGCCAAGGCCAAGAGCGCCATTCTGAACGTGCTTTTGGAAGACAAGTACATCAAGCGTCAGGAACGCCGCGAACTCAAGACCAAGTTCCGCCTCAAGAAGTACCAGGCCGCAATCGAAGCCCTCGGCGTGTAAGTTAGACGAGTAGGTTACAAGGCGAGCGTCGCAGCGGCAAACCTGTTTGCCGATATGACCGAACCGCAGTACCTGACGCCAAAGGCGTCAAAGAACGCCGCTACGCGGCTACAGACTAGAGACGAGAGAAATCTCGTCTTTTTTCTTTATCTCTCGTCTTTCGTCTCTCATCTCTCGTCTAAAAAACACTAGCCGAAAAAGCCGTATTTTGCTATTTTTACGCGCGTAATTTAAGAGTCCCCGTAAACCATGCGGGGCAAAACAAAAAGGAACACAACCATGGCAAATAAAGTCTATAACTTTAGCGCAGGACCGTCTGTCCTGCCCGAACAGGCACTCAAGGAAGCATCTGCTGCATGCATCGACTTCGAAAACAGCGGCATCAGCATTCTCTCCATGAGTCACCGTTCAAAGCCGATTGAAAACATGTTCGCCCAGACGGAACAGTACCTCCGTGAATTAATGGGCATCCCTGAAGACTACGACATCGTTTTCCTCGGTGGTGGTTGCTCCCTTCTGTTCTGCATGCTCCCGATGAACTTCCTCAACCAGGACGCTACGGCAGACTACGCTCTGACTGGCGTTTGGGCAAACAAGGCTTACAAGGAAGCCAAGCAGTTCGGTAACGCTCTCGCCGCTTGCGACACCAAGTCCGAAACTTACAGCCGCATCGACAAGAACCTGAAGCTTTCCGACAACGCCACGTACCTCCACGTGACTGCCAACAACACCATCTACGGTACGGAATGGCACAACTTCCCGAAGCCGAAGTCCGGCTTCCTCATGGCTGACGTGAGCTCCGACTTCCTCGCCCGCAAGATCAACGTGTCCGACTTCGGCGTTGTGTACGGCGGCGCCCAGAAGAACATCAGCTGCGCAGGCGTGACTGTTACCATCATCAAGAAGGGCCTCCTCGGCAAGGTGAACCGCACCATCCCGACCATGCTCAACTTCCAGACCCACATCGATGCGAAGAACATGTTCAATACGCCTCCGGTTTTCGCCGTGTACGTGATGAACCGCACCCTCAAGTGGCTCAAGGAATTCGGTGGCGTGGACGCTATCGAAAAGGTGAACCGCTCCAAGGCCGCTCTCCTTTACAGCGCCCTCGACGCTTCCAAGGTGTTCGTCGGTACCGCTGCCAAGGAAGACCGTTCCATCATGAACGTTCCGTTCGTGTTCAACAAGGACGTGGTTGCCGCTGACAAGGCAGACGATCTCGCCAAGGAATTCCTCGAATTCGCAAAGGCTCGCGGTCTGCAGCAGCTCAAGGGTCACCGCTCCGTGGGTGGCTTCCGCGCATCCATCTACAACGCAATGCCGGTCGAAGGCGTGCAGGCCCTCGTTGACTGCCTCGGCGACTTCGAAAAGAAGGTGCTGGGTTAATAAACCGTTAATCGCCAAAACACAAGAACCATTCAAAAAGCCTCGGTGAAAACCGAGGCTTTTTGCAAACAGATTTTTCCGCCCGCCCATTCGCATGCTCAGGGCAGGCTCCAGCAGGAATTTTCAAATATTAGTCTTCGCTCTTCTTGAACTTGTTCACCACGTCTGGCACAATGTCCATGACCTTACTGACAAGCGAACTGTCCTTGCTAATGGGCATCACGCGCACGTCGTCGCCCTTGATCACGAGGAAGGCGACCGGTTCCACCGAGGCGCCACCGCCAGAGGCAGAAGTATCGCCCTTGGACTGGTGACCGCCAAAACCGAAGCCCACGGACACGCGGCTCACGGGCACAACGGTAGATTCACCGGCCTGAATGGGGTTACCGATAACCGTTTCAGCCTTAATGATGAAACGGAGCTTTTCCAAAAGAGTTTCTGCAAGTTTTTCAATAGCCATGACTTTAATATAATAAAAACAGGTATGGGGTATGAGGTCGGCGCTTCGCACCTTTGAGCTATGAGCAGCAATAATCGCGCCGAAGGCGCTAGTATCGCGCCTCGAAAATGCGGTCGCTGGCGGTAAAGAACGTACGTTCCAAGTCCGGCCAAGACATATAGCCCCAGACAACGGCCACCCGCCCGCCAGACAAGCGGCTCGCGATTCCATAAGAGCCCTCGCCCGCTTCAAAGTAAACGCAGTCATTTGCGGGAACAATTTCGTTCGGAGTAACCCGCTTAAGACCCGACACCCACTTTTCAAACGCATCCGATTCCACCTGATCCCAGCTGCGAGCCACATTCCAGCGTAGGTTACCGTCGCGGTAGCTTTGCACCAGCACCGGGAAGGTCGATTTAACGCCCAAGAAAAATCGAGTTTCAATCGAGGCGCGGCCCTGTTCGCGGTGTTCAAAAGGCAAACTCAAGAACGCCTGCGGGAATCCGCCATGGTAACCCGGGAACTTGCGCACGTAATCTTCGAGGTCGGCGCGCTCGTAACGGCGGTAGCTGTCGTGCCTAAAGATAAAGATGCGCTTGTCGGCGCGAAAACTCTGTTCCAAGAAGTTACCCCTCAGAATCGGGATGCTGCCTTGGAAGTGTCCGCTGTTCATGTAATAGTCGAGTGCATACACATCGCTTTCGAATTCAAGTACAGTCACACCGAGCGTATCGCCAAGCATAATCGCGTAGCGGTAGTCGTAGCGGCGTTCCAGCGAAGGAATTTCGGCATTCTTCGAAGAATCTTGTGCAAAGGAAACAGGCTTCAAAAATTTGTACGCAATCGCGGAATAGTCGACCGGGATTTCATCTTTCTCCTGGCAGCCAGTCACAAGCGCCGCAATACTCGCCGCAAGCACAAGCCCCAAAGATTTACAAGAGAAAAGCATACGAGAAATGTAGAAAAAAAAGAGTCAAAATTTCAACAGTCACCAAATCTAAACAACTCCGAAATCTGAATTCCGAAATCCGAATCAAATAGCGTAGCTGCAATATTCCCGCAGGGGACATTTGCGGCAACGGTCCGTCACTGTACGGCAAATAAAACCGTCGGTTCCGTCTTCTAAATAAAACTGCAAACCGTGCGCAGCCACGTAGGCGGTCAAGGCGTCGACCTTCGATGTTTTCACCTCGGCATTTTCGGACTGTTCCATCAAATGCTGCACAAGTGCCACATACATGTCGGTTGCAAGTTTCTGCTTTTGTGCGGGCTCCAAGTCCGCAAAGCCGTCGCTTGCAGGCCCAAGAATCGAAAGGTAGCGGCGAGTGCCCATCGTTAAAGGCAGGGGCGGCCATTTCACAGGAGCGCACGCAGTCCCTTCGGCGCAGTCCAGCGAAAGCCCCACTGGCGCGGGCGCGAGCAAGCGATAAATTGCCGCGCAAACTTTCGGGCGAGGGTTTCCCTTGCCCATAAAGTAAATTTCGCCGAGGTCACGCCAAAGTTCTTCGGGCGTGCGCGACTTGAGCCATTCCGCCAAATTTTCATGACGGCGAACAAAAAGCCCGACACTCCAGAAAATTCCCGCCACATTTTCGAACATGGACCAGGTGCGGCAACCGAATGCAGATTCTACGCAAGCTTCAATATCTTGCGCCTTCGGCACAGGCAACGTCCAGAGTTTTTCACCGGGGAATTTTTCGTTCAGCACCAGCAAAAGCGTCTTAAATTCCGGGTAGCTTACATCTTGAAAAAGCGCCGTGCCTAAAAGTGTCCACGCGATGCGTTCGTTTGCGCCCTTTTCAAGCTTTGCGAGCGCAAGCACCGGGTCGTCGATTCGGGCAAACAACCGCACGAATTCCGCCGTCGCCTTGAACAACGCAGGTTCATCGTGAATAAATCGCTTGACCGAAACCATCGGCAAAACCTAAAATACTAGAGGGCCTCGCCCACCTTCACGGCTGTTCCTACGCGGCTCTGGAAAAGCCCCGGATTCCTTTCGCGGATTTTCTTGTCAACCACGAGAATCACGGTGCTGCCCATTTCAAAGCGACCCAGTTCGCCGCCTTTTTCCACGGTAATTTTCTGGGCGGGTTTCCAGTCGTAACGCTTGCAGTTGCGCGGGAGTTTGCCCGCATTCACCAAGAGTTCGTCCGTGTAGGCGACTCCAATGCGGCCCACGTTCGTGGCACCGACTTTTACCACCAGCATTTCGGAGCCGTCGTCCAAGCGCAAGTGGCTCGTAAGGCGTTCGTTAATGCAGAACAGGCCTTCTACGCGTTCCACGCTACCCACGTTCACCGGCCAGAGCGTGCCGGGGCAGTAGCTTGCATCCACCACTTCGGCCTTTGCCGGGCTATGAATGCGGTGGTAGTTAAACGGAGCCAAGTAAATCGTCGCGAAAGCACCGCCTTCAAAACGCTTCGCCATTTCTTCGTCGCGGAGCAGATCCTTGAGCGTGTACGTTTTGCCCTTCGCCTGAATCAGTTCCTGCTTGCCGTCGAAAACGGCCGTCTGCGAAAGCACACCATCCACCGGCGACACGATTTCAGAATCGGCAATCGGGCGCATTCCCGGCTTGAGTCTGCGGATAAAAAGTTCGCCGATGTTCGCATAATGTTCAAGCGGATATTCCGACTCTTCCATATTCAGCTTGTAATAAGCGGCAAAAGCGTTGCGTGCCTTCTTGGAAATCACAGGCAACTTGAGGCGGGTCAACGCACCGAAGGCACGGCTAGCGGCATTCTTCGGCAAAAGCTTCATAAAGACGTAAAAGGCGGTATTCATACGGGCAAAGATAGAAATTTAAATCATACAAGAATAGCCGCGATTTCTCGCGGCCATTCTTTTTTCTAACCACCAAACTTTTTACTTACCGCACTGGTCGTAAGATCCGAACTTGTCGATGATATTTTCGCCATCCGTGAGGAACTGAAGCTGAACCCTAGTAACTTTTCCAAGGACATCTTCAATCTTTTCGTTCGATTCTTCGTCGATATTCTTGAAAGCATCCCAGGAGACCTTGCCCCACACCTTGTCGTCGGAATAATCGACATCGGCATACCAGTACTTGTTGGCGTCATAGTCGGTGACGATAACAATTCTGATATAGTTGTAAGTGCTGTAATGTATGCAGAAGCCACCCCATGCACTGATGTCGGCCGGTTCCATGTTCGAACTGACGGTATTGAATCCAACGGAAGCGATGCTGTCCAAATCAATAGTCCCTTCGTCCGTTTTCACATACATCGTAAATTCATGATACTTGCTCACTAAGGACGGAATAGCGTTCCCGTCAGCGTCATACTTCACATCGTCGGGGAAGTTGTAATTGAAGACATCTTCTAACTCAAAAGTATTCGTCCAAACGCCGCCAGCCGTTGCACCGGAAATACCAAGGTCTACCTGGTCTCCGTCAGTTGCACCATCCCACAGGAAACTCTTTCCGGACTTATAATCGGACGACTCCGTCGCCTTTACATCCTTGTATTCGCCGACGTCCTTTACCGCAAGATTTTCCGGTACCAGATAGCTAATTCGTTTAATGGTAAATTCCGTACCAGAATTATTTTCCTTTACAAATTTCAGGCGGACGGTCGTCAACTTCTTCAGGACATCATCAGAATTTGACATATCCGCGAATTGATAACATCTGGTTTCCATATGAGAGACTCTCTTCGAATCGTCATCAGCGCTGAGAGTCATGTTGTTTTCATCGTCATTCTTGGCAAAAGTCAGCTTGAGAATGTTATTTTCGTTTGCATTCTCAGGAACAAGCTGCATTTCGATATCCATCATGGATTCATACTCGATACACATACCCTTCCACGTTTTTGACACATCTGCCGAATGAATAACTTCCTTACCATTTTTTGTAGATTTTCCCGCAACAAGGAACTGAAGGCCCACATCCGGATTTGAACTGGATTCATCGAAAAAGACGTTTCCTTCATAGCCACCATCCGTAGGTTCGAATTCACCGTAACTGAATTCAATGTAGGCTTTGGTAGAATCTCCAAAAAGACTCCATTTGCCAGATGTTCCCTCGTCGCCTTCGTCAAAGCCCGTGTTTACGTGGTCACCATCTTTCTTGCTCCACCACATTTCCCAGCGGGCGTAACGCGTCAACCGCTGAATGGTGAATTCGCCCGACGCGCCCGATTCGCCTACAAAGACCAGCTGCACAGAACGCACCTTCTTGACAACGTCAGATCCATCCGTTTTAGTCGTTTTTTTCATCTTGAAATCTTCCCAAGATGCGCAACGGCTTTCGTTTCCGGAATCCTTCATATTCAAGCTCACAAAAGGCACATCCTTGTCTACAGAAGAACTTGCGTAGTCCGCCGTATCGAGGCGGATTTCCACATCAAAATCAGACTTGTACGCAATGCATATGCCGTCGCCGTCCTGAGAAAGGTCGGCGGGAGAACCGTCCGGATTGGAAACATCATAGGCGATACCGGCACGGGCAAGGCCATTTGCACTCGCCTTTTTAAGCGATACACGGCCTACCAAAGCCTTCTTATTATTTTCCAGTTTAATTTCAGACCCATCCATGACATTCCAGGCCGTAAGATTATGAGACTCGTTCCAAAAACCGTTTCTTTCTTCCGTGGTGCCATCACTCACCGAAGTTGCCGATTCATTTGAACAAGCGACTAACGCAAGACTACTCAGAAGCCCCCAGCATAGAGCTCTTGCTTTTGTAAATTTATGCATATTAACCCTCATTTTTTTTTTGTGTATTTTTTGACAATGGAAACATCTGCAAGTTCAAACGATAAACTTGATTTGGTTCCTTACAAGTGTTAGCTATCGCTACAATCTTTCTGCGACAGGATTCCAGTTCCCGCACAATTTGTTCATAAGTATCGCGATCTATTCCCATCGTTATACCCGAAACATCGCGATCATTGACATCAAACTCATCAATAGCCTTCTGTGCAAAGCCAGCCATTTCACGATGCATAGAACGTAGCACCAAAGGCATCACATCGGAATTTCCGACCAAAGCTTTTTCTGTCTGCACATATACATTCTTGGACTTGCGCTGCAAAATTCCGACACTCACCATAAAGTTCAAAGATTTGCGAACTTCATCAGCCGTAATCGGCTGCCAGCACATTTCGGCAACAGCTTTAGGTGTGGCACCTGGCATCATGGTCACCAATTCACGCAAAACTGGATTTTTCCAAGATTCAAAATACGTGAAGGCGTCTCCATCAACCACGCGAATCTTGTTCGCTTTCGCGATATCCTTCATGCTTGCGAAAGCATTCTTTTTCGTTTCGTCGTCCTTCGCTTGGTTATAATGCACAAGGCTGCGAAAATATGCATATTCAAAGCCACCCAGATTCATGGCTGCGGCAACTCTTTCAATTCCCAGTTCACTGAGACTGCTTTTTCCTTCGCACACCAATTTCAAGTATGTCGGTGAAGTGAAGCCCGCCAAGCGGGCAAATTCACGCCATGTAAACGAGCAAGTCCTCTTACGTTCATCGTAAAAGTCCTGCATACAGCTGCGATAATCGCGATATTCCGTTACTGGTTTCACAAAAAAAACTCCTAACCTTTTTCTTTGCATCCTTAATATACCATTTTTTTGTATCATCTGTCAACATTTTTATGATACAAATCAAAAAAAAACTTTTTTTCGCGCAACTTTTTTGTATCTTTGGGGCACCGTAAACCTATTACACAAATTAATATCAGTTAGGAGATAAATTAAATGCTCAAAAAAATCATTCTTGCAAGTGCTCTTGCAGCGGTTTCATCCTTTGCCGCGTGGGATTTGTTCCCTGTTCTTGAAAATCATAAGGGACAGACTATGGTCCACTCTTCTTACATGACCACCTCTATCGAGGATAAGCAATACCACAGCCTTAATCTCTATTTCGGTTCCCGTTACACGGTTTTTCCGAACCTTGAACTTGCGCTCATCGTACCGTACCATGTATTCTCGTACTATGGTGGGAACAAAATAGGGACGGACGGAACTGGTTCAATCAGTCTTTTTACACGTTACCAATTTATTCCCACCATGAACGTATTTGCGGATATTTATTTTCCCAATGAAGGCTACTACGAAGATCCATGGTATTTCAAATTCGGTTTGCAATTTTCAAGGAAAGTGAACCAATTGTTCAACTTCGGGTCCCAACTTGCAGTCAGTACCCGCACAAAAGGAGAAGGAGACGACATTCCTTTATCTACATTCGCTGCGTTGGAACTTGATTTTACCGTTACGGAAAACTTTGCCCCGTACATAAGAACGAACGGCACCTTGGACCTCGGAGAGTTCTCCGATCACGGATACCAATTCTCTCATGGAGGCGGAGATTTATATCTTTCCTCAAATATCGGTGTGAAATACGACTTTAACGAAACCATTTCTATCGATGTCTCAGGTTCAATTGGCAAAGTGGTTAACGAAGATGACAGTTCCCTTGATATTGGTGCAGCATTGGCCTTTTTGCTAAATTTCTAAAAAAGCTATTGGGTCGGCGTTATTTTACTGCACACTTGCACACCACTCTTGTTTTTTGCTATATTGTGTCAGGAATAATTTTAACACTCGGCAATCAAAAAAAAATTGACAGCCGGGTGTCAAAAAAATTGTCTATCTTTAGACCGTCAAAATTTTTAACGAGAGTTTCTAATTACTATGGCAGCAGCAAAGTATACCGAAGACAGCATTAGAACACTGGAATGGAACGAACATATCCGCGAACGTCCGGGTATGTACATCGGCAAGCTCGGCGACGGCAACAGCCCCGACGACGGCATTTACGTGCTGGTGAAGGAAATTATCGACAACTCCATCGACGAATTCGTGATGGGTGCCGGCAAGCAGATTATCATTGACATCGAAGACCACAGCGCCCGCGTACGTGACTATGGCCGCGGCATTCCGCTGGGCAAGGTCATCGACTGCGTATCGAAGATTAACACCGGCGGCAAGTACGACTCCGAAGCCTTCCAGAAGTCGGTAGGTTTGAACGGTGTGGGTACCAAGGCGGTGAACGCGCTTTCGACCAAGTTTATCGTCAGGAGTTTCCGCGACGGCCGCGTGAAGGAAGCCGAATTCAGCAAGGGCAAACTTGTCCGCGAAGAACGCGAGAAGAACACCACCGAAAAGAACGGTACCGAAATCTACTTTGAACCGGATGCCAGCATTTTCAAGAATTTCCGATTCTTGCCTGGCTACATGGAAGAAAAGGTATGGAACTACGCCTACCTGAACAACGGTCTTTCGCTCGTGATGAACGGCAAGACCTACAACAGCCCGAACGGACTCTTGGACCTGTTGCAGAATCACGTGGACGATTCTATCCGCTACCCGGTGGTCCACTTTAAGGCAAATGATATCGAAGTCGCCTTTACCCACGGCAACCAGTACGGCGAGCACTACTACAGCTTTGTGAACGGCCAGCATACCACCCAGGGCGGTACGCACCAGCAGGCCTTCCGCGAAGGCATTGTGAAGGGCGCCCGCGACCACTTCAAGAAGGACCTTGACCCGGCCGACGTGCGCAACTGCATTATCGGCGCCATTTCCGTGCGCATTCAGGAACCGGTTTTCGAATCGCAGACCAAGACCAAGCTCGGCTCGACGACGGTCGCTCCAGGCGGCGCCCAGTTGCGTACCTGGATTGTAGATTACGTCGCCTCGCAGCTCGACAACTACTTACACAAGAATCCGGAAACTGAAAAGGCTCTTTTAAACCGCATTACGCAGAACGAACGCGAACGCAAGGAAATCGCGGGCATCAAGAAGCTTGCGAACGACCGCGCGAAAAAGGCAAACTTGCACAACCGCAAACTGCGCGACTGCAAGATTCACCTGACCGACGCGAAGAACGCGCTTAACCGCGAAACCATGATTTTCATTACCGAAGGTGACTCTGCTTCGGGTTCCATTACCAAGGCCCGCAACGTGCAGACGCAGGCGGTGTTCAGCTTGCGCGGTAAGCCGCTCAACAGCTTCGGCATGACCAAGAAGGTGGTGTACGAAAACGAGGAATTCAACCTGTTGCAGCACGCGCTCGATATCGAAAACGGTCTTGAAAACCTCCGCTACGACAAGGTGATTATCGCGACCGATGCTGATGTGGACGGTATGCATATTCGTCTGCTCTTGATGACCTTCTTCTTGCAGTTCTTCCCCGAACTCGTGGAACAGAAGCACCTGTTCATTCTGCAGACGCCGCTTTTCCGCGTGCGTAACAAGCAGGTGACCAAGTACTGCTACGACGAAACGGAACGCGACAAGGCCGCCAAGGAAATCGGCAAGACAGGTCTCGAGATTACTCGATTCAAAGGTCTCGGCGAAATTTCTCCGGAAGAATTCGGCCAGTTCATCGGTGAAGACATGCGCCTCGAAACGGTGGTGCTTCCGCCCGATGCCTCGTTCGGCAAGATGCTCGCCTACTACATGGGCAACAACACGCCGCAGCGCCAGGATCACATTGTACAGAATCTTCGCGCCGAAGCAGTCGAGGAACTGTAGAGAATTCGGATTTCGGAGTTCAGATTTCGGAGTTCGGAATCAGTCTATGAAAAAAGCAGCATTAAAATGCTGCTTTTTTCATACTTCAGGAGCGGTGTTCCGAGTTCAATGTCCAGATCTACTTACACGACTTTGAACGCTTGTGTTCTAGGCACGGCCTTGACGTTCTTGGTCTTGCCCTTGCCGGGCTGAATCATGAGCACCTTTTCCATGCGGGTGCCGTCCATCTTGAGCACGCGGAAGGTGTAACCCTTGATAGTGACTTCGGCGCCAGGAGACGGAATAATGCCAAGCGTCGCCTGAATCAGGCCCGAAAGCGTTTCCACGTGGGAATTTTCGGGAGCTTCGAGTTCTACGCCAAGCTTGTATTCCAAATCGGAAAGCGTAATAACCGGATCGAGGATGAATCGCCCGTCCTTGAGGCGCTGCACATCTTCATCTTCGTCCACGTCGTCTTCGTCCTTGATTTCGCCCACGATTTCTTCGAGAATATCTTCAAGCGTGACAAGGCCCGCGGTTCCGCCATATTCATCGACCACGATGGCGAGCTGGTTACCCGTCTTGCGCAGTTCGGTGAGCATGTCGTCAATCTTCTTGTGGTACGGCACAAAAACCGGCGGCATCACGAGTTTCATGATATCAAACGGTTCGTCGCGGTGTTCGGTGTACCACTCCAAGAAGTCGCGGTTCGAAAGAATACCGACGATATTGTCAACCGTATCCTTATACACCGGGAGTCTAGAATGACGTTCCGTATTCAAAACCTTCACCAAGTCTTCGAGCGGGGTGCCGACTTCGACCGCACACATATCCACACGCGGCGTCATGATTTCGCGCACCGGGGTTTCTACGAAGTCGAAGATGTTCAGAATCATCTGGCGTTCTTCTTGTTCCAGGCCTTCGGCATCAGGGTCCGCCTCGTCCGAGAGGTCGGCCTGCGCCTGCACGGCGTCGCGGCGTTCTTCGGGCAAGAAGCTAAGTTTGGAATCGTAGCCCAGGCCCTTCAGAATCTTCACGAACAGCAAGTGGCAAATCTTTGCCGGCAGTGCAAACGGCAGGCGAATGAACTTGAACAGCGGAATCAGCACGACTGCAAAGGTGTCCGGTTTCAAGTTGCCGAGCAGATTCGCCAAGAATACCGTAATGGTGTAAATGCCGATGCAAGCGACCACCAGGTAAGCGGCAAACGCCAGGAACCAGTAGTCCTGCACCCAGTTCCAGGGGATCATCTGGAACAGGTAAAAGCCCAAAACGCCCGCACCCACGTTACAGAAAATGCGGCCGATCGAAATCGTCTCGTTAAAGCCAGGCAGTTCCACCAACGAGGCTACCACCTCTTCGCGACCTTCGCGGTCGCGGGCATCGCGCTTGGCGTAAATGGCACTAAAGGCAGCCTTGATCAGCGAAAACGCGAACGATGTCAGGACAAATACGACAAGGAACGCGACGGCATAACTTTCAGAAGATTCCATTAGGCACCTTCCTTGTACGGGTCAAGTCCCAGGAATTCGCATTCGCGCTTGCGCATTACCTTGCGGTCGGCGGCCTTGATATGGTCGTAGCCCGAAAGGTGCAAAAGCCCGTGTACAATCACGCGCTTCATTTCGGCATAGAACGTGTTGCCGTATTCGGGAGCCTGACGGCGCACCTGCTCACGGGCGATATAGATTTCGCCGAGCATCGCCTCGTCTTCGGGGATCTCGACACCGAGTTCGTTCTTCCATTCGAACGAGAGAACGTCTGTTACCTTGTCGAGCCCGCGGTAGTCGCGGTTCATGGTGCGCACGAACTCGTCGGTGCAGAGCACGATGTTCACGTCTTTTTCCTTGCCTTCTTCGGCAAGGAGCTTGCGAGCCATCTTTTCGAACTTGTCCTTGTACGGAAAAGCCTCGATGTCCCCCTCGCAAAGGAACTCGATATTATACTTTTTCTTTCGACTAGCAGGGTCTGGCATTAAATGTTATACCACTTCTTGAGGACGTCTATGATAGCTTCGGCCTGGGCCTTGCCCGTAATCTTGAACTTGCCCTGGGGTTTGAAATTGCCCGCCATCTTGCGGTAGCGGCGCAACGACACCTTGGGTTCGGTAAATTCACCGGACTTCGGGTCACGTTCCTGGTAAAAGAACATCACGGTCGGCCACGCACCCTTCGAAAGGATTTCCTTGCCGATTTCCTTGATGACTTCTTCACCGGTATCTTCATCGCTATAGGCAACGGTCAGTTCTTCAACTTCCATATTTAGTCCTGTAGTTATAGGTTTTGACCTTCTTCCAAAAAACTTTGAAAAAAGTCACAGTCTTGTTACCCCGAATATACAATTCTGTATCGGGCCTAAAAAAAATACATATATTTGCGATGGGATGTTACACTAAAGCGAGGCTTTATGTCCTTTTCTCGTTTTTTTAGGCTTATAGCCCCCCTACTTTTCATCCTAGTTGGGGTTTCTTTTGCCGCTAAATCGCAATCAGGTAGAGTTCACTATGCCGTAGGCGAAGTTTTCGTACTCCGTAGTGGCACCGAAATGGTCATCAAGAGCAACGATCCCGATAAGAGCAAGCTCAAGAAAGCCAAAAACGTCAAGGAACGCGACGACATCATCACCAAGCTGGAATCCGAGGTAATTATCGGCCTTCCGGACGGCAGTTCCTTCAATGTTCAAGAAAACACCGTCGTTACCATTACCAAGCTTTCCTTTGAAGACGGCGAAAACAACTTCATCACCGAAGTCAAACGCGGTAGCATGAAGTTCGACGTGCAGAAGCAAGCAAAAACCAAGAACAAGATCAAGTTCAAGACCGGTATCGCCACGGCAGCTATCCGCGGTACGGATGGCTTTATCGGCAAAACCGCTAAATGTGAAATCGCATCTCTTTCAACAGGAAACCTGGACTTTGAAATCAGCACGACAAAAAAGACTTATGCAATCACTGGCGGCCAGACGATCTTTTACTGCAAGGACGCTGCTATCGTTGTCGACCTGGAATCTTCCGGAAACGGCGAACTCTTCAGGGAACTAAACGCCGTTTTGACCGACACAACCCTTTCTGCAGACGCTATCCGCAAGGCTGCCGAAAAAGCAGACAAGAAGATTTCCGAAAAGCAGAAAGAATTGAGGGCAAAAATCAATTGCCATATCGACCCCCTCCCCGATATCGTTTATTCTGCCAAGCAGACCATTTCAGCCACCTGCTCCGAAGGTACGTACATCCGTATTTTCGGCGAACCGCAGCGTTCCAACGGAAACGCACTCCTGCTACCCGTCGAATGGGACCCCAGCACCATCGGTCAAAAAAAGGTTCCATTCACCTGTTTCTATGAAGGCGACCCCACCAACACTATGCAGTGCGGTCTGCTAACCACCTATTTCGCAGGCTCAAGCGACACAACCACCACAGGAGACCAGGCTCTATTGACCATTATGTCCAGCATGCCTATCAAAGTGTGCGACCCCGCCATGATTACCATCGAAGGTGTATTTGACACCACCGACCAGAACGCAGTCCTCACAGTTACGCTCGGCAAGTACACTTCTAAAAACCTTGTGCCCCTCAGCGCAAAAGGACGATTCCTGCATTCCATTCCCGTGTCCGACAAAAACGGAAATTGGAACGAAAATACCCTCTACGTGAATTTTGAATCTAAAAATGGTAACAAGAATGTAGAAGTACCCATCAGAGTGGTTAAGTCCTGCAAGACTGTGAACCTGATTCCGCCTACCCTCGCACTTTACGCCAACCAGTGCAAGGCCGCACTTGCCTTAGGCCAAACAGATGGCGACAAGGCTATTTACACGCTGTATATCGATAACGTCGCCCAAAAGGAAATCTACTTTGACAGCGACCGCAAGTTCTACGAAAAACTGACCAGCGGCATCCACACGTACAGATTCCATGTGGAAGATCTCGCCGGCAACAAGGTTGAGTTGAAACAAAGACTGCAATGCTACCCGCCCCTCAGGAACGCAAAAATTGTCATTGACGGTGGCGAAGAACCGGAATACATACCCGTGCCGCCACCGCCCAGAGGTATAAATACCAAGATTCACAGACAGCTTTCGTTCTCGGTCAAGAACCTGCCTCAAAACGATCCGACATACATCAAGCAAATTGATATCACCCTGCCCGGGAACCACATTCAACTCCGCGGCACCGATTTGCAGTCGAACAGGATTGACCAGCAGATTGAGCTCCCTCATGGCACTTCGACCAAGGTCAAGATTACCGTCACCCTGAAGAGCGGTGAAATTCTTACTGCGAACAAACCATACACGGTGCAATAATGAAAAAATATCATTTCATTTCGATTATCGCTCAGACAACCGTCCTGGTTTACGCACAAGAACCGGCTTCCCTAGCTCAAGGCACCCCGCTCAGCGGCAACGTTCACGGATTTATCAGGGTAGAACAGTCCCCATACGTGGTGACCGACAACCTGACTGTCGAAGAGAACCAGGTGCTCGTGATAGAACCGGGTGTCAAGTTGCAGTTTGCTCCGGGTACCGGCCTTTATGTCAAGGGACAGTTTGTCGCGGCAGGAACAAGCGAAAACGAAGTCGAATTTGTCTCGGCAGCAGGCGATTCCAAGAACGGCAGCTGGAAAGGTGTCTTCATTACCGGTAGTGAAGAATCTGAAATCAGAAACGCAAGCATTAGCGGTGCAGAAAACGGTATTGCGGTCGAAAACAGTTCCGCAACCATTCTATTCAGCAAGTTTGCGAACACCTCAAGCCGTGGCGTCTATGCCAAGAACTCAAAAGTTTCTATCAGCGGATGCCTTTTTGAAAAAAATGACGGCGCCGCAGTCCATACCGACAGCTACAGCGACATGAATATCAACGACGTAAAGTTCGACGGCAACAAGGTCGCCCTTTACAACGCACAGCTCGCCATCACGAATGTTCAATCTTCCAGTTTCGAAAACAACTCCTACGCCGTCTTGGACATGGGCAACAGTCAACTGACCTTTGACAATACCCAGGTCAGCAAGAACACGGTGGGCGTAAGCGCAGGCGACGTTCTTGAAAAGAACGTTATCGAAAGCATTAACGGAAACGAGACCGACTTCAACAAAGATTACGAAGGCGTCGCGCAGACTTTGCCCGCAAGCCCCGAAATTCCGGGCGTCGAAAGTCGTGCCGTTGACGCAAACGACAAAATCGGCGACCTGCTCGTCCAAAAAGAAGAAGAGGAAGACACCAAAGCACCGAAGTCTTGGAATGTCATGGGCAGCGTGATGGTAAACAACTACTACCACAAAGTCCTTATGCGCAAAGACCGCAACGGGAACCGTTACAAGAACATCTTCCAAGTTCCCGGTTTCGGTACCGAAGCAAGCGTTTACTTGTTGATGCAGTCTCCGGACGGCAAGTCCATCGAATTCAGCGGTGACTACACCGGTGACCAGTGGAACCGATTCTCACCGATTCCGGTTACCTTGACTTACACAGACAGCTACAACAAGCTCATCCTGGGCGACTTTACCAAGACCGCTGGCGAGACATACATGGCAAGCCTTCCCATCTTCGGTGCCGGCTACACGCTTTCGCTCCTCAAGAACAACGTGAACCAGCCTCTGCTGGAATTGAGCGGATTCTTCGGCGAAAACCGCAAGCCCTACTTGATTGGCGAGCGTCACCCCTATATTTACAAGAATTACATTGACGAAGGCGAAGCTCAGGCTCAGCGCCTTGCTTATGGCGGATCTATCAAATGGTCACCGCTCCGCCGTTTTGACGCAACCGTTGGCGCGATCTATGCCGACGATAAAATTCACAATCCTCTGCTGCGCGATGGCGGAAGCCGAAGCTCGATTACAAGCGAGCCCCTGCAGAAATCCTTTACCGTATTCGCCGATGGAAACTGGCTATTCTACCCCGGCAACATCGAACTGAATGGTCAGATTGCCGTTGGCCGCGCCGACACCGCAGACGTTTACAGGGAACGCGCCATCAACAAGGTGTTTACCGAAGCCGGAATCAACACAGCATCGATGACGGTGCTCCGCCAGCTTATGGCTAACGAGAACAAGATCAATTCGCTTTCGTTCGCCCAGCTCGAAGAAATCTTCGGCGGCAACACGACTCTTAACCGCAGCCAAATGCGCGATTCCTTGCGCACCCTCATTCGTGAAGCCAAGAACTTGAAAAAGGAATACGACAGCGACCGCGACGACGACCGCGTAATGGGACTCAATTGGGGCAGCCAGAATTTCGCCATCGGGGCATCGCTTTTCTGGAACATTTACAAGACCACGATTTCTGGCCACTTGAAGTATGTGGGCGAAGACTACTACAGCGCCGGTTCTCCGGACCAGCTCGCCGACACGCGTGAATTCGGCGGCAACATCGAACAGATAATTACCAACTTCTGGACGCTCAACTTTGGCTATATGCTCAACATCGAAAACGCAGCCAATGGCGACAAGACAAACTTGTTTGGCCTTGGCGAAGGCTCCCGCTGGGGACTCTTCAATAGCAACGATTCTAAGTGGTCTGAAGAACATGAGCTGGATTACGGCCGAACCAAGTACATTCAGAACTGGTCTTTGGGCAACGACTTCAAGATTGGCAAGAACGTAGACGTGAGTGTCGGTTACAATCTGGAATACCGAACCCAATACCGCCCCTACCAGCTCCACGCCGACCCCATTCTGAAAGACGGAATTTATAGAGACGGATGGTTTGCCGCTCGCCAGGGCAGAGCTACGACCGAAATCATTGACGGCGAAACAACCACCGTGTTGGATTCCGCTCGCTGGGCCGATTACATGAGTCTTTCCGGCGAAGACTATCTCGCATCCAAATTCCAGGAAAGAATCTACAAGAACACTTGGGCTTTGGACTTGACCATTCGCGGCTTCAGCACCACATTCAAAGCCGGCGGACGTTGGATTCTCCGTAGCGACGATTCTAAGTTCTACAAGGACGCCTTGATTAGCGGCATGGATCTTTCCAACACCACTTGGGCCAAGCTGGGTTACTACTTTGGCGGTGCTGACTACTTTGAACACGCCTATCCGCTCTCTGCAACGACGACTCTAAAGCGCGTGCAGAACAGTTTCAGATTTACGCCGCGTTTCAAGAACTACGAACGTAACGACATGACCGAACACGAATTTACAGTCTCCGACGAACTCGAAATTTCCTTCCTGAAGCGATTCTTGGTTCTGGGGCTTTCTGGAGAATTCCGTTACATGACCATTGACTGGGAAGAAGACGGCATTAGCGAAGACGAGACCGAAACGGATGTGCTGGGTAACGTGAATCTGCGCGTGAACCACTCCAAGCGACTGAGCACCGATTGGTATACGGGTACGGCACTTTACTACCGTCCGGACAACTTGAGCGACGAATACAAGGATATTTACGCCGGCATCCGCGTGAACTACGTGTTCTAGAAATAGTTGGCAGAGCTTAGTTGGTAGAACTTAGAGAGAAGAGATTGTTCTAAGTTCTAAGTTCTAAGTTCTAAGTTCTAAGTTCTAAGTTCTAAGTTCTAAGCTCTAAGCTCTTTTTTCTACATTATAGGGTGATGTTCACCTACCGCTACAGAGAACTAAGCGTCGCGCTTGCCAAGAAAGGCAAGTACCGCGAGGCATTGGCCAAGGAACTCCGCCTGCACCCCGAAGAAATTTTCAACTTGCAGGTGGAGCGTTTCTCGCTGGATAGCCGCCGGAAAGGCGACCCCAAGTGGTCTTACAACGTGATTTTCGACTTGAAGCGCGAAGTACGCGCCACGGGGAATCACGCCAAAGGGCTTGTAGCGGCCACGCGTGACAAAGAAACTCTTGAAAGCGATCCGCAGAAAAACAGCGTTGCGATGCCCGGCCATGTCGATGTGATTGGCGCCGGCCCGAGCGGACTCTGGGCAGCATTGCATTTGCTGCGCAAGGGTTTTGCCGTTGACCTGTACGAGCAGGGCAAATGCGTCGAAGAGCGCTTCCGCGATATTCGTCGGTTCTTTGTTGACCGCAACTTCAACGCCTACAGCAACGTACTTTTTGGCGAAGGAGGTGCGGGGGCCTTTAGCGATGGAAAGCTGAATACCCGCACCCGGAACCTGTTCGTGGAACAGGTTCTACACGACATGGTGGACTTCGGAGTCGACGAATCTGTCGTGACCTTCGCCAAGCCGCATATCGGCACGGACCGACTCGTTTTATTGCTGCGGGAACTGCGCGCCGAAATTACAAGACTTGGCGGCAAGATTCACTTTAACACCGCCCTCGAAGATATCGAGATTAAGGATGGCCGCATTGCGGCGATTCAGTTAAAAAACGTCATTGCGAACCCCGATGGGGTGAAGCAATCCAATGCAGGCGCCGCGATCCCTCACTGGCAACCGTGCGAAGCGCTGGTGCTCGCCGTCGGGCATTCTGCCCGGAGCATTTACGAAATGCTCCACGCCCGTGGCGTCGCACTCGAAAGCAAGGCATTTGCCATGGGCGTGCGCGTCGAGCACCCGCAAGCGCTCATCAACATGCGCCAGCTGGGCCTGAATGTAGACACCAAGCTCACGGGTTCCGCCGAATATTTTCTCGCCACCCCGACACTGAACAAATCGAGCAGCGCCTACAGTTTCTGCATGTGCCCGGGTGGCGTTCTGGTGCCCTGCGCCTCGGAGCCCGGGACCCTTGCCACCAACGGCATGAGTTACAGCCGCCGCAACGGTCCCTTCGCCAACGGCGCCATCGCCGTGCCCATTGCCGCCAGCGACAAACTCTTTGGCGGTCTTGAATTCCAGCGCAAAATCGAAAGCGACGCCTACGCGGTCGGCGGCAAGAGCTACGCCGCCCCAGCCCAAAGCATCAAGGCGTTCCTCGCCCACCGCGAAGACAAATCGCTTCCGAAATCCACCTACCCCTGCGGACTCGTTCAGAGCAATCTGTGGGACTGGATGGACAAAACCATTTGCAAGAGCCTCGCCGAAGGATTCCAGAATTTTGACAAGAAGATTCCTGGATTCATCGAAGAAGGCCTGATTGTCGCCCCCGAAACACGCACCAGCAGCCCGCTGCGCATGAGTCGCAACAACGAAACGCTCGAAAGCGTGAATACCAAGGGCCTATTCGTGCTCGGTGAAGGCGCCGGATACTCCGGCGGAATCGTCACCAGCGCTGCCGACGGCGTTCGCCTCGCCCACTACGCAAAAAAAGAACAATAAGAATCTTAACCACTAACCACTGTCTACTTTTAACTTCCTACCGACTACTGCCTATGATTACTCGAGTCATTGACCGCAACTTTGCCAACATGCGCCTCGACCGATTCCTCCGCAAGGCGTTCCCCGACGAATCGCTGTCGGTATTTTTCGCCGTCATCCGCAAAAAGAAAGTCCGCGTCAATGGCGTGGTGGGTAAGGCAAATCAGATGTTGCAGGAAGGCGACACCGTCTGTATTTATGAGAATTTTAAGTCAGTCAGCGAAGATGAGAGAACGCTCGCTAGCTCGCTACAGACGAGAGACGAGAGAGAGGCTAGTTCGGAATTCGGAGTTCGGAATTCGGATTACAAAGAAGGGTTCGCAAAAGCCAAGTCTACCTGGGGCAAAACAGACGAGAGACGAAAGACGAGAGACGAAAGAAACACTTCTTGGGGCGCCAAGGAACTCGACATTGTTATTCAGACCGAAGATTACGTTATCGTCAACAAGCCCTCGGGACTCGCAAGCCAGCCGGGTTCCGGCACTCGCCCCGGCGAGAGCCTCGTGGAATACCTATGGGAATGGGGCCGTCGCGAAGGACTCGACTTCAAGCCGACAATAGCCCACCGCCTCGACCAGGAAACTTCGGGCATGATCATTGCCGCCCTCCACGGCGACACGCTTCGCGACTTTACGCGCATGATTCGCGAACACGAAGTCGACAAATTCTATTACGCACTCGTCAAAGGGAACCTCAAAAAAGACAAGGGAACCATCAACGAGACGCTCACACGCACCGATGCCGCCAAGGGTAGCAAAATGAAGGTCGGCGAAACCGGCAAAGACGCCCAGAAGGCAATCACACATTACCGCGTCAAGCAACATTACGAAGGCTACGACCTCGTGAAAATCAAGCTCGAAACCGGCCGCATGCACCAGATTCGCGCGCATTTTGCAAGCATCGGGCATCCGCTCCTCGGCGACACCCGCTACGGCGACTTCGCCCTCAACCGCGAAGTCAAAAAGACGCTCGGACTCAACCGATTGTTCCTGCACAGCTGCCGACTGGAATTCATATGGCAAGGCGACAAGAAGGTTTTTGATTGTCCGCTCCCCAAGGAACTGCAAAGCGTCGTGGACCAGCTAAAGCCAATCCGCCACGAACACCGATAAGAACTTCTAGACTTTTCTCCACCTCCAAAATTTTTTTTGTACTTTTACAAAGGGATCGGGAGGTCTAAGGAGAAAATATGAAGTTTCTTTTGGCACTCATAGTGTCCCTCTATTTTGTTGCTTGTAGCAACAGCGAATCGTTTACGCCTCCCGTAGACGAGACGGCCGTTTTGCCCATCGTTGACACAACCGAGGATTCTACTCAAGAAATCGAAGGAATGCTTCGTCTCTCCGGCGACAAAGTCATGCTGGGAACCAATGACAAATCTTTTAAAGCCAACGAACGCCCCGCCATGAATGTCGTGCTCGATTACGACTTTTACATGGGCATTCACGAAGTCACCTGCGGGGAATACGCCGAGGTCGCCAAGAAGGCAAAGCTCAAGACCTTCGGCAAATGCGAAAACGACAGTCTCCCCCTCACTGACATTACCTACTACGATGCTGTGCTATATGCCAACGCCAAAAGCAAACTTGAAAAACGCGATACGGTATACACCTACCGAAGCGCGCTCTTCGACGAGGAAAAACACTGCACGAACCTGGAAGGTTTCGCATTTCATGCAAATGTTGATGGTTACAGACTCCCTACCGAAGCAGAATGGGTTTATGCGGCGACACGAGCCTGGAATACAAAGAACAGTTGGAACAACAGCAACTCTGAATACAAGCTTCACCCTGTTTGCAGCATCGGCACAGATTCTGCCGGATTCTGCGACATGGCAGGAAACGCGATGGAATGGGTGAACGACTGGCTCGGACTATTCCGCGACACGACCGTCACCAACTACGCAGGAGCGCCCGATGGCGGAGACATGGGAGAGCGAATTGTCAAAGGAGGAAACTACTCTTCTTCAGCAAAAGAACTAAACCCCTACAGCCGTGGTGATGTCTACACAGTCACGTCTTCAACAAGAGCCGAATACGTCGGTTTTCGTCTAGCATTCGGAAGCATCCCCGACGCTCTTTGGATGAACGACGATGGAGCATCAACCTCCAATATCGTGACATCTCTCGTCGGGTCAGAAGCCATCAAGAATCTTATTGGGACTTTCAACGCAAAGCTCACTTTCCGCAACGATGTCAGCGGAAACATCGCCTACCTGGACTACAGTAACGGAACACTTTCCGTTAAAGAGATTACAAAGGGAATTAACGCCTACCACCCCGAAATTTCTCCTGACGGAGAATGGGTCGCCTTCAGCACCGGCTACGAAGGAATCAATGGGACTTCTTCCGTTTACGTACAGAGCCTCGACTCAGAAATTCCATCAGAACCGATAAAGTTAAATGTTAAAAGTGCGGCCATTCCCCGCTGGCGAGTCCTTGGAAACGGCGACACAGTCATCGTCTACGTAAACGACGCCGGGAACAACAAGGACGAAGCTACATTCAAGAGCAATTCGACTTGGCAGGTAAAATTTACAGATGGCAAATTCGGCACCCCACAAAAGCTCTTTGACGGAGCATACCACGGCGGCATCAGCGAAGACCAGTCCCTTGCCGTATCTGGAGCGAGAATCCTGCGCGCCCGCGTCGCCAAGAAAGATGTTATTTGGTACGATTCCGCCCAGGCCTGCAACGTGTCTCTTTCTCAAGACGGAACCAAGCGCACCGCATTCCTCGACTTCGCCGGAAAACCAGGCAAGGAATTTGTAGGCGAAACCTACGCAACGCATCAACGGGTCTTTATTGCAGACAGCACCGGCAAATTGATTCAATCCATCAAGGCGCCATCTGGCTACACCTTTGACCATACAGAATGGGCTACCAACGGCGATAAATCCGTTGTCGTTGCAACGCTCACCAATGCAAACGGCGCCCACACAAAGATTGCCATCGTCAATCCAGAAGACAGCTCCACTACCGAAATTGTCGAAAGCGAAGAACTGTGGCATCCGAGCCTGTGGCTTAAAGAAGTTCAAAAGACTATTCCATCTACAGAAGATTCTACCGAGAACGACACGACATTCCACCTTGACCCGGACAGCGCTGGCGTTTATTACAACACCTCAGGCAACTACGTCGCTGTACAATGGCGCTATAAAATGGAAATGCTTTGGCAGTACATGAATACAGCCAACGTCGTTGTATTGGGAAGTTCCCGAGCCATGTTCGCTGTAAATCCGCTCTACTTCAACAAGCCCTTTTTCGTTCTCAATCTTGCCAATTCGGAAAACACAAAATACGGTTCCAAATACATCTTCCACAACTATGTCGTTCCACATTTCAAAAAGCTAAAATACATCATCATTTCTATGGATCTTGACCGTTGGTACCATGACAACGACTACAACTTCTTTTATTCAAAATACAAGAATTTTCCCGGCTACATTTATGATGAAAACCACAATTTTTGGATTGACGGCATCCCCCAGGACCTTTTGGACATGACTTTCGAATCCCTTGGCCAGGAAAGCTATGCACAAAAGTTCCGTCCGGCACGGGGATTCCAGAAAAGCGCATCAAAGGGATGGGAACAAGAAAATGTTCCTATAAAGAGGGATTCCATGTGGTACTCAAAGAATTCGACAGTTTATTATAAAAACTACGACCTTCTCGTAGACATTATCAAAGAGGCGGCAGAGCACAACATCACCGTTATCGGCGTAGAATTCCCCCAGAGTCCCGCATTTAAGACAACAGGATGCTACGCACAATTCGGTCTACAAAGAAGCCAGATGCCGCAACTGTTTGAAGAAATAAACAACATCAGCAAGACCTACCCAAACTTCATGTTTGTCGATGAAAATAAGATGGGTGATCATGACTACCCTGAAGAGATGGCCCAAGATGCAGGCCACCTATCAACTGATGGTGCAACGAAAATGTCTATCCGTCTCGACTCCCTATTGAGAACTTTGGAATAATTTTTCTAAATTTACCACCGAATTTTAAGCAGGCACGGATACGACACCGTGTCATAAAGGATAATACGATGAAAGTTTCTTTGAATTGGCTCAGACGTCACGTTGATCTTCCGGAATCTGCGGAAGAAGTTGCAAAGGCATTGACCTCCATCGGCTTGGAAGTCGAAGGTACCGAAGAACCGGGCAAGGTTTATGAAAAGCTCGTTGTGGCAAAGGTACTCACCTGCGAACCCCATCCGGATAGCGACCACTTGCACATTACGACCGTCAATAACGGCAAAGAAACTATCCAGGTCGTTTGCGGCGCCCCGAACGTGGCCGCCGGCCAGACCGTGGTGCTTGCCCCGATCGGTGCAGAGCTTCCGCTCCCCGATGGCGGCACCCTCAAGATGAAAAAGTCCAAGATTCGCGGCGTGGAAAGCTTCGGTATGATTTGCGCCGAAGACGAAATCGGCCTCAGCGACGACCACGCCGGCATCATGGTTCTCGACGATTCTATTCCGGCAGGCACCCCGTTCGTGAACCTCGGCCTCTATGACGTGTGCTTCGAGCTGAACGTGACCCCGAACCGCCCGGATGCATTAAGCCACCGTGGCGTGGCCCGCGAACTCGCCGCCAAGTTCAACCGTCCGCTCAAGCCCCTCGCCTACACCTTGAACGAGGATGCCGAAGCTGCCAGCTCTGCCATCAGCCTCGAAGTGGTTCCGGGTTGCGGTTGCTCCCGCTATGTGGGCCGTGTCATCAAGGACGTGAAGGTCGAAAAGTCCCCGGCATGGCTCGCAAAGCTCTTGCACGCCGTGGGCATGAACAGCATCAACAACGTGGTCGACATCACGAACTTCATTCTGATGGACGTGGGCCAGCCGCTCCACAGCTTCGACATGGACCAGTTGCACGGCAACAAGATCAAGGTCCGCCGCGCCGTGAAGGGCGAAAAGATCGAAACCATCGACCACACCGCCCATGAGCTCGTTGAGAACGACCTCGTGATTTGCGACGGCGACCGTCCGGCTTGCGTAGCCGGCGTGATGGGCGGCGTCGAATCCGAAATTGTTGACACCACCAAGAACGTGTTCCTCGAAAGCGCCTGGTTCAACCCGACCATCGTCCGCAAGCAGGCCAAGCGCCTCTGCATCTCGACCGATTCCAGCTACCGCTTCGAACGCGAAATCGACTTTACCACCCAGGACGAATACAGCCGCTACGCCTGCGCCATGATTCAGGAAGTCGCCGGTGGCCGCATTCTCAAGGGTACCGTCGAATACACCGGCGACGACCACAAGAAAGAGAACAACGTGGTCACGCTCCGCATCGCGCAGGCCGAACGCGTTATCGGCATGAAGCTTGACATGGCCCAGGTGGAAAAGTTCCTCACAGGCATCGCCCTCGAAGTCGTTTCCAAGACGGCGGACTCCATCACGTTCAAGATTCCGAGCTTCCGCCCCGACCTCGAACGCGAAGTGGACCTCATCGAAGAAGTCGCCCGCCTCGTCGGGTTCGACAACATCCCGTACACGCTGCCCTCCTTCAAGATGCAGCCCAACGAGCTCCCGCCGATTGAAGTTCTGAACCGCAAGATTCGCAAGACCCTCTCTGCGATGGGCCTGCATGAATGCCTGAGCCTTCGCTTTACCAGCAAGGCCCGCACCGAAGCATTGTTCGGCGCCGAAAATGATGACCGCCGCAGCAAGCCCGCAGCGCTCCTCAACCCGCTTTCCGATGAACTCGGCGTGGTTCCGACCAGCCTGCTCCCCAACCTCCTCAAGAGCGTCGCCGAAAACGAAAAGAACCGCCCCGGTTCCGTTCGCCTGTTCGAAGTGGCCAAGGGTCAGTTCAAGCGCGACCGCAAGGACGTGCGCGATCCGGGCTTTGACGAATCGAACCTCGTCGCCCTCGCCGTTGCAGGCGCCTTCGACGTAAACCCGCTCAACGACAAGCCCGCCCAGATTGACTTTGCAGCCTTCAAGGGCTTGGTGCAGAGTTTCCTCAAGCGCGTGGGCCTCGTGGTGGAATTCCGCGTGCCAGCCAAGGCCGAAATCTACCTGCATCCGGGCAAGCAAGTCGAAGTCCTCGCCGACGGCGTGGTGCTTGGCACCATGGGCGAACTCCACCCGACTGCCATGTCCGCTTTCGATATCGGCTACACCACCTACGTGATGGAACTCGACATGGACAAGATGGAACACGCCACCCACAAGAAGATCGTGTTCGAACCGTTCAGCCGCCAGGTGCCCTCTAGCCGCGACATTTCCCTCGAAGTCGACAAGACTATGACTCACGAACAGATTCTTGCACGCATCAAGGGCCTGAACCCGAAGAACCTCGCAAAGATTACCATCAAGAGCATCTACGAAGGCGACAAGATCGAAGCCGGCAAGAAGAACCTGGTCTACAGCCTCACTTACCAGGCCATGGACCGCACCCTTACCGACGACGAAGTCAACAAGGCCCACAACAAGCTGCGTGACAAGCTCGTCGCAAACGGCGACATCGTACTCCGCTAGCTAAGAGCTCGGGGCTTCGCGCCTTTGAGGTGTGAGGTCGAGCCTTACGGCCCTTTGAGCTATGAGCAATGAGCGCGCATTCCTTCGGAATGCTGTGAGATACAAAAAGAGCCCCTTACAGGGGCTCTCATTATTTAGATACTCATAGCACACAACGTGTGCGGCCTCACAGCTCAAAGCGAAGCGACCTCAGAGGCGGTTACGCCGACCTAATCGCTATTCCAGCGCTTCCCTAATCTGCTGGATAAAGTCCATTTCTTCAGGGCTGACGTTGCTTTCGTTTTCGTCTTCCTTAGAGGCGTTCGCTACACGGAGCATCGATTCAAGAACCTTGCTTTTGAATTCACCGGACTCATTCTTGATTGCTTCTACGCAGGCAGTGGCACGGTCCTTGGCGGACTTGAACTTGGCGTAAGCGCTATTGAAATCGTCCCAAGAAACATCCGGGGTCAGTTCGTCGTGAATCGCATCGAGCATATCGCTTTCGGCTTCGGTCGCCGAAGTGGAGCCTTCCAAGAGTTTGTCGGTTTCGTTTTCATGGAAAAGGCAAGCCACCTGCCAAGAAAGAATCAACAGCGCTAAATTCGGATTCATGATTACCTCGTGGTTTTATTTACAAATAATAAAAAAAAATGTGAAATGTGGAATGTGGGATGTAAGATTACCCATTTTTCATCAGCCATTCGTCATTTCTCATTAGTCATTACACATTTCACACCACACACTTCACATTTCTGACTTTTTACTACATTTAAAGTCATGGCATACGTAGCAATGGCCCGAAAGTGGCGTCCGCAATCTTTTTCCGACATGGTCGGTCAGGAACATATCGCAAAGACTCTTCAAAACGCAATTGAAGGAGGTCGCTTGCACCATGCATTCCTGTTTACCGGAACCCGCGGTGTCGGTAAGACCACCAGTGCCCGTATCCTCGCCCGCACGCTGAACTGCAAAGGCGGAGACCCGCTGCACCCTTGTGGAGAATGCGAAAGCTGCAAGGACATTGCCGGCGGAAACCCGATGGACGTGTTCGAAATAGATGCCGCTTCCAATACCGGCGTCGACAACATCCGCGACGTGATTGAACGCGTGCAGTACCCGCCAGTCATCGGCAAATACAAGATTTTCATTATCGACGAAGTCCACATGCTTTCGACGGGAGCCTTCAACGCGCTCCTCAAGACGCTCGAAGAACCGCCTGAACACGTGATTTTCATCTTCGCGACCACCGAAGTCAACAAGGTCCCGCAGACGATTCTTAGCCGCGTACAACGTTTCGACTTCAAGCGACTCACGATTGAACAAATCCGTAGCCGCCTGCGCTACATCTGCGAACAAGAAGGCATCAACGCCACCGACGAAGCCCTCGACATTTTCGCCGAAAAAGCCGACGGTTCCATGCGCGACGGCCTCACCTACTTCGACCAGGCATACGCCTTTACCGGCAACGAAATGAACGCCGACGCAGTCCGTGGCGTCCTCGGCATTCCGCCTGTAGAACTCTTTTTCTCGCTGATTTCTTCCATCGAAAGCCACGACCTCAAGGGTTGCTTTAAAATGGTGGACGACGCCTGCAAGCGCGGTATCGAATTTACGCCCTTGCTCGACGGATTCGGCAAGTTCTTGCGCAACCTGCTTTACGCCCGCCTTGACGCCTTTACGCCCGACGCCCTGAACATTTCCGAAGAAATGTTCACCAAGTACAAGAGCGTAGTGCCCGAACTCAAGAACGGCGACATTCTGCGCATCAGCAAACTCTTGATTGACCTGCAGGGAACGCTACGCTACAGCACGAACCCGCGCCTGCTGGTAGAAACCACGTTTGCCCGCATGGCATGGCTCGACAGGCTTACGGATTTGAGGCGTGCACTTGCCGCCATCAACGACCCGAAAAGCGCCTCCGACGAGGCGTTAAAAAAAAAAGTAACTGATGTCCAAAATATGCTTGACGCCGAAGAAGAAGCCAAGGCGTTACAGCAACAGGACGAAAATCCCTTCGCAGCCCTACAAAACGGCATCGCCAGCGGATACAATGGCGACGTTTACAGTCGTTACGAGATTTCTGCCGCCTGGGGTTCTATCAAGACCCGCATTGCCGATTCCGGCGATTTCGCGTTCTCGGTGGCCCTGAACGACACCGTGCTCGAAACAGGCGACTTGAAGGCAACCCCCTTCCCCATCGCGCTCACCTACTTGGGCGACAACGCAAGCGACGCCTGGGGCGTAAAACAAATGGAAGACCACCCCGAATACATGGAACGCATCAAGCAAATGCTCGAAGAAATGCTCCAGACGCAGGTGGATTTGACCCTCAAGACCAGAGCCTTCAACGAATCGGAGCTCCAAATTCGCAAGCAGGCACAAATGTCGCCTTTTGAACTGGACATGGAAAAAGAACCCGGGCTTCGAAAGCTCAAGGAACTTTTCGCCGCCGAACTGATTTACAGCATCAAGAGCACTCGCCCCGTGGCAGCCCCCCAGCAAGCCGAAGGTTGCGACACCACGGAAAGTGACGAATAGTTTTCTATATTACCCTAAAAACATTTAACGAGGAAAACACTATGGACATGAGCAAAATGCTTCGCGATCTCCAGAAGATGCAGAGCAAGATGATGAAAGCACAAAGCGACCTTAAGGCACAGAGTTTCGAAGCCGAAGCCGGTGGCGGAATGGTGAAGGTCGCCATGAACGGTAAGGGAGTCCTGACCATGATCAAGATCAATCCCGATGCCGTCGACAAGGACGACGTGGAAGCCCTCGAAGACCTGCTCATGGCAGCAATCAACGCAGCCGTCAAGAAAAAAGACGACGCCACTCAGGAAAGCATCAGCGGTATTACCGGTGGCATGAAAATCCCCGGCCTGATGTAGCCAAAATTACACAAATGTTCACCGCAACAGTCTGTCCCTCCGGCAGACTGTTTTTCGTCCCCAAATAAGTGCAATTCATCACTTAAAACACCGTTGCTCCCTTTTATATAGTGCAAGATTTTTTTACATTTGTTGCGCAAAAAAAGTGTATATAGGAGTAAGAATGCCCAGGCATTTAGCAGCATTATCGGCTATGGCATTGTGCCTCGCAGCCCCGCAATGGGCGGGTGCTACAACCTACACGCGCGACGAAGCCGTCAAAATAGCCCTTGAAAAGTCCTCGGACGTCAAAACTGCCGAAGAAGAAGTCATTTCGGCAAATTCCCAGGTTGATGCCGGTTACGGCAACGCATTACCTTCAATCGATCTTGATGCCACCGTCACCCGTATTTTCGGTTTGGACGATGTAAACAACAAAAAGCCCATATTCAACGCGCTGAACCAGACCCAGTCTCAGTTGAATGACGGCTCTGAGCCTTCTGCCTACGACTACGTGAACGCAGGCGCCATCGACGGCCTGATCTACGGCATGTCCCAGCAAGGTTACCGCTGGCAGTCCAGCGTGGGCCTTACCGCCACCCAGATCCTTTACGCCCAAGGCAAGGTCGGTACCGGCATCGAAATCGCCAAGGCCTATAGGCACGTCAAGGAAGTCAACCTTGAAAACACCAAGGCAAACGTCCGCTACGACGTGGAAAATGCATTCGACCAGCTCATTTTCCTGGATTCATCAATCGTTATCCTGTACCAGTCCAAGGACATGCTCCAGGAAAACCTGGACTTCGTGGAACAAGCCCTGAAAAGCGGAATGGTTACCGAACTGGACCTGATTCGCGTGCAGCTCAAGATGGACCAGCTGACCTCCCAAATCAACAGCACCGAAAAGAAGCGCGTTCTCGCTCGCAACGCCCTTCTCAACACCATGGGCCTTGAATGGGATTCCGACGTCAAGTTCCAGGGAGACCTCCGCGATCCGTTGCAGGGTTACACCTATCCCGACACCTCCATGGCGAATGTGAAAAAGCGCCGCAAGGAACTGGTGATGCTCGAAGCAAGCGAAGAAATGCTCCAAAAGAACGTTTCGATCGAAGAAGGTGGCTACAAACCGACACTCGTTTTGGTAGGTGGCCTCAAGTATACCAACAACAAGAACCACTTCTACCAGTGGGATGCTCCGGATTGGGACGAAAACATCAGCAAGTACATCGCCTTGAACCTCAAGCTGAACCTCTTCAATGGCATGAAAACCAAGGAAGCGGTCGTTCAGGCAAAATCCGACTTGCGTAGCACCCAAATCAAGAAAGAAACCGCCGAACGCGGCTTCCGCGTGCAGATTGAATCTTGCGCCAACACGCTCGAAGACGCAAATTCCCAGATTGAAATTGCCAAGCGCCAAATCGACCTGGCACAAAAGAATTACGACCTGACCAACGATAGCTACAAGCTCGGAAGAGAAACCCAGCTGAACCTTCTCACTGCAGAAAACGACCTTCGCACAGCGAAGATCGGCTACATGCAAGCTATCGTGAATTGGAACCAGGCTTACAACGCCCTCCTTCAGGCCACCGGTGAATATTAATAAGAGAGACGAGGAAAGAAATGAACAAGACAGTTAAAACCCTCCTGACAATCGCTGTCGCATCGCTGATGCTTGTCGCCTGCGACAAGAAAGAAGAAAATACCGAAAAGAAGGCGTCGACTATCGAAGAAATCCAGAAAGAAAAGGGTAAGCCCGCCCGCGTCGTCAAGGCTGGCACCTCCAAACTGATCGATGTCCGCAAGTTCAGTGGCACTATCGAAGGCATCAACCAGAACAGCGCCATTTGCAAGATGGGCGACCCGATTGCAAAGATCAACGTACAGGTCGGCTCCACCGTCCAGAAGGACCAGGTAATCGCCGAATACCTCTTTACGGGCGACAACACCCAGTACCAGGAAGCACAAGAAAAGATTGCCGTTCTTGAAAAAGCAACTGAACGCATGCGTGAACTCCATGCCAAGGGCGGCATCAGCCAACAGGACATGGACAGCCAGGAAATGCAACTCAAGGTCGCAAAGATGGGACTTGAAACCGCCCGCCGTGCCACTTTGATTCTTGCTCCTGAAGCAGGCGTGGTGACCGAAATCAAGTTCAAGGTTGGCCAGACTCCGGGACAGGGCGCTCAGTTTGCAACCATTGCAAAGCTCAACAAGGTTATCTTGAAGTTGAACATCACCAGCAAGGACATCGGATTCTTCAAGAAGGGGGCATCTGCCAAAGTCACTGTCGCCGACGAAACGTTCACGGGTAAGGTGACTCTGATTCCGCTCGCAGCAGACCCGACAACCCACTTCTTCCCGGTTGAAATTACGTTCGACAACAAGGCCAAGAAGCTCCTACCCGGCATGTACGTGACCGCAGAACTCGATGCACGCCAGGTGGAAGGCATCGTGGTTCCTGCCGAAGCAATCGTTTACCGCAATGGCATTAACGCCATTTGGACCGTTACCCCCGAAGGAAAGGCTCTCCGCAAGATTGTGAAAATCGGTGTCCAGACCAAGAACGACGTACAGGTTACCGAAGGCCTTGAAGGTGGCGAAACCGTGATTGTCGAAGGCCAGTCCAAGATGAACGACGGCGACAAAGTGCTGATCGTTGAATAGGAGATGATTCTGAATGATTAAGGCCAGTATCTATAAACCGATAACCATGATCATGGTCATTTTGACCGTGGTGGTTTTCGGTCTTTATACCTATTCTATGATGGTGGTGGACTTGATGCCGAAATTCGACGTCCCCGTGGTCACCGGCACCATCATTTACCCGGGTGCAAACCCCGAAGAAATCGAGACGACCATCATCAAGCCTATCGAAGATCAGGTGGAACTGGTGGACGGTATCGATTACGTGCAGTCAATCTGCCTTGAAAACTACGGTATCGTGATCGCCATGTTCAACATGGGTATCAACGTGGACGTGGCAGCAAACGATGTGCGTTCTAAAATCGAACTTGCGGCAGCCGACTTCCCGGATGCCGTGCAGGCACCGATTATTTCGAAGGTGGACATCAATGGTGCGGCCATCATGTCCATTTCGTTTACCGGTCCGCTGAACTCCACGGAACTCCGCCAAAAGGTGGAAGACGAAATCGAACCGCTGTTCACCTCTGTTCCGGGCGTGGCAAGCGTAGACATTTTCGGTGGTACCACACGCCAGATTTCCATTGAACTTGACAAGGACAAAATGATCGACCGCAATGTAGACATTGCGACCATCATGGGAATTTTCGGACAAGCTAACGTCAACAACCCGATTGGTGAAGTCATCGGCAAGCACAAGAACACGACCGTGCGTACCGCAGGTAAGTTCACCAGCCTCGACGAAATGCGCGACTTGGATATTCCGACCAAAACAGGCGTGATCAAGCTTTCTGAAATCGCCGACGTCAAGGACACGATTGAATCAATTACTTCTGCTTCCCGCTTCAACGGAACGAACTCCGTGTCGCTCGACATCAAGAAGCGTTCCGACGCTAACGTGGTTGAAGTTTCGAGAGGCGTGCTCAAGCGCATGGCCCAGATTCAGCAAACACTCCCCGAAGGATTCGAACTTCACCTGGTTTACGACAAGTCCGAAGCAGTGAACGAAGCTATCGATAACGTGATTCAGAATATCGTTATCGCAATCGGCCTTACGGCTGGACTTTTGCTCTTGTTCCTCGGCAAGTTCTCGACCATGTTCATTGCGGCCCTTACGATGCCGATTTCCGTGATTGGTGCATTTACCCTTATGTATTTTGCGGGCTTTGGCATCAACATGATGTCGCTCATGGCTCTGTCGAGTTCCGTGGGTCTGTTGGTGACGAACTCTATCGTGGTGCTTGAAAACATCAACGAAAAGCTGAAGCTCGGGCTGGACCCGAAAGAAGCTGCCTACAGGGGCACCAGTGAAATCATGGTCGCCATCATGGCTTCGACACTCACCAACGTTTGCGTGTTCGTGCCGATTGCCTTCATGAAGTCCATTGCCGGTATCTTCTTTAGAACGTTCGGTCTGACCATGGTGTTTGCAACCTTCGTGTCGCTCTTGGTGACATTCACCTTGACACCGCTCATGGCAGCCTACTTGTTCAAGGGCAAGAAGAAAGACGAAAACGGAAACATTATCGAAGAAAAGCCCTCGATTCTCGACCGAATTCTCTCCCTCTTCCCCAAGGCCTTGAATGGAATTCGCTTTGTGTACCTCAAGACCCTTTCGTTCTGCCTTTCTGTTCCGGGCGTCATATTCCAGGTCGTCGCTCTTGGCGCAGGAATTTTCTTCGTGGGCGTTCTTGCCAAGAACTTCCTCACGGTCGAAGTGATGCCGAAACAGGACCAGGGCATGATCTCGGTGAAGCTCGAAATGCCTGTGGGTACTAACATCGAAACCACCGACAGCGTAGCACGAATTATTGAAGAGCGAGTCAAGGGTGTTCCCGAAATCGTGCACTACAGCATGAACGTGGGTGGTTCTAACGGTTTTACGACCGTAAACCAGGCTACCATGCGTGTAAAGCTCTTGAAGGACTGGGAAGGCCGTACTCGTAGTACCGACCAAATCGTCGATTCGCTACGCCCTTACCTTGCAAATATTCCTGATGCATTTATTTCAATCAAGTCTACTTCCGCCTCCGAAATGAGCAACAACTCCGCTGGCGACGTGGTTCTCGAAGTAAGCGGCCTGCATGCCGACTCCGTGGTGAAGGCTTCCGAAATCGTGATGGATAAAATAAGGGAAACCATCGAAGGCGTTGTTGACGTGAAGATGAGCTACGAAGCAGGTAAGCCAGAAATCCGACTTATCCCGAACCGCCAGGCTCTCGCTGATTACGGCATTACGCTTCAGACCGCCGCAAACTACAACTACATTGCCGTGAGCGGTTATGAAGCCGGCCAGTATACCGACAACGGTGAAGAATATGACGTGTACGTGCGCATGATGGAAAAAGACCGTCAAAGCCACGCCGATATCGAAAACCTTCCCATCTTGACCCCCAAGGGATACGTAAATGCCAACGAGCTGTTCTTCATCGAAGATGGCGCTGGCCCGACCCGTATTGACCGTAAGCGCAAGATGAGACGCGTGGACGTTTCGATGAACTTGTTGCCTGGACACACGACTGGTGAAATCATGGGCAAGGTCGGAGCGCTCGCCGCAGAAATGAAGGATCAAGTTCCCGAAGGAATTTCGTTCGGCTTTGGCGGTAACGCAGACATGCAGAATGACATGGTGGACGAATTCAAGACGGCCATCCTGATGGCTATCATCCTCACCTACATTCTGTTGATTGCACTCCTTGAAAGCTTTGCCCAGCCGTTCATTATTATGACGACAATCCCGATGGGTGCTATAGGCGTGATTCTTTCTCTTATCGTTACCGGCAAGGCACTTTCGATGATTGCCTTGATGGCTATCGTGATGCTTATCGGTGTGGTGGTGAACAACGCCATTCTATTGCTTGACGAAGCAAACAGACTACTACGAAGTGGTGCTATGGGCAGACGTTCTGCCATTATGACCGCAGGCGAAACCAAGTTCCAGCCGATTGTGCTTGCAACGTTTGCATCTGTGGTGGCTCAGCTCCCGCTGGCATTCGCCCTCGGTGGTAACGTGGCCGCCATGACGCAGCCGATGGGTATTGCCTCTGTGGGTGGTTTGATTGTGTCTGCAATCCTTACCATGTACTTGGTGCCGACCTTCTTCTGGCTCCCGAACGCCATATTCCACAAGGCAAAGAAGAAAGCCGGAAACATCAAGAAGAATTTCCAGCGCCATAAGGCATAAGATTTAGACAATAGAGAGAGAAGTAAGTCCCGACTCACTAGAGTCGGGACTTTTTAATACCGTTCGGCTCACCGATTCCGTTCGGCTAAAAATCTTGCAAACAATGTGTTGCACGCTTGCGCGGGAATGTTTTTTATTTTCGAGGTATGGAGTCTTTACTTTCAACGAAATGGTGTCGCGAGCACGAGGTTGCCCTATTGGGCGACTTGAGCGATTGCAGGCCGGAACAGGCCTACCCTGTTGCGGTTACAAACGACTGCGATGAATTTTTGCTGCAGAAGGTGCGAACGGAACTTGGCGCGCCTGTGCAGGTCTGCATCAAGAGCAAGGCCGAGATTTTCCAGCTGTTGAGCAAGTGTTCCGAAAACTTCGACGATGATTTATTAAAGCCCGAGAATGCGCAAAATGCCTCTTGGGAGTCTGAACCGATTGTGAATCTGGTCGACAGCCTGATTGAGCAGGCGATTGATTTAAAGGCGACCGATATTCACCTGGAGCCTGCGTCACAGGCGTTTCGTGTACGGCTGCGGCAAGATGGATTGCTGAACGATTATAAGAGTTTGCCTTTATGGATTGGGGAACCGGTTTTAGTCCGGCTGAAGATTCTTTCGGAGATTGACATTACAGACAAAAGAATTCCGCACGACGGCTCGTTCACTTTTAGCGGGTTCCGCCATAATGCAAACATTCGCGTGAGCACGCTCCCCGTACAGGGGGGCGAAAAAGCGGTGCTCCGGATTTTACCGACAGCGGGTAGCCCGATTGCGTTTTCACGCCTTGAAAGCGAACCATACTCAAGGCTGGAATCACTGCGTTTGAGTTCAAGGAATCTTGAGTTTTTGCGGAAAGTATTCCATAGCCCGCAGGGATTGTTCCTGGTAACTGGGCCGACTGGGTCCGGGAAGACGACTACGCTCCACGCCGGTTTGCAAGAAATCGTGCATAGGCAAATCAACGTGACAACGATTGAAGACCCAGTAGAGTATCCGCTAGAGGGGGTGTCTCAGGTGCAGGTAAACGAAAAATGCGGATTCACGTTTGCCGTAGCGCTCCGGGCCATTTTGCGCCAAGATCCCGACGTAATCATGGTCGGCGAAATCCGCGACAAGGAGACCGCGCAAATCGCCCTCCGCGCCGCACAAACCGGACACTTGGTCGTATCGACCTTGCATACGAATTCTGCCAAGGCCGGATTCGCCCGTCTCAAGGATTTGGGCATTTCGCGAACGGCCCTGCAGGAATCGTTCCTAGGCATTATGGCGCAACGCCTGGTACGCTGCCGCCCGGCCCAAGCATTCCCCTATTCGGGCCGCCAAGCGGTGGTCGAGATTCTAATGCCCGACGGCAATTACGTTGACGGCACGCTCCGGGAAAACGCAAGGAGACTCGTTGAAAGCGGATATACCGACATAACAGAAATAAAAAGAGTTTTTGGCAATGTGGAATGTGAGATGAGTGATGTGTGATGTAAGATAGTTCATTTCACATTTCACACTTCACATTTCCTCATAGAGGATAACTCTACTAAGGTACTAAAGTACCAAGTATCGTTTATAACATTTTTTACTATATTCTCGGCCATGAAGATTTCCGATCGTGCATTGGGTTACATTTCGCTGGTAGCGTTGTTTGGGCTGTTCGCCCTCATCGCTTATTGCATGTGGGATGCCCATCATGAGGAATCATCCATTATTCAGGTCGATTTCGACGAGCTCGGTTCCCTGCAACCCGAAGATCAGGTGATGATCCGCGGCTACACGGTCGGAACGATTGGCAAGGTCCAGTGGCTCGGCGACCGCGCCCGCGTTGAAATCAAGTTCAACGAACCTATCGTGATTCGCGAAGGCACCCAATTCAACAACATCAACTATGCGATCATGGGCCAGCGCAGGCTCGAAATCATTCCGTCCAAGACAGGCAAGGTGCTCCCCGAAAGCTACATCCACACGGGGCATTTTGAACCGGGTATTGCCGAAGTGTTGCGCTATATCGAAAACGTGAACGAACAGGTCGAAACGATCCGCCATATTGTATACCTAGTGACAAACGGCGACTCGACACACCGTTCTGCAAGCGCCTTAGTGGAATACGTCATTCAAAATATCGAAATGGCGCTGTCGAACACCGAAAGGACTCTCCAGACTTTGCAACCGGCATTGAACAACCTGTTCAAGCAGGCCGATGTCGCTAGCCGCAACTTGCACATGGTTGCAAACCAGGCCGATTCAGCTATCGAAACCGTAACCGGTACCATTAACGAAAAGATTGCTCTTGCCGAAAACGCCATGAAGCAGATTTCGGAAGGCGCCACAAAAACAAACGAGTTGATCAACACCATCGAAGCGGACCCTGTATACAGCAAGATTCTGTATTCTTCCGAAATGGTCGACAAGGTGAACGAATTGGTCAACAAGCTGAACGAAATCGTACGCGCCATCGATACCAAGGGTATCAAGATGCTTGACGAAAACGGCAACCCGATCAAGCCCTTCACCTGGAAGAACTTGAACCTTGTCGGAAAGACGGCCCGCGTGAAGGCGCGCGAACGTGCTGAACAGGCCCAAAAAGAAAAGGCCCAGAGCGAAGCAAAGTAAGCCATGGACTTGAACAACCTTCCCAAGATGGGTCCAAAGAGTCTCGAGGCCCTCAAGTCTGCGGGTATCATTTCGCTTGCCGATTTTCTATTCAACATTCCCCGCACCTACCTGGACCAGACCAAGGTGACCGCCATCGGGAACCTGCACGTGGGCGACCGCGTGGTGGTGATCGGAAAGATTTTGCGCGGAGGGATTATTCGTGGGCGCGGCAGCCGCTATGTGGCAACCTTGGCCGACGGCACCGGTGAACTGACGCTTACGTTTTTTCAGGGCGCGCAGTACCAGAGCAAGCGTCTGAAACCGGGAACCCGCTGGCTTGCCACAGGCGTCGTTGGCGAATACCGCGGATTCCAGATGACGCACCCCGACATGCAGCCCATGGACGAAGACGAAGAGTTCTGCGGCCAGATTCTGCCGGTGTATTCCATGACCGAGGCGATGATCAAGGCCCGCATTACGCAAAGGGCGCTTCGCAACTGGTTCAGCGTGATTTTCCATTTCCCGGCGCTTACGCTTTCGGGAATTTGCCCGAGGGAACTCACCGATTACCTGCATTACAAGCCGGTCATTGACGACTTGCGTATTCTGCACAAGCCCGCCGACTTCGATTCGATTCGCAAGGCGAAGCGGGAGCTCAAGGTTTTGGAACTGCTCCCCTTCTGCTTACGCATGGTGAAGCGGCGCGAGAACCAGAAGGTTCGCGGGCACGAAAGGCAAATTGACTTGGGCCAGGTCATGCTCGCCAAGTCGCGCTTGCCGTTCAATTTGACTGGCGGGCAGGACGCGGCGCTGAACCGCATCATTGACGGCCTGAACGGCAAAAAGCAGTTCCACGCCTTATTGCAAGGCGATGTGGGCTGCGGCAAGACGGTGGTCGCCCTGCTCGCCATGCTGGCCGTGTGCGGCGCTGGCGAGCAATGCGCATTGATGGTGCCGACCGACATTTTGGCCAGGCAACACTTTAAGCAGATGAAACCGTTTTTCGAGGCCGCAGGAATGCGCATTCAACTTTTAGTTGGGGCGACCCCCGCCGCCGAGAAACGCCAGATTCTGGGTGAGTTGCAAATGGGACTTTGCCAGGCGGTGATTGGCACGCATGCGCTGTTCTCGAAGGATGTGACTTTTGCCAAGCTCGGGTTCGTGATTATCGACGAACAGCACCGCTTTGGCGTAAACCAGCGCGAAGCACTGCTTTCGAAGGGCGAATACCCCGACATGCTCGTGATGAGCGCCACCCCGATTCCCCGAAGCCTCGCCATGACCATGTACGGCGACTTGCAGGTGATTTCAATTAAAGAAAAGCCCGCAGGCCGAAAGCCCGTAAAGACGCGCCTTGTAAGCCCCGACAAGCGCGGCGACATGAAGAAATTCATTTGCAGCGAGGCGAAGGGCGGAAACTTGTGCTACTGGATTGTAAGCCGCGTCGGAAGCGACGACGAAGGCAACGCCCGCAGTGTCGAAGATGTGGTCAACGAACTCCGCGCCTTTGATTCCAGCGTCGTGGTAGAAGGCATTCACGGTCAAATGGACGAAGAGCAGCGCGACGGCATTTTAAAGCGGTTCGCCGCCGGAGAGGTCCATATTCTTGTGGCCACAACCGTCATCGAAGTCGGCGTGAATGTGCCCGAAGCAAACATTATGGCTATCGATCAGCCGGACCGTTTCGGGCTTGCGCAACTGCACCAGTTGCGCGGACGCGTTGGCCGTGGCGATCAGCAGGCCTGGTGCTTCTTGATGTTGCCCGATGGCGAAGCTGCCGAAAATTCGCTGGAACGCCTCACCCAATTCAGCCACACCGACGACGGCTTTGAAATCGCAGAACTCGACTTACAGACTCGCGGCGCCGGCAATCTGGAAGGCAACGAACAGAGCGGCAGCTGGGTATTCCGCTGGTTCGACTGGATTGCCGACCAGGAACTCATTGCGCAAACCTTACAGATGGCAGAAAACATTCTAAAAGACAAAGACGCCTTCGATGAAGACGCCCGCGAAAAAATCCAGCTGTGGTATAGCGAAAAGAAATCCGCCAACGAAGACGGCGTGCATTAATTAGACGAGAGAACGGCACTTCGTGCCTACAGACGAAAGACGAAAGGAATTTCGTACTATTCTAGCATCGGGGCGACCGTCAAAATGACAAGCCCGACCAGCACCGCATTCAAGAAGAAAAACGAGCGGCGCACAATCTTATAGAACAGCGGCAACCAGTGGAACACATGGTCGCTCGGCTGCACCAGTTCCTTGAACCCGAGGAATACGCTGATTGCACCCGTGACAATCATCATCATAGCGCCCACAAAGTAACCCTCGTTCCAAACGGCAACCGTAAGGATTGTTCCCATGAGCATGGCGATTACGCCAATGGTTGCCTCAATGCGCAGAATCAATTTACTCAGTTTTTCTTTATTCAAAATATTTCCCGTACGTTATAAAGTAAATATAAGATAAAATACAACGAGCGCTTTCGCGATTGTTGTATTTTTGCAATGGGAAAGGAGGGTTTTAGGGAGGGCGGAGCCTTCCCTAGTCGGAGAAGGCCTCTGCGTTAAGCGATTGCCTGCGAGGGGAAAGAAGGGTTTTAGGGAGGGCAGAGCCTTCCCTAATCGGAGAATGCCTCTGCGTTAAGCGATTGCCTGCGAGGGGAAAGGAGGGTTTTAGGGAGGGCGAAGCCTTCCCTAGTCGGAGAATGCCTCCGCTGTTAGCGGAGGCATTCAAATAAGGGGCAGTTGTAAGCCGGGTTTTGTTCCTTCTTGCGAAGGCGATGACCATCTCTCTGGACGAATCGTTACCGACCGCCTCAAGCAACCTACCCGAATTCCAGCTGGTGCGGGCCGCCCCAGGTTCACTTGCGTGAACGGAATTCTGCTTGGTCTTGCACCGGATGAGGTTTACCGTGCCACTCCTGTCACCAGGAGCGCGGTGAGCTCTTACCTCGCCATTTCACCCTTACCTGCCTTGCGGCCGGCGGTTTACTTTCTGTTGCACTTTCTGTCGTGTTTCCACGCCTGGACGTTATCCAGCATCCTGCCCTGCGGTGCCCGGACTTTCCTCCAGCATTGCTGCCGGCGGCCATCCGCCACCCCACCCCAAATATAGAAAAACGCCCCCCGAAATGAAAGGGCGCTTTAAAAAGTTTGAAATTTGACGTTTTTTAGCGAGAAATACCGAATTGGATGGCACGTTCACCCTTTACGCGCAGCACATACACACCGCGTTCAAGGTCGGCAAAATCCACCGTTTCTCCTGCAGAAACCACGCCGTTTTTCACCATACGGCCACGCAAATCCGTCACGGCGTAAGCGAGATTGCTACCCTTCGACACCGTAAAGCTCATGTTGTTTTCACCCATACGGAGTGCAGACGGCTTAACCAAAGCCACCACAATACGGTCGGCGCTTGCAGGTTTCTGGGTCAAGTCATAAAGGAAGTCAAAGACTTTCTTTTGTACCTTCACGTCATAATCTTCGTAATCATAAAATTCATGGGGTTGGCCATCGACAAAGTAGGTGTCATGTTCCACGTTGTTTGCCGTAAGCACCGAGTCAATCACATAGCTACCGTAAAGGGTCGGAGTCGCCACATGGAATGCAAGCGCGCCAACCGATGCCGCAGTCGCAGGCATCAAGTTTTCAAGAACGGCGGCAATGTTACTCAGCGGGCGTCCTGTCTTCCAGACGACCGTACTGTCGGCTTTACCATGAACCAAGAGAACCGGCTTTTTCACGTCTTCGATAATTTTCGGATCATGCACAGCGCCCCACAAGGCCGCCACGGCATTCGCCTGAGAACCATAGCCCTGCACACCATAAGCATCGAGTCCGCCCAAATCCGGAGCATTCTTTGCTGCCGGCGGAATTTCGGATTCCTTGTCCATGTAAATGTTTTCGAGCGAAAGGATTGCGCCTGCGCTATTGCCAATCAGGTAAATGCGATTCGGGTCAATGCCCAATTCGTCGGCGTTCGACCTAACGTAACGGACTGCGGCACGGATATCCTGGATTCCACGATACACCGTTCTCGAGAAATCGAGGCTATCGATAGTGAGCGCCTTGTCCTTGATGACAGCCGTAATCCCCAGGCGATACTCCACCGCCGCAGTCACAAAACCACGGGCTGCCAGAGAGTCGCAATAAGTCACCGTGTGCTGGTCATAATCGTTCTTGGAGCCTGCCGCAAAGGCACCGCCATGCATCACCAAAACAGCCGGGCGTTTCTTTTCAGTATCGTTTTTCGGCTGATAAATATCCATCTTCAAACTGACTTCCTTAAGGTCAGTCTCGTTATCAAACAGGTAGACAGGCATGCCATCGTTCAAAACGGCATACGTAATAATCGCAGTCAAGATGGAATTGAGTGTCTTGAGGTGTTTTACGTTAGAGGCATAAATGACATCTCTCTTGACCGAGACGTCAAACATGCGGTCTTTGTAACGTTCTGCGGCACCGGCAAAGGCTACCGCGCTGGCTAAGAAAAGGGCAATCTTCTTCATATAATCTCCTTACACGCCAAATATAGCTAAAGGAGATAATTTTGTCTGCAATCGTACAATTAAGGATTCGGTTTATTTTCCGACGCCTTTTTAGCCTCCAGTTCCTTTTGCTTGCGTAAGATTTGTTCGCGGGCAAGTTCAGCCTTTGTCTTCTTTTCTGCGAACAAGTTATCCAAAGCGGATACGGCCTTGCCGTCGGCATCTTTCGCGCGGGAATTAAAAAACAGCGCCAGCAAGAAGAAAACAACCAGGTAGCAAGCTACCGCCGACAAGAGCGCCACGATTTCGGAACCCGAGGCCGCCTCTACCTTGAGGTAGAGGACAATCGACAGCGGGATTGCAAGCATGAACAGGAAAGCCGGGAGTTTTTCTTTCATGACCGCTAAAGTAGAAAATTACTGGGCTCCGCTTTGCTTCTTGACTCTTAAAGCAAGCTCTGCATCGGCGGAATCAGCCGTATACTTGTAGTCGGGCTTGTAGCCGCGAGCATCGGTAATGAAATCTTCGCCGCCGGCGGTATGCCAGTTGGATTCCATGTCGGCAAAGCCCACCGTAGAATCCACCGGAGCACCGTCTTCGTAATACCAGCGGTATAACGTCACAGGCATTTCGTTATTGAAGATGTTCTTTTCTATCAGGCAGGTAGCGGAATCTGAACATACCACGCCCGACAAATCTAAAGAGTAGAAGAAGTTGTTGTAGGCATGAAGTTTGCCTCCATGAGCAAGAATTCCGTCGCGAGAGAGCCCCTCGAAGTAATTGTGATGCATTGTCAGGCTTTGGGCAGTATCCATAATGATATCGCCGGCAAGTCCGAACAGCACTCCCGTCTGAGCATTTTCAAAACGAGACCAAGAAATCGTGACATTATGCGAGCAGCGCTTCACATCGAATTCCACCAGCGGGTATTCCTCGAAGGTGCAATGGTCCACCCACACATGATGCGTACGGTTATGGATCGAAAGGGCGCGGCGAGAGGTCGTATCTTGCGCTGTAATAGACGGCGCCGTAAAGGTCAGATTTTCAAAGATCAAGTTGCTTGAAGCATCGGTAAGCACACCCATGCCCGAAATGCGGATATCGCGACCGCGGCCATCGAATGTCTTGTCGGACTTCAAACGGAGCGGAGCCTGCAGGTTATAAGTGCCATCTTTTTCGAAAAGCACCCATACCGGGCCTTCTTTATAGGCACATTCACGGAGCGACCCCGGTGCAATCACCGCCGTCGTTGACGCCGAATCCGTACTGGTCGTGTCTTCGACAATAATGTAGTCTTCGGTTGTGGTCACAATACAGACTTCGCCCTTCTGCTTGCTGATATTACCCGCAGAATCGGTAACGCCCGCAGCACCGAGCACGCCTACAGCATAGCCGTCGGCCAACTTAATCAAGGCATCGTGTTCGTTCCAGTCGGCATCGGGATATTCACTTGCTGCCGTTTCCTTAGGCTTGACCACATTAATGCTTGAAGTGGAATCAGAGCAGTCTACATACAAGGTATCGCCCGTCGTCGACTGCACCTTGGCCGAATAAACCTCTTGCGGGTCGCCGATTTGCACGTCAAAATCGCCCACCGGGAGCGAGTCAATCACAAAATGCCCCGTACTGTCCGGAATCACGTAGCGGTCAAGGCCCGCAATACGGACCACCGGCATCGAATCACCGAGCATCACGTAGCCTTCGATCGAAGAAAGTTCGCCGAGCTTGACCGTATCGATTCTAGCGGCCGACTTTTTCTCCAAGTCTACGCTGCGGATAGCGCCTGTTGCCACTGTTCCATCGACATGGCGAGCCTCCACCGTGTAAGAACCCGGTTCCATCGGAATCTTGACAAAGCCCGAATCATTCGTTTCGAGCCAAGGCACCACGCGGTTGCCTTCGGGTAAAAAACCTTCCGGGAGCGCACGCACACGGCTATAAGCGGCTGGCTTACCGCTTGCCAACTGAATCTGCAACGCGATCGTCGATTCGGCTTCGGTACCGCCCGCGACATCGCGACGTTCAGAGCAGCCCACAAAGCTACTGCAAAGCATTCCCGCCACCATGGGAGCTAGAACAGCATATAAAGATTTTCTCTTAAGCATTGTCCGCACCCCCTTCGGCATTTTCACCGGCGATATCATCACCGGCAACTTCTAATTCGTCGCCGTTCGTCATTTCCATACCGCGAATACGGCGCTTGCGCCCGCGGCGCTGCGGAGGCGGATACGGGTCCGAAAGCGGAAACAGCTGCATACCGAGTTGGAACACTCGATTAGGTTTTGCACACTGCCCCACCTTTGCAAGAATTTCACGGCGAAAACGGCGCACCATTTCTACCAATTCCTTATAGGTGTCCTCGTCACAGGCAAAAGCAAGCGTCGACAGGTTTCGTTCATTTCTGTCGAAGCGGTCCATGGCGTCTTGCGCCACATTCAAGTTCTGCTGGATGTAAGAGTTGACCGCCGTACTGAAAGATTCAGACCCGCTCGAAATCAGGCCCTGCGTCTGTTCGTAAAAGCCCGTCACCTCGTTCTTCTTGATCATCGAGAGGCGTTCCAAGAGCGCAATCGAAGACTTGACCTGCGAAGCCGTAATCGGCGGGCGCACCATCAGGCCAAGCGCCGCGTCATCGCCCACATACGGGTAAAAAGTTACCAGTTCGCGAATCACCGCATGGTACCAGTGGTCAAAGTATTCGAACTGGTCCTTAGCCACATTTTCGACCTTGCATTCCTTGGTGGCCACCAGCTTTTCCAGGTACTGACGGCTTTCGGAATGGTTCTTAGCCTGGTTGAACGCCACCATGTCGGCAAAGTAGGCCTTTTCGCGGTCATCATTACAAAAGATATCAGCAAACACCGAAACCAGGCGACTGGTCAGGTTACGCTTGCCCTGCAGAATCTTGTTGAACATCGACGCATCGAACCCGGCACGGTCGGCAATATAGCGGTGGCTAAAACGCCAATCGCCCTTATGGCGCTCTTCATAGGCGTCACGCAAAAATTCGCGGTAGTTCAAGTATTCAAAAAGATTCACCATATTAAAAATCCATAAAAAAAACCGAGCGCAAATTGCTCCCGGTTATCAATATAATAAATATTTCGCCTAAAAGTCTACATTTAGGCAAAAATTTATGTCCACACTTTTGAAAGTGTGATAAAAACTACTTGTTCGGTTTCGAAACCACCGGGCGAATGCGCTTACCGCACAGCGTCACGATAATTCCCGCCTGCGCAAACATGTAGTAAGCCGTATCGCGGCTGTTGTTCAGCGTGGACTTCGGGTCGTAATCGTCCTTGGTCACGAACACTTCGGCAACGCCCGAAAGGCTCACATCCAGGGCGCAGCGTTCGCACGGGAACCCGATCACGTAGAGCTTGGAGCCGGGAGGAACCTTGCCGCGGGCATAGTGCAAAGCGTTGATTTCGGCGTGAACCATGAACGGGTACTTGTTCGCCTCGAACTCGTGGTGGCTCAAGAGCTCGCCCGAATCGGCATCCAGCAAATCGTACGCCAGCAGTTGCTTTTCGCGGGTGTACGGCACCGTCTCGTCGTCGAAACCAGCCGGAGCGCCATTGTAGCCTGTGCTGATCACGCGACCGTCGGCACTCACCAGCACCGCCCCCATCTGGGTATTCTGGTCTTTAGAAAGGCGCGCCTGCGCGCACATCATCTGGGTATAGACTTCGTCACGAAGCTTGCTGCGAGATTGAGAATTGTTCATGTGGGATAATATAGTAAGAGTAGACTGTAGGAAGTAGACAGTAGACAGTGGTTTGCAGGCTATTGAAAGTTCGAATACAGAAAAAGCCCGCCGGGCGCATACCCGACGGACTTCTTCAATTTTCATCCCGCTAAGTATAAGCGAGTGAGACAAGGCGTGGATGCGCGTAGCGTACTAAGCGTACGTGAGCGCAGCCACAACGCAGTATCGCGAAGCTTAGACGACGCGGGTCATACCGCTCATTCTCTCTCTGAGCCAAGCACCGACCTCTTCCACCGGATGCTGACGGATGTTCTTGTTCACCTTGATGAGTTCTTCGTTATCCACAGCGGTGGTCTTGCCTTCGCCGTAGATAGCGCCGATGTCGTCCTTCTTCACTTCGTTCTTCATGAAGTCGGCGAGCAGAGGCACGCACTTGTTGGCGAACAGGTAGCAACCGTATTCGGCGGTGTCGCTGATCACGCGGTTCATTTCGTACAACTTCTTACGAGCGATGAGGTTGGCGATAAGCGGAGTCTCGTGGAGAGATTCGTAGTAGGCGCTCATCGGCTTGATGCCCACAGAGCACATGGTTTCGAATGCGAGTTCCACACCGGCCTTGATCATAGCGGTCATGAGAACGCCGCGGTCGAAGTATTCCTGTTCGGTGATCACCTTGTCAGTAGCTTCGACCTTTTCGAATTCGAGTTCGCCCGTTTCGCCACGCCACTTGAGGAGGTCCTTGTCGCCGGCTTCCCAGTCCACCATCATGGTGCTGGAGAACTTGCCAGAGATGATGTTGTCCTGGTGTTCGCAGTAGAGCGGCTTCATGATCTTCTTCATCTTCTCGGCGAGTTCCGTTGCGCGGATCTTGGCCGGGTTGGAGAGACGGTCCATCATGTTGGTGATACCGCCGTGCTTCAGGGCTTCGGAAATGGTTTCCCAGCCGTACTGGAGCAGCTTGACCGCGTAAGCCGGTTCAACGCCGAAATCCTTCACCATCTTGTCGTAGCAGAGGATGGTGCCGGTCTGGAGCATACCGCAAAGGATGGTCTGTTCGCCCATGAGGTCGGACTTCACTTCGGCAACGAAAGAGCTTTCGAGAACGCCCGGACGGTCGGCATGGAGGCCAGCGGCGTAAGCCTTGGCGTAGTCCCAACCCTTACCTTCGGGGTCGTTTTCCGGGTGCACGGCGATAAGGCAGGGCATACCGAAACCGCGAACGTATTCGCTACGGACTTCGGAACCCGGGCCCTTCGGGGCCACCATGATCACCGTGATGTCCTTGCGGATTTCCTGGCCTTCTTCGACGATGTTGAAGCCGTGGCTGTAAGAGAGGGCCGCGCCCTTCTTCATGAGCTTCATGATGGCCGGAATCACGTTGTGGTGCTGCTTGTCCGGTGTGAGGTTGCAAACGAGGTCTGCATCCGGAATCATTTCTTCGTAGGTACCGACCTTGAAGCCGTTTTCAGTAGCGTTCTTCCAGGACTGGCGCTTCTGTTCGATGGCTTCCTTGCGGAGCGTGTAAGAGACGTCGAGGCCGCTATCGCGCAGGTCAAGACCCTGATGGAGACCCTGGGCACCGCAACCGACGAACACGATCTTCTTGCCCTTGAGGGCTTCAACACCACGGCTGAATTCAGAATGTTCCATGAAACGGCAGTGGCCAATTTCTTCGAGTTGGCGACGCATAGGGATAGAATTGAAATAATTCATAGATTGAACCTCTGTTAAATAAATTGTTCCGCGGGCAAATATAGCATTTTAGAACTTAGAACTTAGAGCTTAGAGCTTAGAAAAAACAAAAAAGAACGTCATTGCGAGCGAAGCGAAGCAATCCATAATAGAAAAAAGGGGGACGAATCCCCCTGATTGCAGCCTTGCCCTTGTGTCATCCTGAGCGCAACGAAGTGGAGTCGAAGGATCTAGGGCAAGTCTTCCATACACCCCCTCGCCTAGTGGCTCCGCCCCTAAAACCCCGTAAGACGAGAGCCGCGGCAATTGTGCTCGCACAAATTGGTATGGCCGAGTCGCAGGGTTTTCTGCAAAACCCTGGTTTCAAATAGCCCACGGCTCCAGAAATGTGCTCGTTTCGCTCACATGGCCGTTCCGGAATGTTCGCTCGACGACACATTTTCTTCCGCCTTAGGGCCCTGCTCAACGTCATTGCGACCCCCGAACAGGGGTGAAGCAAAAGTGTGCAAGGCGAATCCGGCAAAAAATATGCTTGCATATTTTTTGGTGAGCCGTAGCTACGGACGGCATAGCCGTCAATCCATTCGTTTTTTTAGTCCTTTACACAGCGGACAGAGCGCCCGTAGTTCTTACCGTTGTAGTACAGGTCCGCGTAGTCGTTGCCGTAGAACAAGTTTACGAGGTACGCGCGGCTACTATTGCCCTCCGTCGAACTCCAGAAGTACGCGCCGTAGCCCACGTCGTAGTAATCCCCACAGTCGTCCCTGTAGCCGGCAGGCAACGCCGAGAAACCGAAAGTGTCCTCATTGGTGATGCTACTAAACGCATTCCAGCCTGATGCCGCTTTGAGCTTCTGCCCCGCAGTTGATTGGCCGCCCACCGCCGTGAACAGGGTGTTCCATTCCGTTTGAGTCGGCAAATGCCAGCCTTCGGGACAAACTCCTCGAACTGGGTAGGTCGTCGAGTATGTCTTGTAAAAGTCGATAAAGCCGCAGCCCTTGCCGTTTGTGCTCCATTCGCCCACGCTGTCCATGGCCGCAGCCCAGGTATAAAGACGTCCGTACTTGGCACAGTTGGTTGGGTCGTTGTCGTAGCACCAACTGGTGGAATCGGAGGTGTAGAAGCCGTTTTCAAAGGGAACGCCGGTGTAGGCATAGTTCAGGTTCTCGGTCATCCACCACTGTGCGCCGATTTTTACAGTCTTGTATGTTTGACCATCACGGTCATCAAGCAAAGTCCCGTATTCGCAATTATCTTCAGTTTCAGTCTTGCAACGCGTCGCCAAAGTTACTGAACTCGACGAAGACTCCATCATATCCGCAGAATCGCTACTTGCCCCGGACAATTTCTCCGAACTACTTGGCTCCGCATCTTGTTCGGATGAACTAGACCCATTCGACTCCGCTGACGCTCCGCTCAGGGTGACACCTGACGAATTACCCGATCCATTAGTTTTCGAAGATGAACTCCCCTGCCCTTCGGCGCTACTCAAGGCCGCAAGTTCTTCATCGTTCGGATTTGTGAAATTACCGCCTTCCCCGCTACATGCCGACAAGAAAACACCCAATACAAGAGAGATTGCCACCACCACGCACAGCTCGTAGCAGGCTCCCTTCGCGTTTGCAATAACATTACGCATAAAAACTCCTTCGCCCCAAAGGCTTAATTTTCCCGGCGGACAATATAACTTATTTCATCCCCAATAATAAGCTGCTGCAAAATTCAGGGCAACAATCAATCTTTTACACAACGGATAGAATGACCGAAATCCTTTGGTTCTCCGATTATCCATCCTTCTCTACGGGGGTACCACAAGTTCATGAGATTCGCTTCATGAGAATGGCTAGGGATTTCAACAGAAGTCCAAAAGTGTGCGTGAGTTACGACACGATCAAAGTAACAACTGTCAAGCGAGCAGTACCCTTCGCCAGCAGGCAGAGCATTAAATCCAAAGGAATCCAATCCTTTATCATCATACCAATCGCCATTTGAATACCAACCACTCTGGGACCTGAGAACATCCCCCGACGATTCTCCACCCACAGCCTCCATCAGAACATCCCATTCTCGATAATGCGGCAAGTGCCAGCCGCTCGGACAAATACCCGGCACTGTATCAGGAAGAACACATTTCCGCCTATCAGAATTATAACACAACCATTCACTGCTGCAAAAACAGGGTCTTTCAGAATCTGTAGCTATTTTCACCGAATCTATAGCTGCAGTCCAGATGTAAAGGCGACCATACTTGGAACAACTATCAGGTTCATTATTGTAGCACCAATTACGCTTCAACAAACTAGGAGTCTTCACACTGTCAGCGTAATTCAGGTTCTCCGCCATCCACCATTGATCACCAATTTTTACAGTCTTGTAAGTTTGACCATCGCGGTCGTCAAGCAAAGTCCCATATTCGCAGTTATCTTCAGTTTCAGTCTTGCAAGGAGTTGCCAAAATTACGGAACTCGACGAATACTCGTCATCGTCCTCAGAACAGCTACTTGTCTCGGACAACTTCTCCGAACTACTTGACGCCACATTTTGTTCGGATGAACTAGACCGGCTAGACCCATTCGAATTCGCATTGCCGCTGCTAGAGATTGCGTCGTCATTACACTCCTCGCAGCGTGAATCGCTAGAAACGGTCAATTTTTTTGTTGAAGATGAACTTACTTGCCCTTCGGCGCTGCTTAGGGTCGCAGGTTCACTGTTTTCTGCCGATGCCGACGACGAATCATCACACGCTGCCAGGAAAGCCAACAACACAGAAAAGAACAAATAAGAAGAGATCCTTCGACTACACTTCGTTC